>JBAQLR010000001.1:0-2500 GCA_049302035.1 Syntrophales bacterium
GCTTGCCGGCGCCGCCGTGGGACTGCTTGACGGTTACGGATTGCCCCGTTTTTCCCTGCCAATACTTGTTGAAGGCCGCGTTATATTCCTGATAAAGCTCGCGCGTCGGATCGTAAGAAACGTTAAGCAGCTTGATCTCTTTGGCCAGGCCGGTGCCGGCCGTGAACAAACCCAGAAACAGAGCCGCAAAGACCAGTGTCGGGATAAATTTTTTCATGATCGTATTTCCTCCTGTATTTAATTTCTGATAAACGTTAGTAGGCTACCTGGAAACGGGTAAACAAGATATTTTCCGTCTCGCGATTACCGGTGGTGTGGCCCCGGTCAAATTTAGTCTCTTCGTAGTCGGCTGCCAGCTTGACGTTGCGGTTCAGGTACCAATTGAACCCCACCGCCCAGGCCCGCGCCTCTTTGGCGGACTTGGCCGGATCGGCAAAAACCGGAAACGCTTTGTCATCCACCTGCAGTTCGTGATAGCGCGCCGCCACCTCCAGTGCCCCCCAGGCGCCAACAGCGGGAGCGAAGGAACGTTTCGGCTTGACCCCCTTATAGGATGCCTCCTCGCCCGTTACCACCCAGGAGGCCGCCACCTGCCAGGCAATGTTGGCCAGGTCTTCCGTTGCACTGCCGTTCTTCACTTCCTGGACGGAACGCACATACTCGGTGAGCAAGCCGAAGGGGCCGGCGTAGTAATAGGCCTGCGGGACAACGCGCCAGCGTCGGCCGGCCGCAACGGTGGCCGTGGCGTATTTGAAAAAGGTTTGCTGCCCCGGCGATTTGAACGAAGGCAGGGCGCCTGCCTGGTTCCCGTGGCTGCCGGCCACGCCGATCCCCAGCCCTTTCAGAGAGGCGATGCCGGACTTCTGGAAAGGATGGCTGAAGAGTCGCGCGACGAAGTCTTTGTCGTCATTGGTGTCGCCGTCCGCGCTGCCGCCGTCGACACCGCCGTCGAATACCGCGAGGGCGTAACTGAATATGCCGCCGTTCAGATCCCCGGCAAGTTGCAGACCCACGTCACGGTTGGGAACCAGGCTGGTGGGAAACGCCCGTTCCACAAAAAGCAGCTCGCTCCCCGACTGCAACCGCTCCAGCCCTACCGGCGGTTTGAACTTGCCGACCCGGAGTTTGGCCGCTGGCCAGCGGTTCGCTTCGAGATAAGCATCTTGAAGCTCCGTCTTGCCGCTGCCGAACTCGGGCATGATCCGGAACTGGTAATACTTGGCCAGCGTCCCCTCGATGACCGGCCGCACCCGGCGCAGGAGGAGGTCGTTAGTGAGGGGCTGGGCGTTATCGTCGAAGAAAAAACGCCCGTCGGCCTGAACGTAGCCCCTGATCCTCAGTTGCCAGGCGCCGTCGGTCGAACGGATCAGGAACCCTTTCTCGCCGGCTTCGACCACGGCACGTTTCGCAGCCTCCGCGTCTGCGACTTCCTTATCCAGCTCCAGCTTCCGCTCCAGAATACGGATCTTCTGATTCAGTTCCTGCCAGCGCTCCTCCGGTGCATCGGCGGCCGCGATCGGACTTGTCCCCAAAAGCAGTCCGGCGATCAAGGCCGCAACCATGAACCGCTTGTCACTCTTCCTTTTCCCCTCTATCTTCATTGTTTGTTCAGTACCGACAAAGATAGAGCCCCAATAAGACAACCTTCGCAACAACATTTTCTTCTCCTTTCTTCTTCTCAAGCCTCTGTTTTTTGCCTGCCGCAGCAAGGCATTGGCTTTTAGTATATTTAGTCTATCTTTTTAGTAGTCTTTTAGTTTAAAAAAAAAGGATTGTCAAGAAGAATTTCTAAAAATTTTGAGATGCCCGCCTTGGGGACATTTTGCTTGACACATCCCAACCTTTCTCATATCCTTTTTTTAAAAAATATTAAGTAATTATCGAGTATTATAAACGGAGGCAACTGCCGGTAAATAAACAGAACCCGTCGCAAAGCAGTGGAGAGTTAGAATCACTCACCTTGCTTTTCGAGACGGAGGCATCGGTCTATTTCGCCCTCACCTGTTGGAGTGACGGCCTGCGAGTACATGGCTTCCTCGGCCGCCCCAAAGGAGACAAAACCCGGCCGGCCATTATTTATAATCGTGGGGGAAGTAGAAAAACCGGCATCCTCGCGGGGCCGGAGCTGATCCCTTATGTGGAAGCGGGATATATTGTTGACACCGCCTCGCAATACCGCGGTAATGCCGGCAGCGAGGGGAAAGAGGAATTTGGGGGATCCGACGTCAACGACGTCTTACATCTTCTCGCGCTGCTAAATAAGCAGCCTTACGTGGATAGCGAGCGTTTAGGCATGGTGGGCATTTCCCGCGGCGGGATGATGACTTACTTGGCGTTAAAGTGGCTCTACCTCCGTGGTGACCAAAAGACGATCAAAGTTGCCGCTGTCGTGGGTGGCATTGCCGATGTCGGCCGCTGGCTTGCAGACCAACCAGCCATGCTCCCTCTTTGTCTGGATCTCGTAGGCTTTACCCCCACGCAAGCTCCCGAACTCTATCAA
>JBAQLR010000002.1:0-4050 GCA_049302035.1 Syntrophales bacterium
TGCCAGCGGCGACCTGGAATTGCACTAAAGCTGGCGGCACGAACATGATATGTGACGTAATTGAGTCTTCTTCCCTGGAAGTAAATTTATAAATATTCTTCTTCCATTTTCTTCGTTTTGTTCCCGCCTCTTTCTTGATCAGCATTCAAAAAGCTTCCGTTTTCTTCTACCATTGACTTCAAGGAGACGCAAGGTCAATGGAGCCAATAAAAGATAAAAGATGCCGTAACTGCAAAGATTTATTTCCGCCGAATCCTCGCAATGCCACACGTCAGGAATACTGCTTTAAGCCTGAATGCCGCAGGGCCAGTAAAGCTGACAGCCAAAAGCGTTGGACGGAAAAGCCAGAGAACCGAAACTATTTTTGCGGACCAACAAACGTTCAACGCGTACAGGAGTGGCGAAAGGAGCACCCGGGCTACTGGCGGAGAAAATCCGGGAAAACGGTCAGTACGTTACAAGAGACCTTAAATGAGCAACCTGCTGAAAATAATATGGATACAGCCGATCTGCCTTCCGGTGCGTTACAAGATATCTTAAGCACACAACATATCGTTTTATTAGGGTTAATAGCCAACTTCACGGGATCTGCGTTACAAGATGACATGGCCATAACCGTCCGCCGTTTGCTACGATTGGGGCAAGATGTAGTTAATAATTCTACCCACAGCAAAGGAGGACAACATGGTATCGAAACAGCCCATCTTTCCCGAAGGGGTCCGCCAGGTCCCCAAGCAGTTCAGTTGGCTTGACCACCGCCTGATCCGTGACCATCATATTGAACAGTGCAGCCACCCGGCGGCGGCGCTGTATCTGTTTTTGGTCACCGTCGGCGATGCCAGGGGACTGAGCTATTACGCCGATGATTCGATCATGAAGCATCTTTCCATGGATCGCATCACCCTGGAGAAAGCCAGGCAAAACCTGATTCGCATCGGCCTGATTGCCTGGCAAAAGCCTTTATATCAGGTGCTGTCACTGGACATCACTGAAAAAGAAGCCGCATCACGATCCGTTATGGACAAGCCCCTCTCCCTAGACGACATTCTCAAGCAGGCAAGGGGAGGGACGTCATGATTGATTATGAAACCTTCATGCAAATTAAAGCCTACCATGAACAAAAGGGACTTACCTGCCCGCAGATTGCCAGAGAGATTGGCATTGACGAGCGCACCGTGCGTAAACTGCTCAATCAAAAACGATATTGCCCCCGAAAAGCATTCCGGCAAAGCAGCAAGCTCGATCCGTTCAAAGACCATATCATTCGGCTGCTTTCGACCCATGCCTATTCGGCAACCCAGATCTTTCAGCGCCTCCGGGAAGAAAACTTTGACGGCAGCTACACCATCGTAAAAGAATATGTGCGAAAGATAAGACCCCGAAGGGTGGAGCCGTTTCTCAAGTTATCTTTTGCGCCGGGTGAGTGCGCTCAGGTAGATTGGGGGTCCTATGGCTCAGTCAACGTCGGATCCACCAGCCGCAAGCTCAGCTTCTTTGTCATGGTGCTTTGCTACAGCCGCATGATGTATGTCGAGTTTACCGTCTCTCAGACCATGGAGCATTTCCTGACCTGCCATCAAAATGCTTTTAACCGGCTGGGCGTCCCCAAGAAAATCATGGTAGACAACCTTAAGTCAGCGGTTCTTAGCCGCATCTTGGGCCAGAATCCGGTTCTCAATCCCAAATATCTGGACTTCGCCAATCACTACGGTTTTTCCATAACGCCCTGCGCCGTCAGAAAAGGAAACGAAAAAGGCCGTGTAGAAAATTGCGTTGGTTATGTCAAAAAAAACTTCCTGGCAGGTCTCGAAATACCCGACTTCAAGATCGTAAACCCTGCCGCCATCCATTGGCTTGACAACATAGCCAACATCCGTATTCATGGGGAAACCGGAAGAAAACCCGTTGAAATGTTTAGCGAAGAACGTGGCAGTTTGATCCAGCTTGCCGCGTTCCCCTATGATGTCGCAACCATATCCCAGGTAAGAGCCTGCAAACAATTTCGAATAACCCTGGATACTAACCGCTATTCAGTACCGGCTGAGTATTCCGGCCAGAGGCTTACCTTAAAAACCTACCCCGATCGGCTCTGCATTTATCATCAAGAAAACCTGATCGCCCGCCATGTCCGCAGCTATGATCGGCGGCAGGATATTGAAAACCCGGATCATCCCAAAGAGCTGATCGCCCAGCGTAAAAAAGCCCGGGATCAAAAAATCTTTATGCGCTTTCTAATGCTTTCTCCAAAAACCCAGGCATATTACCAGCAGCTTGAGCAGCGCCGTTTGAATCCTCATCAGCACATCATAAAAATCGTCGCCTTAAGCGAAATCTACGGCGTTGGTCCGGTCGCAAGGGCTATTGAGGATGCATTCGTCCTTCAGGCCTTTTCATGCGAGTACATCGCCAATCTCCTGGAACAGCGGGCCAGAAAACTGCCCGAGACTGGCGTATTGATCCTTACACGCAGGCAGGATCTCCTGGAACTTGAAATCGATCAGCCGGATATGGAAGTTTACAGCAAGGCTTTAAAAGATACTGAAGGAGGCACGCTATGACCAGAACAGGCTCACCACCCCCGGAACTTGATCAAAGTCTCAGCTATCTGAAACTGCATTTTATCCGTGAACATTATGAATCAATGGCAAAGCAGGCGGCCGAAAAACAATGGAACCACGTCCATTATCTGACCGAATTGATCCAGGGACAAACCCATCAGCGCCGTGATCGTGCCATAGCGCGTCGAATAGGTCAGGCCCGTTTCCCCCAAATAAAAACCCTGGAGCAGTTTAACTGGAGCTGGCCTAAGAAAATCAATCAGCAACAGGTGCGAAACCTGTTCAGGCTCAAATGGATCGAAGATAAAAGCAATGTGATTTTCCTTGGCGGAGTCGGGCTTGGAAAAACACACCTCGCCACCGCACTCGGGTATGAGGCGTGCCTCAAAGGATACTCGGTGCTGTTCTCCACGGCAGTTGAGGCAATTAATAATTTGACCGCCGCACGAGCTGCTGGTCGGCTGAAACAAGAGCTGAATAAATATCTCAAGCCGGATATGATTGTTTGCGACGAACTGGGATATCTCCCCATCGATAAAACCGGCGCTGATTTACTCTTTCAGGTCATCAGTCACCGCTATGAAAAAGGCTCACTGATCATAACTACCAATAGGGTTTTCAAAAACTGGCCCGAAATCTTCAATAACGACAGCACCCTTACTTCTGCGCTGCTGGATCGCCTACTTCACCATACCGAAACTGTGGTTATCGAGGGCGACAGCTATCGGATGAAGGATATAATCGAGACATAAAACCTTGGCATCAAGTAGCCGCTGGAACCTGAAAAATGATTCCAGCGGCTACTTCAATCCTCGCTTTGGACTAACATTTTCAAACCGCCAGATATAGGGCATTTTCACCCCGCCGCCAACACATGTATCTCCATCTTTATTTCAACGGCGAAAAGGCCTTGGAGGATGAGAAGAATTTCAACATCATGCTTGGCAAGCTTCACGGTGAACTGGAAAGCGGCAAGAGAAATCCGGAACATGAGAAGCAGTATGCTAAATATTTTGACATCAATACCACCCCGGCGAGAGGAACAAAGGTAGTGGCCATAGAGGAGGCCATTGTTGAAGCAAAGAAAAACTACGGATACTTTGCACTTCTCAGCAATGAGGTAAAGGAACCCTTAGAAGCCCTGGAAATCTACCGCAACAAAGACCTTGTGGAAAAGGCATTTGGGAATCTGAAGGAACGCTTGAATTTTAGCCGTACTGCTGTCTCATCCGATCAAAGTCTGGATGGAAAACTGTTTGTGGAATTCATAGCCTTGATATATCTTTCCTACATCAAGAAAAAGATGCAGGACAAAAATCTGTTCAAGAAGTATACTATGCACGAACTTCTTGATGAATTTGACATCATTGAATGCTTCGAGCAACCGGGGCATGACCTGCGCGTAGGTGAAGTAACCAAGCGGCAAGTCGAACTTTATGAGGCGATGGGGATTGCTCCACCTGCCTCGTTACATTAAGCGCGGGAATGCAGG
>JBAQLR010000003.1:0-15000 GCA_049302035.1 Syntrophales bacterium
TGACTGACCGTGTAAGTCTGGTTGGTCTTTTCATTATAGGCCGTAATCCTCTCGTAGACGTAAACATCGCCATTCGGACGCTTTTCACGCCGTTCGCCGACGTGAGTTTTTCCAGTTATTGGTTTAGACATGCCTGTACCCCCTGTTTATAGTGTTCGCATACTATAATATACGTACACTATAAAAAGCAACAAAAAATCGCGACTTTCGTTTGAAAATCGTGATTAGAAGTACTGTTTTTTACTTAAAGTGTGCGCTTTATACGACTTTCAGGGTCTTATAGTGTCCAGTCGTGCTTGTATTTGTCCGCGATTTCTGACTTGAGAGCGATCTGGGTTGCCTCGGCGAGGTTTTCCTCCCGCTTTACCCAGTCTTCAAACTTGATATCCACGCCGAAGACCCCTACCATGTCGTCATTATCGTCCACGATCGGCGAGGAGACGGTGATGCATAAAGCCCCTGTCATCTTGGAAACATAGAAATCGGTGACATGTATCTTGCCCGTCTTCATCGGATCGATGAACCATTCCCGATCTGATTGATCAACGCCGACGCCGTAGTTTTCATATTTGGCCCTGTCGATAACGTTGGTGATGTTTTTTGTGATCTTCTTACCATTCAAATCAACAACATAGGCGAATTGGATCGAGGGATTCTCTTCGATAAAGGTTTGTAAAACAGGTTCTTGGAGTTCCGGCGCCATGGTTTTCATCACATCGTGGCCGATGACCTGCTTGACGGCCGCCACCGCTGCTTCCGAGACCACCAGTTTGATCCGGTCCAGTTCGGACATGAAGATCTCAGGGATGTTCTTGCGGAGCAGCTTATCCATTTCATCATGTGACATGGCTGTAACACGGCCGCTATCGTACTGTTCCATGATCTTTTTATGGATTTTGGAAACCCCGGGGTGCCGCTTGTCCAAGGCGTCTTCTCCCCGCAGGTTCAAATGTTGATTTATCCAGAAGGCAATGCCTGCATTGCCAGATTTGTCGCTTACCGTAGCGGTTATGGGCCGTTTTAAAATCTTTTTGGTATCGAAGATATTGTAAATTTCTTCGCACTTGATCAGGCCATCAGCATGGACGCCTGCCATGGTGACGTTGAATTCCGAACCGATAAAGGGATAATTGGACGGAATCCGGACCCCGACCTCCTTTTCAAAATATGTGGCGATATCGGTAATGACTGTTGTGTCAATGCCATCCAGATTTCCCCTTAAAGCGATGTATTCGATGATCAGGCCCTCGATGGGGGGATTGCCCGTTCTTTCCCCCATGCCCAGGAGCGTGGAGTTGGCCGCGCTACAGCCGTAAAGCCAGGAAGTGGTCGCATTGATCATCGCCTTATGGAAGTCATTGTGGCCATGCCACTCTAAAAGATGGCCGGGTACGAAGGCGTCGTCTATGAAAGCGCGTACCAGTTTAGGGACGCTGCGGGGCAGAGCAGTACCCGGATAGGTTACCCCGTATCCCATGGTGTCGCAAAGCCGGATCTTGATGTCGATACCGCTTTCCTCTCTTAATTTCATCAATTCCAGGGCGAAGGGAATGCAGAAGCCGTAAATATCCGCTCTGGTGATGTCTTCAAAATGGCAACGCGGCACGATGCCGGCATCGAGGATGGATTTGACGATACCCAGATAGTCATCGAGAGCTTGCCTGCGGGTTTTGTTCAGTTTCAGAAATATATGGTAATCAGAAGCGGAGGTCAGGATGCCCGTCTCCCTCAGCCCGGCATCTTTGACTAGCCGTACGTCTTCTTTATTGGCCCTGATCCAGCCGGTGATCTCCGGAAAGGGCAGGCCTAAAGCCTGGCATTCCACCACGGCTTCACGATCTTTTTTACTGTAAAGAAAGAATTCCGATTGCCTGATGATCCCATTGGGGCCGCCCAGCTTGTTCATGAGTGTGAACAGGTCGACGATCTGTTGCACGGTGTAGGGGGGCCTTGCCTGTTGACCATCCCGAAAGGTAGTGTCGGTGATGAATATTTCTTCTGCCGGGGCAATCGGGTATACCTTGTGGTCAAAATCGATTTTGCAAACTTCGGAATAGGGGAAAATCTCCTTATGCAGATTAGGTTCGGCCACATCCTTCAGCTCAATTTTCCAGCCCCTGGTATGTTCGTGTTCCAGTACTCTTTTCTCTGCATTCCATTTTGCCACGGTAATCTCTCCAATTTTATTTGTTTCTATTATTCACTAGCCGACTACAGCCTGTCAAGAGGAAAGGCTGCCACGCATTATTGATTCTCTTGCCGCTACTTGACAATCTTCAGGGAAAGTTCCAGCAGTTGATCCATGCCGACCTCGGAAGGGGCGTCCGTGAGAGGACAGGTGGCTTTTTGCGTTTTGGGGAAGGCAATCACGTCGCGTATCGATTCGGCGCCGGTCATCACCATGATGAGGCGGTCGAGGCCGAAGGCGATACCGCCGTGGGGTGGCGTACCGTATTCCAGGGCATCGAGCAGGAAGCCGAATTTGTGGCGCGCCTCTTGTTTATTGATTCCCAAGGCCTGAAAGATGAGGGACTGGACCTCGGATTGGTGAATACGAATGCTGCCCCCGCCTATTTCCGAACCGTTAAGCACCAGATCGTAGGCCCTGGCCCTGACCTTGCCGGGATCGGCCGTGATCAGCGGCAAATCTTCCCGGGCGGGCGAGGTGAAGGGGTGATGTGTCGAGACATAGCGCTTTTCCGTGTCACTGTATTCAAAAAGGGGAAATTCCGTTACCCAGGTAAAGGCAAAGTCCTGCCCATCGATAAGATTAAGCTTTTGGGCCAGATGAAGCCGTAAATTTCCCAGGGAAGCGTTGACGACGGCGGGCGTATCCGCCACGAAAAAGAGGACGTCCCCTTCCCGTGCGGCCATCCTGCGATTGATCTCCTGCACCTCCAGTGGCGAGAGGAATTTGAAGATAGGAGAGGTCCAGCCTTCGGCGGTGATCCGCGCCCAGGCCAACCCCTTGGCGCCGTAGGGGGCAACGTAATCCTTAAGTTCATCCATGTCCTTGCGGGACAGGGGCTGAGCTTCCTCGACCCTGATCGCCTTCACGACACCGCCGCCGACAATCACCTCCCGGAACAGCTTGAAGGCGGAATCACCCAAAATATCGGTAAGCTCACGTAATTCGATGGAAAAGCGGACATCGGGGTTATCCTTGCCGTAGCGGGCCATGGCCTCGGTATAGGGTAAGCGGGGAAAGGGTAAGGGTAGTGTCCGGCCGAGACAGGTCTGAAAGAGGTGGGCCATGAGACCTTCCATGATGCTGATGACGTCCGCTTCATTAATAAAAGACATCTCCGCGTCGATCTGGGTAAATTCAGGCTGGCGGTCGGCCCGCAGGTCCTCGTCGCGAAAGCACTTGACGATTTGATAGTAACGGTCGAAGCCGGAGACCATCAGCAATTGTTTAAAAAGCTGGGGCGATTGGGGCAGGGCGTAGAACGTCCCTTTGTTGACCCGGCTGGGAACCAGATAGTCACGGGCGCCTTCCGGGGTGCTTTTTGTCAGAAAGGGCGTTTCCACCTCTATAAAACCGGCTTTTTGCAGATAATCCCGCGTGGCGGCGGCGACCTGACTGCGGAGCAGCAGGTTCTTCTGCATCTCCGGCCGACGGAGGTCCAGGTAGCGGTATTTGAGCCGCAGGTTTTCCGCAGGATCGGTCCAGTCATCAAGGGGGAAGGGGGGCGTTTTGGACTCATTCAGGATAGCCAGTTCCTCAACGATGACCTCTACGGCGCCCGACTTTATATCGGGGTTTTCCATGCCCTCGGGACGCAGGCAAACCTTGCCCCGAATGGCCAGGACAAACTCGCTCCTGATTTTTTGCGCTTCCCCGTGGGCCTGGGGGTTGATTTCCGGATTGCAGACAATCTGGGCGATTCCTGCCCGGTCTCTTAAATCGACAAAGATCACCCCGCCATGATCGCGGCGCCGGTGCGCCCAGCCCATCAGGATTACTTCCTTGCCGACCAGGTTCGGGGACAGATCGCCGGCATAGTGGGTTCTTTTTTTTGTGGTGATAAAATCTGACAAAATCTTTTACCTCGCCTTTATGGTCTTAAGCAGCGTTTCTTCCCAATCCGCAAAATCGATGGTTTCCTGGGTGCTGTCCTGCATGTTTCTCAAGATGGCCTTTCCCCCGGTTATTTCCTTTTCACCCAGGATCAGGGCATAGCGACTGCCGAATTTGTCGGCCCGTTTCATCTGGCTTTTCAGACTCTTGCCGGTATAATCCATTTCCGTCCACAAGCCTCGCATTCGCAAACGGTTGCCCAGTGAAAAGGCCGCCGCTTGTGCTGCCTCGCCCAAGGCCACAATGAATAAATCAGGGCGGGTATTAAAGTCTTCCTGATTCTGAGGAAGGAGGGAAATCAGCCGTTCCATGCCGATCGCGAAGCCGATGCCGGAAATATCAGGGCCACCCAACTCGGCTACCAGACTGTCGTACCTGCCGCCTCCGGCGACGGCGTTTTGCGCGCCCAGGCATTCCGTCGTTACCTCGAAGGCCGTGCGGCTGTAGTAATCCAGGCCGCGTACCATCCGGGGATTTATTTTATAAGCGATACCGAAGTCTTCCAGTATTTTCCGGACCGTTGCCTGGTGGGTATCGCAGGGTGGGCAGAGAAAATCACCGAGTTGGGGGGCGCCGGTCATTATTTTCCGGCAGCCTTCCACCTTGCAGTCCAATAACCGGAGGGGATTCGTGTGGAGCCGCCGCTGGCAATCTTCGCAAAGCCCCTCGTGCTTGTCGTCCAGAAAGTTCAGGATGGCGGCACGGAAGGCCGGGAGGCAGGCCGGGCAGCCCAGAGAGTTAATCTCCAGCCCCGGATTGGTAATCCCTATACTCTTGAGCAGATGGGTAAGCAGCAGGATGATTTCGCCGTCGATGCGGGGAGCGTCGAGACCAAGATATTCCACATTAATCTGGTGAAACTGCCGGAAGCGCCCTTTTTGCGGTCTTTCGCGGCGGAACATGGGGCCGATGGTAAAGAGCTTAGCCACCAGGTCGGTATTAAACAGGCCGTGTTCCACATAAGACCGAATCACCGAGGCGGTGGCCTCGGGACGCAAGGTCAGGTAGTCATCGCCCCGGTCCAGGAAAGTGTACATCTCCTTTTCCACAATGTCCGTCGTGGAGCCGATACCCCGCTGGAAGAGTTCCGTCTTTTCCAGCAAGGGGGTTCTGATTTCCCGCACCCCGAAAGCGGCGAAAACTTCACGGGCCTTAGCTTCGATATAGCGCCATTTGCCGGTTTCCTCGGGCAAGATGTCTTTAAAACCCTTTACTGCTTTGATTGCGGCCATGCCTTAATATCTCTTTAGGAGCTTTTTATGAAGGGGTGATGGTTAACACAGGAGGGGTGAAAAGGCAATGGAAAATGAAGATTTCCGGGGAAAGATTCAGTTTTGAGCGGATAATCAGTAATTTTTGCCGATTCAGATTGACATGCTGCGGGCATTCTGTTACGAAGCAACATATGGAGAATATTAAAGAGATTGCTGCAAGAGAAATAGTGCTCCAGTGCGCGAATGCCGCGCTGGAGAAAAAAGCCAAGAATCTGATGATCTTGAAGGTGGCGGAAATATCTGCCTTTACTGATTATTTTGTTATTTGCAGTGGTGCCTCGGATCGGCAAGTCCAGTCCGTGGCTGCAGCAATTCGGGAAAAAATGAAAAAAAACGGAGTTCTTCCCCTGGGTGTTGAGGGTGAAAGCCATGGACAATGGACTCTTATGGATTATGGAGATGTTGTTGTCCATATTTTTTATGAGCCTGTAAGGGTATTTTACGATATAGAAAGACTGTGGTCCGAGGCGCCCCAAATGGCTGTGGGCGATGACAGGCTTGCCTTAACTGCTCTTGACCAAGGGATGTAGGCGAATAGCTTCGACCCGATGTGCAGATGTTAAAAATATTTTTTGTTTTTATGAACTTGATTCAAGTCTTCCTCTTAAGATATATGCTGTAAAGGTGTCAGCTTTGGAGAGTATGCTGAAGGGCCTGGCGGATGTCGTTTTCCCTCCTCAATGTATGGCATGTGGCGCCGTGCTTCGCGATACACGCTTGCCTTTCTGCCTCCCATGTTATACCCGGCTAGAATTAATTAGTTCTCCCATCTGTCCCTGCTGCGGCCATCCCTATGATGAACCGGAGGAGCAGGACCATCTTTGCGGTGCATGTCTGCTGGCCGCGCCCGCTTTTTTAATTGCTCGGGCGCTGGGGCGGTACGAGAGCGTGTTACTGGATGTTATACATCGGTTTAAATATGGTGGAAAGGTATCTATAGGTGAGCGCCTGGGAGAATTAATGGCCCAATTCACCTATCCATCTTTTCTCATTAGGGATTACTCGTTGATTATCCCCGTGCCTCTCCACCCCCGCCGCTTAAGGCAGCGAGGTTTCAATCAGGCCTTGGTTTTGGCCAGGGAAATTTCCCGTTGTTGTTCCCTGGAGCTTGACATTGCAAGTCTTCGGCGCGTTGTTTGTACCGAACCGCAGGTCGGGCTGGGCAGGGACAGAAGAGGCCTTAATATCAAAGGCGCCTTTGCCGTAACTGACCAAGAACGGATAAAGGGCGCAAGTATCATCCTTGTCGATGACGTTTACACAACAGGCAATACCGCCGGGGAATGTGCGCTCGTACTGATGAAAAGCAAGGCCGAAAGGGTGGCTGTGCTGACTTTGGCCAGGGCTTGTTAATGGTAGGGAGGTTCGATGGAAGGCAAGATATATCAGAGAGAAGAATTGAAGCAGGAACTGGAGCGATTGCGAGGAGAGGGACGTAAAATTGTTTTTACCAACGGTTGTTTTGACATCCTGCATGTGGGACATGTCCGCTATCTGCAGGCGGCTAAGGACATGGGGGATGTTCTGGTTCTTGCCCTGAACAGCGATGCGTCCGTAAAATCCCTCAAAGGCGCAAAAAGGCCTCTGATTACCGAGAGCGAAAGGGCCATTGTGGTGGCCGCGCTGGCGTCAGTTGATTACGTTACCATTTTTTCTGAAACCACACCGCTTTCCTTGATTGAGTACTTGCGCCCCGACGTGCTTGTTAAAGGCGGCGATTGGGCGGAGGAAGAGGTTGTGGGAGGGGAAGCGGTTGCCCAGTGGGGCGGAAAAGTGTCGATTATCCCATCCGTCGTGGGCGCTTCCACAACAAATATCGTGGGCAAGATCAGCAAGGTTTATGCCCCGGAGTAAATAGTGCCGCGGACTCTTGCCCGACGCCTCATAGATTTTTCTTTACAAAAAAAAAGGTTTTGGGTATAGAGGTTCCGCGTTTGGGTGCCTTGGTTGGCGTGGGTGAGGGGCAGGGTGAGGCAGTTATGGTAATGAAGCCGGAAAAAATGGAAGTTTTCAGATTTATGCTGACCCAGAAAATCAATGAGTTACATGGGGAGGCAGAAAAGACCGTTTCTGAAATGAACACTGGCAAGGAGAATTTCCCCGACCCAAATGACAGGGCCTCTTTAGAGGCGGATAGGAATTTTGAGCTGCGTATCCGCGATAGAGAGCGGAAACTGATCTTGAAAATGCGGGAGGCTATCCAGCGTATCGATGAGGGCACCTTCGGTATTTGTGAGGTTTGCGAGGGGCCTATCTCGGAAAAGAGATTGATGGCAAGGCCGGTAACCACCCTGTGCATAGAGTGCAAAACGAAGGAAGAGAAACTGGAAAAATTAAAAGGCGCATGACTGCGTTCTAGGCTTCTACCGCTGTCAGCCCTTCAATCATTGCCGCACGTAGTTTCCTTGGATGATCGTTCAAATATTGTCTTCGCTGATAGACCCTGGATTATCAATTAGCTTTCCCACCCTTGATAAAGGGAAACCGCTCCATGTATGTTCGAGTTGCCATTAATATTCCTCGGGATAAGCTGTTTTCCTATGCGGTTCCGTCGGCAATGATATGTGACGCAGCAGTCGGAAAGCTTGTACAG
This sequence comes from Syntrophales bacterium, assembly GCA_049302035.1. Taxonomy (GTDB): domain Bacteria; phylum Desulfobacterota; class Syntrophia; order Syntrophales; family JACQWR01; genus JAPLJV01. The sequence continues at coordinate 7,949 of JBAQLR010000003.1, forward strand.
GCGCCTTTCGGAAAAAGGGTGGTGACTGGTTATATCCTGGAAATAACTTCTGTTTCCGACTTCAAAAATATCAAAGAAATAATAAGCATAGACGATGGCGTTCCCTATTTCAACGAGGACGAACTGTCCTTTTACCGTTGGGTTGGCCAATATTATCTTTACCCTATAGGGAAAATGTTATCAGAGGTTCTTCCTACCCCCTTTTCTCCAAAGAAAAAAAAAGTAATACCGTCTGTGCCTGAGGATATAGTCGCGGACCGCAAGGTAGTTTTAAACGATGATCAGGAAGGCGTCTTGCAAGAAATTTTGCCTAGCCTTGTGGCAGGGCAGTTTTCGCCATATCTTCTGCACGGCGTGACGGGTAGCGGCAAGACGGAAATATATCTGCGTCTGATGGCGGTCGCGCGGGAAATGGGAGGGGGCGTGATTTCCCTTGTCCCGGAAATAAGCCTTACGCCGCAGCTCATTGCGCGCGTCAGGGGAAGATTCAAGGAGGAGGAGATAGCGGTCATACACAGCGGGATCTCCAGGAGTCAGCGTGCCCGACAGTGGCAGAGAATTCAGAAAGGCGAGATAAAGATTGCCATTGGTGCACGTTCCGCCCTTTTTGCGCCGATGCGGGATCTGCGCCTCATCATCGTGGATGAGGAGCACGACGGGTCTTACAAGCAGGATGAAAGGCTAAGGTATAATGCCCGTGATATGGCGATTGTTAAGGCAAAGCATAGCGCCGCCACAGTTGTTTTAGGCTCCGCTACCCCAGCCATCCAGAGCTATTATAACGTTCGGAAGAAAAAATATCACTATCTTTCCTTGCCCAGAAGGGTTGAAAACAGAGACTTACCGGTTTTTAAGATTGTTGATATGAAAACTGCCTGCGAAGAAAATTTTGAGACGCCGATTATTTCCAATGTATTGCTGGAAGATATGTCGCGTACCCTGGCGGCAAAAAATCAGATTCTGCTTTTCTTGAATCGGCGTGGCTTTGATACGGTGGTGCTTTGTGCCGATTGCGGCTATGTTTTTAAGTGCTTGAACTGCGAGCTTACACTTACCCATCACGCCGCCTTGGGATTGCTTAGATGCCATTACTGTGATTACGCCATAAAGACGGCCCGCCTTTGTCCAAGTTGCTCTGGAAGTCGTCTCCGTAGTTATGGTTTGGGGACGGAAAAACTGGAGGGGGAGGTAAAGCGACTTTTTCCAGATGCCAGGGTCGGTCGTATGGACAGCGATACCACCGCACACCGGGGCGATGGGGAAAAAATGCTGCGGCTGTTGGCTAAGCGGGAGTTGGACATCATGGTGGGTACGCAAATGATTGCGAAGGGCCATGATTTCCCTGGGATAACGCTTGTGGGTGTTGTGGCCGCCGATCTTTCCCTGAATGTCCCCGATTTTCGGGCCGGTGAAAGAACCTTTCAAATGCTCACGCAGGTTGCCGGACGGAGCGGAAGGGGGGATTTGAGGGGTTTGGTGGTTGTCCAGACCTTTAATCCGGAACACTATGCCCTGAAAAGGGCAATAAATCACGATTACCACGGTTTCTATGAAGACGAAATAAAGCTGCGCAAGACTCTTCGCTATCCACCCTATGTCAGAATCGTCAACCTGCAAATCAGCAGCGCCAATAGAGAGCGTGGTAGAGAAGGCATTGAAATAATAGGCCGCCTGGCGAAGCAAGCCGTACGGAGTAACAAGTTGGCAATTGATATCCTCGGTCCCGTGGAAGCGCCGGTGAGCAAAATAAGGGGCAGGTATCGTTGGCAGCTCCTTTTGAAAGGCCAGGATACTAAGGCGCAGATGATCATGATTGATATGATCAGAGCAGAAGCGGCTAAGGCCAGGTTGGAAGTCAAGGTTGATGTTGACCCAATGAATTTCATGTGAGGGTTTTATGATACTAAGCATAAGCACAATAATACTTGCCGCCGGCCAGGGAAAGAGAATGAAATCGGATCTGGCAAAAGTTCTTCACCTCCTCCATGGGAAAACTCTGTTAAGCTATGTGGTGGCGACGGCCAAAGCGGTTGGTTCCCCGGATATTACGGTGATTGTGGGTCATCAGGCTGATGCCGTGCTTGAAGCATTTCGGAACCAGGGGCTAACATTTGTCAAACAGGGAGCGTTGTTGGGGACGGGCCATGCAGTTCTTCAGGCGCGTGAAAAATTTGAGCATTATACCGGCGTCGTTCTCATCCTTTGCGGCGATGTTCCCCTGCTGCGGCCTGCTACGGTGCGCTCGTTATTTTCCCATCATAGTGCCGAAAATAATGAGGTTACAGTTTTGACCACTCGTTTAGCTCATCCTGCGGGATACGGAAGGATAATTACCGGCAAGGAGGGGCAGGTTTTGAGGATTGTTGAGGAGAGGGATGCAACGGAGGCGGAGAGGGAAGTAAATGAAATAAATACGGGAATCTACTGCGTAAATAGTAAATTTCTTTTCGAAGCCCTCATGATGGTTAAAAACAACAATGCCCAACAAGAGTATTACCTTACCGACATCATTGCTATTGCCCATGAACATGGTTACAGGGTGGGCAGGCTCATAGCAGCTGACCATCGCGAAGTTATGGGCATCAATACATTGCCGGAACTAGAGCAGGCTCATCGGTATTTGCAGGAGGTCAGGGGCGGCATGGGGGCCTGTAATGAGATTCGGTAATCTTTTGCTTGAAAATAACGTGCTTTTAGCGCCTATGGCGGGCATAACCAACTTGCCATTCCGTATCTTGTTGCGGGAATTCGGCTGCGCTTTGGCATTTACCGAAATGGTCAGTGCTACCGGTTTGGTAAGGAAATCAGCAAAGAGCTGCCAATATCTGCGTTCTTTACCGCACGATAGGCCCTTGTCGGTGCAATTGTTTGGCTCTGACCCGCTCATCCTTGCCGAGGGGGCGAGAATCGCCGTTGGCCACGGAGCGGATTTAATTGATATAAATATGGGTTGTCCAGTCCGGAAAGTTGTACGGAATGGCGCCGGCGCCGCCTTGCTTAAAAACCCTCTGCAAGTTGGCCATGTTATTAAGATGGTAAGGAAGGCCGTCGCTGTGCCCCTTACGGTAAAGATCCGTTCCGGTTGGAGTCGTGAGGAGATAAACGCCCTGGAAATTGCTCGCATTGCTGAAGATTGTGGGGCCGATGCCGTAATTGTACATGCTCGAACTACTGATCAGGGATTCAGCGGCCGGGCGGACTGGGATGTTATTGCTGCTGTAAAGCAAGGAATAAAAATACCTGTGGTCGGCAATGGCGATCTGCGGGATGCCGCTGATGCCCTTCTGATGATAGGTGGTACCGGCTGTGATGGAATAATGGTAGGCCGTGGAGTTTTGGGCAATCCCTGGCTGATTTGTGAAATCCTGACAGCATTGACAGGTAGCGAGCCTATGGCGATGCCATCCTTTGAGGAAAAGGAAAAAATCATTGTGCGCCACCTGGAATTAGAAATGCAGTATTGCGGCGAGGAGCAAGGCCTCCGCAACTTTTTTAAGCATCTACTCTGGTACACTAAGGGGCTGCCGGGGGGCGCAAAATTTAGACAGTCAATCGTAGGTTTGCGAGAAAAAGGGCTAATGCTAAGGGAGCTGCATAATTTTTTCCTTACCTGCCTGGAAGTTCAAAAAGGGTGCCCCGAAAAGCCGTAAAAATATGAACTTGACTTTTCATGTGGACCGTGGCAGGGTCGTGCCGCAGGGTGTTTTTCCCCTTAATGTTAATATACGGAGGAAGGGCAGACATTGGAACTAGAGAAATTCAAAGAGCTGGAAGAGAAAATAAAAAATGTTTTGAGTGAGTACGCTTTGCTGAAAAAGCAGAATCAGGAATTAAAAGAACTTCTTAATAATCAAGGATTAGAATTGGAGGGTGCGAAGGGGAATCTCGGTAAATTTAGCGAGGAAAGGGATGCGGCACGCGCAAGATTGGATGCTCTGATTAATTTGCTTCAGGATGTAGATACAGATATGTAGCTGAGGTGTTGCCTCGTTGAAAAAGAATTATCAAATAAATATACTGGGGCAGGATTTGTCGGTATCAAGTGAATCAGGGGATGAGCATGTGGCAAGTGTTGTTCAGTATGTGGAGGTTAACGTAAACCAGATAAAGTCGGTAACAAGCAGCAGAAATGCTTTGAATATAGCCATATTATCGGCTTTAAACATCGCTGATGAGTACGTTAAGCTTGCGGGTATGAATCGGAAGTTGAGTGAGGAGTTAGGTAGTAGGACTGATAGATTAATCGATTTGATAGAAGATGTTAGAAACAAAGGTATCCCCTGCGATGTGCGTGATTAGCATTGGTTTTTTGAGCCAACGCCTTGGGTGGAGCTGGGGCCTTGCCTTGCAAGCGGTGGGTGTATTTGCCATTGACCCGTTACTGTGGGGGGTGAAAAACCTGATGCGGCAAAATATCAGGCGCCCGCTTTTCAGCAAGGTTAGAAGAGGTCGCTGAAACGGCGTAGGTGGGAGTTTTTGTTAAAAAGGTTTTTACGACCTCGCCGCGCCCGTCGTTAAGCCCCATGTAATTTTCCGAAAAAACCCTTCCCATTAGAAAAAAATAATATCCCCGTGATAAGTCGTCATTCGCCACTTGCGGTTTGGCTTGCCGTATATATACGGGCATTGTTGAGTAAAGGAGGAAAAAGCGTTGTTTGATAACAACTTAATCTCATATGTTGCCCTTGGATTGTTGCTTGTTGGCGTAGTTTTAGGGTTCGTTTTAAACCGCATCCTTGATCGAAGAAAACTTAATTCTTCAGAGTACCTGGCCGAAAGAATTATTACCGAAGCCAAGAAGGATGCCGAGACGATCAAAAAAGAGGCCGTGTTACAGGCCAAAGAAAACCTCCTTAAGGCCAAGACGGAGTTGGAAAAGGAAGCTCGTGAGAAAAAGGTCGAACTGGACAACTGGGAAAAGAGAATCCGTTCCAAAGAAGATAACCTGGATAAGCGGGTTGATGTTTTGACGCAAAAGGAGTCGGCCATCGAGAACCGGGAAAAAGCCATTCCACAGAAGGAAGCGCAGCTTAATGAGAAGCAGGTTAAGCTGGATCAGATACTTGCTGAAACAAGAGAAAAAATGGAAATGGTGGCTGGTATGACCTCGGAAGAGGCAAAAAAACACCTGGTTCAGGCCATGGAAGATGCTGCCAGGCATGAGGCGGCTGGCGTTGTGAGGAAAATTGAGGAAGAAGCGAGGCGTACCGCCGATAATAAAGCTCGTGAGATCATTGCCTATGCTGTGCAGCGCTATGCAGGTGATTTTGTAGCTGAAAATACCGTATCTGTCGTCACGCTCCCGAACGATGAAATGAAGGGGCGTATCATCGGCAGGGAGGGGAGAAACATCAGGGCGATTGAAGCGGCTACCGGCATAGATCTCATTGTAGATGATACGCCGGAGGCCGTTGTCCTTTCCAGTTTTGACCCAATTAGGCGCGAGGTGGCTCGTTTATCATTGGAAAGATTAATTACCGATGGCCGTATTCATCCCGGCCGGATAGAGGAAGTTGTTAAAAAGGTTCAGGGAGAAGTGGACACGACCATCAGGGAAACAGGAGAAAGGGTTTCGTTTGATGTGGGTGTCCACGATGTTCATCCCGAAATCATTACTCTGCTTGGAAGTTTGAAATATCGCAGCAGCTACTCGCAGAATGTTCTCCAGCATTCCATAGATGTCTCCTATCTCATGGGGATGATGGCGGCAGAATTGAAAATGAATGTCAAAGAGGCAAAAAGAGCGGGTTTGCTGCATGATATTGGCAAGGCTGTCGATCATAAGATTGAGGGCTCGCATGCAGTTATCGGCGCCGATTATGCGAAGCGCTTCGGTGAATCTCCTAAAATCGTTCAGGCGATTGCTGCTCATCATGAAGATGGCCTTAACAATACTCTATTGGGTGTTCTGGTACAGGCGGCCGACACCCTCTCGGCTGCCAGACCTGGGGCGCGCAGGGAGATGCTGGAAACATATGTCAAACGTCTGGGTGAATTGGAAACCATCGCAAATTCCTTTAAAGGTGTGGATAAATGCTATGCCATACAAGCGGGTAGAGAGATCCGCATTCTGGTAGAAAATGAAAAAATTTCCGACAATGATGCCGTGATGCTTTGTCGCGACATTATCAAGAAGATTGAAGCAGAGTTGACTTATCCCGGACAGATCAAGGTTACGGTGATCCGCGAGACAAGGTTTTCTGATTATGCCCGCTAGCAAGTCAGAGATCAGGCCGTTAAGCGGGGTTGGGTTCGGCCTATGAAAATATTATTTATCGGTGATATTATAGGCAAGCCGGGCAGACGTGCCGTACGGGAATTGCTGCCGCAAATTGTTTCTGATTGTCTTATTGATTGTGTCGTTGCCAACTGCGAAAATGCAGCGGCTGGATTCGGTGTGACCCACGATATTATTGATGAATTATTCCAAAGTCACATTGATGTGCTCACTTCAGGAAACCACATCTGGGATAAAAAAGAAGTCATGAACTTTATCGGAGATTATAAAAAACTTCTTAGACCTGCCAATTATCCAGCGGGAACGCCGGGTTCCGGGAGTGTTGTCCTTTCCACCCGCTCCGGAGGTAAATTGGCCGTTATTAACCTGGTTGGGCGGGTCTTCATGCAGCCCTATGATTGCCCATTCCGTGTTGCCGAGCGAGAGATAGAGAAGGTAAAGCACCAGACGTCCGCGGTGATCGTTGATTTTCATGCGGAAGCGACTTCGGAAAAGAAAACCCTCGGCTGGTTTCTCGATGGTCAGGTGAGTGCGGTTCTGGGAACTCACACCCATGTGCAGACCGCAGACGAGGCGATTCTTACCAGAGGGACGGCGTACATAACTGATGTTGGCATGACAGGTCCCTTCGATTCGGTCATCGGCATCAAGAAGGAAGAGATTCTGGAAAGGTTCCTAACCCAAATCCCCAACAAATTCGATGTTGCGAAGGGTGATGTGCGACTTCAAGGGGTTGTCCTGGATGTTGATGAACAAAGTGGCAGAAGTAGAAGTATCGAGAGGCAAACCTGGAGGCTGGCAGGTTGAAAAACGT
>JBAQLR010000003.1:20000-22005 GCA_049302035.1 Syntrophales bacterium
AGTAGCGAAAAAGTCTGTGAGAAACAGACTCGCCGAAAGCCCGAGGTTTCCTGAGTAAAGCTAATCTTCTCAGGGTTAGTCGATCCCTAAGCCGAGGCCGACAGGCGTAGGTGATGGGAAACAGGTTAATATTCCTGTACCACTAGATCAGCGTTTGAGCGATGGGGGGACGTAGAAGGGTAGGCCATCCAGGTGTTGGACGTCCTGGTTCAAGCCCGTAGAGGGAGACTCCAGGCAAATCCGGAGTCTCATTAACCTCAAGAGGTGATGAGGAGAGATTTATCTCGTAAACTGGTTGATCCCATGCTACCAAGAAAAGCCTCTAGTGAGTTGATTTGGTGATCGTACCGCAAACCGACACAGGTAGGCAGGGAGAGTATCCCTAGGCGCTTGAGTAAATCCTCGTTAAGGAACTCGGCAAAATGACACCGTAACTTCGGAAGAAGGTGTGCCCCGTTAGCGTGAAGCGATTCGCACGTGAAGCGCGAGGGGGTTGCAGTGAAACGGCCCAAGCGACTGTTTAGCAAAAACACAGGTCTCTGCTAAGTCGTAAGACGATGTATAGGGACTGACGCCTGCCCGGTGCTGGAAGGTTAAGGGGATTTGTTAGCCGCAAGGCGAAGCTTTGAACTGAAGCCCCAGTAAACGGCGGCCGTAACTATAACGGTCCTAAGGTAGCGAAATTCCTTGTCGGGTAAGTTCCGACCTGCACGAATGGCGTAACGATTTGGGCGCTGTCTTGACGAGAAGCTCAGCGAATTTGATAAACCGGTGAAGAAGCCGGTTACCCGCAACTAGACGGAAAGACCCCGTGCACCTTTACTATAGCTTGACAATGAACTTTGGGCTGGTTTGTGTAGGATAGGTGGGAGGCTGTGAAGTGAGGACGCTAGTTTTCATGGAGCCAACCTTGAAATACCACCCTGATTATTCTGAAGTTCTAACCTGGGCCCGTAATCCGGGTCGGGGACATTGTCTGGTGGGTAGTTTGACTGGGGCGGTCGCCTCCCAAAAAGTAACGGAGGCGCGCGAAGGTTCCCTCAGACTGATTGGAAACCAGTCGTAGAGTGTAAAGGCATAAGGGAGCTTGACTGCGAGACAAACAAGTCGAGCAGGTGCGAAAGCAGGTCTTAGTGATCCGGCGGTCCCGTATGGAAGGGCCGTCGCTCAACGGATAAAAGGTACGCCGGGGATAACAGGCTAATCTCCCCCAAGAGTTCACATCGACGGGGAGGTTTGGCACCTCGATGTCGGCTCATCGCATCCTGGGGCTGAAGTAGGTCCCAAGGGTTTGGCTGTTCGCCAATTAAAGCGGTACGCGAGCTGGGTTTAAAACGTCGTGAGACAGTTTGGTCCCTATCTACTGTGGGCGCAGGATACTTGAGAAGAGCTGTCCTTAGTACGAGAGGACCGGGATGGACGTACCTCTGGTGTTCCAGTTGTTCCGCCAGGAGCAGTCGCTGGGTAGCTATGTACGGAAAGGATAACCGCTGAAAGCATCTAAGCGGGAAGCCTCCTTCAAGATTAGGTATCCCCGGGAGAATATCCCCTGAAGGCCCGTTGTAGACCACAACGTTGATAGGCCGGGTGTGTAATCACAGCAATGTGTTTAGCTGACCGGTACTAATCGGCCGTGAGGCTTGACCATAAAAAATATTTGAGGGGGGTGGCAACCCCACCCCCACATATAACAATCAACTACCAACTACAAATCGATATGCAATTGTGGGATGATCAGACCGATCCAGCAGATCGGACTGATCAGTCTGATAAAAAGATATTGCGCGATGCGCAAAACAATTTCTCGGTGGCTATGCCGAGAGGGTCACACCCGTTCCCATCCCGAACACGGAAGTTAAGCCTCTCAGGGCCGATGGTACTGCACGGGCAGCTGTGTGGGAGAGTAGGTCGCCGCCGGGAGTTTTTAAAAACGCCCCATCACTTATATGAGCGATGGGGCGTTTTTGCGTTGTGCGCCTGGCATGGCGCGTGGCGCGCCAGAATT
>JBAQLR010000004.1:0-4284 GCA_049302035.1 Syntrophales bacterium
ATCGGCAAGGTCACGGCGGATAAAATCTGGCAGTTCATCTCCAAACAGGAGGAAGCGCTGACGATGGTAGCGGGCGAGGCTTTCATCAAGTGCGCCGGAAAAGGGGCGATGCCGGGGCTGACAAAGTGCCAGGGGACGCTGCAAAAGCTCATCACCGGTGGCGGCAGCAAAGGGCATATTCCGGAACTGATTCAAATTGTGCTGGATTCCGGCTACCAGGAATATCTCCAGGGGAAATATCCCGATACGGCCACCCGGGAAGATGATCTGGCGCAACTCGCCGGTTATGCGGAGAAGTTTTATTCTCTGGAGAATTTTTTAAGTGAACTGGCGCTAATGACCAATACAGATGATGCTGCGGAGGAAACAGCGGCGCTGGAAAGTGGCGGCAGGATCATTTTGACATCCATCCATCAGGCGAAGGGCCTGGAATGGTCGGTGGTCTTCATGCTCTGGTGCGCGGAAGGGATGATGCCATTGGCCCGCGCCCTGAACGAACCAGAGGGCGAAGAAGAAGAGCGCCGTCTGTTTTATGTGGCCGTAACGAGGGCCAAAGACGAGCTTTATCTCTGCTATCCCCTGGTGGACTACGGCCGCGGCATGGGCAACATGACTCTCAGCCCCTCCCGTTTCATCAGGGAAGTGTCACCCGCCGGTAGCCTCCACCGGGACCGTCCCTACGAACAGTGGGTGGTGGATGAGGAGTGAGGACCAGGAAAAATTATTGACATTAAAATATGACACGCTATAGTCCCGTAGCGATTTTTTGTGGTCCACTAAAGATATGCCGGGCTTTTGCCAGAAAGGCCTGAATCTCTTTTCCCGATCTGTCCTGCAAAAGCTTTTCCGGCAAGAAATGGACAAAGGCCTCTGCCCATCACACAGGGAATATCTTCTATCGCTACGAGGGGGAGGAACTCCATCTGGCCGCCATCTACAGGAAGATCCGCAAGCGCCGGGGCCGCGCAAAGATTCTCGCCTCGGTCATGGTCGAGATCGGGGAGAACGATAACGACGTCCCCGTGCCGGCAAAGATAGTGTTCGTCCGGGACAGGCGCTGCAAGAAGTGGCTGGCCCTGCTGACCACTGATATCGCCTTGGATGATCAGGAGATCATCGTGGCCTAGCGCAGATGGGACATTGAGGTATTCTTCAAAATGGCCAAGTCGTTTCTGAACCTTGCCAAAGAATGTCAGGGGCGTTCCTATGACGCCCTGGTCGCCCATACCACCGTGGTGTGCTGCCGCTATATCATGCTGGAACTTGCCAGGAGAATGAACAAGGACCCTCGAACCCTTGGGACCCTGTTTTATGCCTGTTGCGAAGAACTCCGGCAGGCAACTTTTGCAGAAGCCTTGGCTGTTCTGCTGGTGCTTTTGGAACAGGCGTTGGGCACCGCCACGGAGATTACCAGGAAGTTGATCCATGTCTTGATCGACCTATTTCTTGAAGAGTTGCCACCATTTTACAGGACACGCTTGTTATTTACATGGCAAAATATTGCCAATTATTGTTAAAGAACGCATAGATATATTCAGTTAAACGTGTGCGAAAGTTGAGTGATAACCTTAATTTTGACATGATATCCGGAAGTGGAAAAGTAAACCCTTGCATAATTTCTGTCAAGAGCTTTATAAGCAACCGACCGGATTTAAAACGGGATAGGGGAAGCTGGTAGGCCATGAGTGCCAAGATACAATCTCGCGCTCATATTCCGACGTCCCGCGGAATCCGGATTATTGCGGAGATATCCAGAAACTTTAGAATAACTTGTTAGGCTATCAATTAAGGAAGAATGGACAAAGGAGGTTTTAAATCAATGCTACTAATACAACACAGCGGACGAGATAGGAACTAGACAATGAAACGAACGGTATTTATATCTTCAACTTACGAAGACTTACAGCCGCACAGAAAGAAGATATGGGAGCTGTTAGAGCAATTTGATGTTACAGTTAGGGGCATGGAAAGGTTCGGGGCAAGAAAAGAGACTCCTCTTGAAACTTGCCTGGCGGAAGTTACACAGTCAGACATTTATGTTGGAATCATTTCGTTCCGACTCGGGAGCATAGAATCAAGCTCAGGTAAATCGTATACCCAGTTGGAGTACGAAAAAGCTCTGGAACTTGGCAAAGAAATCTTCATCTATTTAGCCGATGAGAAAGATTCCAAGATACAGCCAGTATATTTCGACAAAGGCGAGAAGCAGGAACAATTGGACAATCTGAAGTCAATTCTTAGAGAACGGCACACGATTGACACTTTCATAAACGAAGACGACCTTGCAGAAAAACTAAAAAGAAAATTTCGTGAAGTCTTCTCGGAAAAAGATAAATCAAAGGCAATGAAGGGCAACGAGTATCAAAACACCATTGATACGCTTAATAAATTTCTTTTGGTTCCGAAGGCATATTCAGGTAAAGAAATTCAACTTAAGGTAAAGTTTAAGGGCGAACCGTTTCCAGCATCAAAAGCAGTCTGTAGTTCGTTCAATCTTGACTATGGCAAAACTATCGGTACAGATATCGAAATTATCGAACCCACCATTGAGAATGAGGTGTTCCAAAAGATCTTTATCGATTACAAAATGATGGAGGACTTTTGGAAATTAAAATCAGAAAACAAGATCGAACTATTGGCAAAATGCCAATTTTCTGAACAACCAATAAGTAACTTAAAGGCAAACTTTGTTGAAAGATCTTATGTCGTTTATGAAAATTCGTTGCTTGCGAGTTCTTCCGTTATGTACAATACAGTACCCGGAAAGCCAAGAGTTGAAAAGATAAGGGCGGAGGGGCAAATAATTCTAGTATTGACAAGGTTCATGAAGCCGGACAAGGAATGAGAAAGGTGGAAATTTGCCTAACCTGGCGCTGCACTGGATCGCCGCAATATGCGGCTCCCAGTGAGTTTTTCGTTCGGTCGATAACAAAAGATAGGAGATTATAATGAAGGCAGAATTCACAGCAATCATAGAGCCCGCACCCGAGGGCGGCTTTTGGGCTATTTGCCCGGAGGTACCTGGTGCCAATGGACAGGGTGAGACGATAGAGGAAACCAAGGTTAATTTGCGGCAGGCTATTGAATTGATCTTGGAGGATCGCAAGGCTGACATTCTCCGAGGGTTGCCTGACGACACTATTCAAGATACGGTGATGATTGGATGAAACGACGAGACTTGGAGCGAAGGTTGAGAATCGCAGGTTGCTACCTAAAACGGGAAGGGGCCTCACATTCACTTTGGATTAATCCGAAGAATGGAGCGACGGAAGCTGTCCCACGGCACATCGAGATCAAAGAACCATTGGCAAAGAAAATTTTGAAGGATCTTAATGCAGATTAAATGACCGAACAAGGCTAATGCAGCCGACGCAAAAAGCCGCGCGGCTGATTAGCGGCGTTAGCCACATCAGGTTTAAGCAAAGAAGGAGAAGACAGAATGCCTACAATTTCGATGTTTTATGGGATTCTTATCCGGATGTTCTTTCGAGATACTGAGAAACATCACGCGCCACACATACGTGCTGATTACCAAGGGAAAGTTGCAGTGTACTCAATTCTTGACGGAACGCTTCTGTCTGGTGAACTGCCACCGAACAAACACAAGCTGGTCGTCGCATGGATCGAAATTCATCAAGAAGATTTGCTTGTCGACTGGAACTTGGCTGTAAACGGCAAGAAACCTTTTCCAATCAAGGGACTTGACCAATGAGAATAACAAAAATCTCTCCACAACCTAATAGGGTGTTGTCCATCGTTGCAGACGATGGTCGCATCGGCAATTTTGATGTCAGTCCCTATCTGAAGTATGAGGCGTTTGAAGCTCTTCAAGATCACACCGAATTTCTGAAGGTTTTCAATGGCGGATACTTTGTTGAATGGGATTGTGGTGCTGATTTATCAGCCGACACCATTGAGGCTCGATGGCAGGTAGTTGGTAAAACAGCCCCGCAGACAACGGCCCAACAACCGCATTAAGGCCGACGCCGGGAAGCTTGGCGACGCTACGCGGGAAGGTCATTGGCGGCGCGGCTTATGCGGAGCGATTGGGCCAAAGGATGCAACGCATGATCGTCAAATCAGCGAATGCGCAACTTCGCGAAAGTGTTAAACCTAAGATTATTTGAGCTAGAAAAGGGTGATTCTTCCCGAAATAAAAAAACTGATCCAGATGACTTTAGTTTCTTGAGCCAGAGCGGGTGTCGCGTTCCTCTCGCCGTCGCTAATTTCCAAAAAGCATGAATATACAGGGCTGTAAAGGCTGCGACCGCAGGGAGCACCCGA
>JBAQLR010000005.1:0-7501 GCA_049302035.1 Syntrophales bacterium
CCCAGATCATCGTTACACATATCATAAAATGTAACGATGATAAAGTCAAGGGGAAATGCTCTGAAACGTAAATATTTACTGGCTTTGTAGCGTACTACTCGTTACACTAATCCGGGAATGCAGGATATTAAGGATTATTATTTTCTTTTCGCCTATAGAGGAATGCGCCAACTATTGCAACAATAGCTGGTCCACCAAAAACAGAACCAGCTATTTCTTTACCTATTATCGCTAGGTAAAGGCCCATGGTTGCCATAATTATAACAATGGCAAAAGCTAATATTTGACCTAATCTTCTTTCTGTAAACTCTGTTTCATTCGATTTGATATCAGCATCAAGGGCTTTTTTTCTTGTTCACGACGATGATTTGCCTCACCTTCTGCCATTTGCACAATTCGCTCGGCAAAACCGGGCTTTATATTTTCATAACCTTGTAATAAAGTGGGAGGAGGTAGGGGGCCACTGAATGTCGCAGCAGATGTTTTTGCCGCTACAACTTGAACATGGTTAGCTTGTTCGGATTGAGATTGCGGAAGATTAGGTTTTCTACCTTTCGCCATGTGCCGCACGTTGTATAGCTTTATTAAAGTCTCCGCCTATTTTCATCCAATCAGATTTCGTGGCGGACACGGCAGATTTATAAGGCTTATAGTGCTTCTTGGAGGCCGAGCGAAGCTTAGGTGCGGGCGTAATGCTAAAAATTGTCGTAGCGCCTTTGAATATATTTTTAATAAGTCTTCCCATATACTTACCTTAGAAGCTTTCTTTTGTGAATAATTTGCATATTGCCTTAACTAAGTCAAGGACAAATGTAATGTGGTGCGCGGGTGTGACTTCCGCCGTCTTACCATCAAGCTAAAATCGATATGAGTTGGTGTTCCTGCCTGTTCTTACCATGTTCTTACCAGCATTAAAACATCGCCTATGATATTATTATAATATTGGCGGAAGTGCATGGGAATCGAACCCACCTGGGACGGTTTTAGCGCCCCACACCGGATTTGAAGTCCGAGAGGCCCACCAGCGACCTTGGCACTTCCGCGCGACAAAGCGAGGATAAGTTTTGGCTTAGAGGAAGTCCGGCTGGGCCGTCCATCCCAAAGCATCATCAAGCATTTGTACTCTGACGATTGTGCCGGCGTTGATTATTTCTGCATTATCTGCTGGCAGAACAATCAAGCCGTTGGCCTTGACCATCGATCTCAGGATGCCGGATCCCTGCGCACCGGTGGTGGAAACGGCGTATCCCCCGGCGTCGGCCGCTACTACCAAGGCCCTGGTAAAGTGCGTCAACCGTGGTCTTTTCACTATATCTTCCTGCAGGACTGCCGACAGAGTTTTGCGGAAGATATGGCGTCTGCCTGTCATCTTCAGGATGGCCGGCCTGACAAATTGTTCAAAAGAAATCATCGCGGAAACGGGGTTGCCCGGCAAGCCGAACAGCGGGACATGGCCCAGGGTACCGAACGCGAGGGGTTTCCCAGGCCGCATGGCCACCTTCCAGAAATGCATCTGACTGCCGATTTCCTGCATGATCTCTTTGACCAGATCGTAGTCGCCCACAGAAACGCCACCGGAGGAAACAATAATGTCGGCCCGCATGGCGGCCTGGAACTTGTCAAGAAGCTCCGGGCGGTTATCCTTGGCAATCCCCATCTGCATTATCTGGGCGCCACAATCCATGGCCAGCGCGGCAAGAGAATAACTGTTGCTGTTGACGATCTTCCATGGTGAGGGAGATTCATCGATATCCACAAGCTCATCGCCCGTCGCCAGCACGGCGACGAGGGGCCGCTGGTGAACGCTGAGGACGGAACGTCCCAGGGAAGCCAACATCCCGGCCGTCGCCGGCCTGATGATGCTGCCCTTTTGCAGGACTACTTCGCCCTTCCGCACATCTTCCCCGGCTCGCCGGATGTCCTGTCCCGCCGGGACGGCAGCTTTAATCCGGACCTTCGTGCCATCTTTTACCGTATCTTCCACCTTCACAACGGCATCGGCGCCTTTCGGCAAGGGAGCGCCCGTCATGATTCTGGCGGCCTGACCTGCCAGGAGGCTTTTTTGGGGAATGGCGCCTGCGGGAATATCTTCAATTACCTCCAGAACAACTTCGTGCTCTGCGGCGGCACCGACCGTATCCTGCCAGCGCACCGCGTAACCGTCCATGGCGGAATTATCTTTCGGGGGTATATTGCGGCCGGCCACCACGTCCTCACCTAAAACCCTGCCCAGGGCGGCAAGCATGTCGACCCTTTCCAATCCCAGCGGTTTAATGCGCCGCAGTATCTGTTCCAACGCCGCTTCTACGGTAATCATGTTCCCTCTAAATACCGGCTAAACCTTCAGGTAAGGCGTCATTGCCGCTTCCAGGTGTTGCCGCTGCCTTTTCAGTTCGTCTTCACTTTCCATGTTAACAGGTTGAATCATTTCGCCATAGCGTAGCGTGACGCGGGAAAAGGGTTTCGGAACCATGCACCTGTCCCAGCTTCTGAGGTACCACGCCCTATCAACGGAAATGCCCAGGGGCACCAGCACGGCGCCGGCGCTTTGGGCAAGATGGACGACGCCGTCTTTTACTTTACCCATGGGCCCTTGCGGTCCGTCGAGGATATGCACAGCGCAACCTGTTTCTCTTACCCTTCGAATCATCTCCTTCAATGCCTTGCCGCCGCCACGGGAGGAAGAGCCGCGCACAGCCACCCAGCCGATACTTTCCATGAAGCGGGCGACTAGCTCTCCATCCCGGCTCTGACTGATCATGACGCTGGGGTGCAGGCAACTATAATTCCCGGCTTGTCTGATGGCGGCAAATAATTGCTGATGCCAGATGCATATCAGGACTTTTCCCCCGGCTTGGAGATGTGTCATCCATGGTTCCTCATTTTCTACTTTGAGGCCTAACGTTCGGAAATAGGCTTTGAACAATCGGCAAATAAGCGCGATTGCCAGGGGGGAAGCGAGAAGTGCTTTGCTTTTTTTACCCATAAAAATCTGCTTAGCCTCTTGAATCCAAGCTCCTGTTGGCTTTTTTCCTACACAGCAGCGGCATCTTTGTCAACAGGAATGTTCCCTGTCACCATGAACCATCCGGGTAAAACTGCTGCCAGGGCGGCAGGGTAAATTTGTTCTCCACGCAAGTAATTGATTTTACGTGAGTGATGAAAACAGCAAACCTGCTGTTTTCCGCCTGCTTCCGACAGAACAAATTTACCGTGGCCAGGGCGGGCTTTCGATTGCTTTTTTTTTAGCGAAAAGGTAGAAAACCATGGCGTTTAAGGATCCATACTAAATCGTAAAAGTGACGGCGACATACCGCAAGCCGGACAGCCAGGCACAACGACTTGGCAGGGGAGAAAATCATGGAAAGAGGGTATGTGCAGGTATATACAGGGGATGGCAAGGGAAAAACGACGGCTGTCCTGGGTTTGGCGGTGCGGGCAGCCGGGGCGGGGCTGCGGGTCTTTATAGCGCAATTTGTGAAGGGCGCCGAGTACAGCGAAATCAAAGCCCTCCAACGGTTTGCCGATTTGATTACTCTAAAACAGTATGGTCGGGGGTGCTTCATCCATCAGAAAGCCGCCGAAGAAGACATAAGGCTCGCTACGGCGGGGCTGGCAGAGGTGGAAGATATAATGTTAAGTGGCGAACATCAAATGATTATTCTTGACGAGGTAAACATCGCCACGCATTTTGCCCTCTTCCCGGTGGAAAGGGTGCTGGAGCTGATCGGGAAAAAACCCGTCGGCGTGGAACTCGTTCTGACCGGCAGGCGGGCTGATCCCCGTGTGATCGAGGCTGCCGATCTTGTTACGGAAATGCGGGAGATAAAACACTATTATCAACAGGGCGTGGCGGCGAGAGAAGGCATAGAAAAATGATGGGAAATAAAACCCCCTTCTTTTCTTAGCTGAATGTCGTGCCATTTAGGGCCGCCGGATGACGGTACGGTAATCCTACTTCGCCGCCTGCTCTTGACTCAGCAATCTTTTTGCCGCCTCGGCTACCTTCGTGGCCGTGATGCCGAACTTTTCGTAAAGGACGGGGGCAGGGGCGCTGGCTCCAAAGCCCTCCATCCCTACCACGGCGCCATCCAAGCCCACATAATGTTCCCAGCCCAGGGTGGCGGCGGCTTCTACGGCGACCCGGACTTTCACGGCGGGCGACAGCACCTCGTTTCGATATGCCGCCGGTTGACGGTCAAAAAGTTCCCAACTGGGCATGGAGACCACCCGCACTTTGATGCCCTCCGCCGCCAGTCGCTGCCCCGCTTCCCAGGCAAGGGCTGTTTCCGAACCGGTGCCGATCAGAATCACTTCCGGCAAGTCCGATGTCGCTTCCCAGAGTATGTAGGCCCCCTTGGCAAGAGCGCTGGCCGGTTCCGTGCCCTGGCGTTTGAGCAGCGGCAGGTTCTGACGGGAAAAGATCAGCGCCGTAGGACCTTGCCGGTTAAGGAGGGCCATTCGCCAGGCTTCCACGGTTTCCGCCGCATCGGCTGGCCTGATCACCGTCAGATTCGGTATGGCACGGAGGCTCAGCAGATGTTCCACCGGCTGGTGGGTCGGACCGTCCTCACCGAGGCCGATGCTGTCATGGGTAAAAACGAAAATAGCCGGCAGGCCCGAGAGCGCCGCCAACCGTATAGGGGGCCGCATGTAATCGGCAAAGGCCAGGAAGGTGGCGGTGTAGGGTATGATGCCGCCATGGGCGGCCATGCCCACGGTAATAGCGCCCATGGCATGCTCCCTTACCCCGAAGTGGAGGTTACGCCCGGCATAGCCCCAGATGCCGCCTACTTTGCCCTGAATGGCCTCCCCGGAAAGGGCAGGAGGCTGAAAATCGCCCTCGCCTTTCAACCAGGTAAAAGTGGAGGGATTGAGATCGGCGGAACCGCCCATAAGCTCGGGCAGGGCGGCAGCCAGTATCTGCAGTACCGTTTCAGAGGTCTTACGGGTGGCAACAGCGGGCGTGTCTTCCGGAAACTGGGGCAGGTTCTTATCCCAATCTTTGGGTAGTTCGCCGGCCATGACGCGCTGGAAAGCAGCGGCCAGATCGGGAAAAGCCCTGGCGTAGCCTTGGAAAAGTTCGTTCCAGACAGCCTCGCGCGACGGACCGGATTGTTTCGCTTCCTCAAAAACTACGGCCACCTCTTCCGGGACAAAAAACGATGGTTCCAATGGCCAGGAAAAACAGGTCTTGGCCGCCGTCAGCTCCTTGGCCCCCAGTGGCGAGCCGTGCGCCTCACAGGAACCTTGCTTCTCCGGCGCTCCGTAGCCGATGATGGTTTTGACGGCAATCAACGAAGGCCGGGACGTTTCCGCCCGGGCCTGGCGGATGGCCCGGTCAATTTCCTCGCCGTCGTTGCCGTCGGCCACGGTCAGGGTCTGCCAGCCGCAGGCTGTAAAACGTTGCGCCACATCTTCGGTAAAGGAAAGAGCCGTTGCTCCGGCCAGGGAAACCCGGTTATCGTCATAAAGGACGATAAGTTTGCCAAGGCCGAGGTGTCCCGCAAGCGAACAGGATTCGTAGGAGACCCCTTCCATCAGGTCGCCGTCACTGGCCATAACGTAGGTGTAATGATCGACGACCTGGTAGCCGGGTCGGTTGTAGCGGGCGGCGAGGTGAGCTTCGGCAATGGCCATGCCCACGGCATTGCTGATCCCCTGGCCCAGAGGGCCGGTGGTGACCTCGGTGCCGGGCGGGTGATGACGTTCGGGATGGCCGGGGGTTTTACTGCCCCATTGGCGGAAGGAGCGCAGGTCATCCAGAGAGACGTCGTAACCGGTCAGGTGGAGCAGAACATAAAGGAGCATGGAAGCATGGCCGGCGGAAAGAACAAAGCGATCGCGATCCGTCCATCCGGGATTGAGGGGATTGTGCTTCAGGTGCCTCGTCCAGAGGGTATAAGCAGTGGCGGCGGCGCCCATCGGCATGCCGGGATGCCCCGATTTTGCCTTTTCAATGGCATCGATAGCCAGACAGCGGATGGCATTGATGCACCTTTCGTCCAGATTGTTCATGAGATGCTCCTAGATACAAAAATTATATGCTGATGGTCGATTTTTATAACAACTTCAATTTTATAACAAGCTTTTCTCACCACTTGACAAGTTCAATGTTGGGCAGGGCACGCCCCAGAAAGCGCTCCCCGATGGTCTGAAAGCGCAGCGGGACGTCGGTGACAAAAAAACGGTAAAGGGGGGAAAGCCGGGAAGGATTGCAAAGCCCACTTTCCTGAAGCAGTGTGGCGGTCATGTCCGCCATGGCTTCGGCGGAATCCACCAGCCGGATTTCCGGCCCCACCACTTCCCTAAGGGTGGCTTTCAGCAGCGGATAGTGAGTGCAACCCAGCACCAGCGTGTCGATATGCTGTGCCAGCACGGGGTTGAGATATTCCTGGGCCGTAAGCCGGGCCACGGGATGGTCGAGCCAACCTTCCTCCACCAGGGGTACAAAAAGGGGGCAGGCCTGGGAAAAGATTTTGATGTCCGGCGCGTAACGATGAATGGCCAGGGCGTAGGCATTGCTGTTGATGGTGGCAGGGGTGCCGATGACGCCCACCGATTTTGTACGGGGATCAGCCACGGTGCTCCGGGCGCCGGCGTCGATAACATCCAGCACCGGTACGGTAGAAAGGGAGGTAATGGCCTCCGAAGCAATGGCGGCCATGGTGTTGCAGGCCACAATCAGGAGCTTCACCTCCTGGTGCAGCAGAAATTCGGTTATCTGGGTCGCATAAAGGGTAATGGTTTCCACGGATTTTATCCCATAAGGGACGCGGGCCGTGTCGCCGAAATAGACAATATTTTCAAAAGGCGCCCTTTCCATAAGCGCCCGCACGACTGTCAGGCCACCGATGCCGGAGTCGAATACGCCGATGGGTTGTTGTTTTGTCATAGGCGCCGTGTACACCGGATGTGCCGTGCTTGTCAATAAATTTGACGGGTTGTAGTGGTATTTATGGGGATATTGTAGTAAGA
Organism: Syntrophales bacterium; assembly: GCA_049302035.1. Taxonomy (GTDB): domain Bacteria; phylum Desulfobacterota; class Syntrophia; order Syntrophales; family JACQWR01; genus JAPLJV01. Next base: position 6,979 of record JBAQLR010000005.1, read on the forward strand.
GACTGGGCGTGGCAATATCAGGTTTTACCATAAGGGACTACATCATGATCGAAGTGGAACCAACGATAGCTGTCGGCATCTGCGAGAACCGGGAAAACTTACAGATAAAACTTAACGGCCCCTTTATGTTGGGAGATCGGCAAATTGTCGGCCCCATCAACCTGCGGGCCAGTGGTGGTAATATCAAGGGGTTTAATGAGGAAGGTCAGGGATTGTCCCGTCGGGAGTTCCTGGCCACGCCCGCCGCGGCTTCGACCTTCAGTGTCAGCGACGTGGCCATCGGCCTCAATTTTCACTGGGAGCGCCGACAAGAACAGACATTCCGAGGTAATTTGAGATTACAGGTTACCAGTGACGGGAAGCTCACCGTAATCAACGAACTGGGCCTGGAGGATTACCTGGAGAGCGTCATTGCCTCGGAAATGAGTCCCCAGGCGCCTCTTGAGTTCTTGAAGGCCCATGCTGTCATGTCCCGCAGTTGGTTTGCGGCCATGCTGGCGCGGCAGGAAAAACACCCCGGCGC
>JBAQLR010000006.1:0-4307 GCA_049302035.1 Syntrophales bacterium
GTAGGGGCAAGCGCCGCGCGGATTGCCGCCGGACTCGGCGCCAATGTGTTTATTCTGGATATCAACCTGCCTCGCCTGCGCTATCTGGCTGACATTATGCCCCCTAATGTGACCACCCTGATGTCCAATTCCTACAATCTGAAAAAGCTGGTCAATTCAGCCGATCTCCTGATCGGCGCCGTCCTGATTCACGGCGCCCGGGCGCCCAAACTTGTTTCACGTGAAATGGTCCGCACCATGAAGGAAGGAGCGGTTCTGGTGGATGTGGCCGTGGATCAGGGAGGCTGCTCCGAAACCTGCCGTCCCACCACCCACGGGGAGCCCACCTATGTTGTCGATGGCGTCATCCATTACTGCGTAACCAACATGCCCGGTGCGGTGCCCCGCACTTCCACCTTTGCCCTGACCAACGTCACCGCCCGCTATGCGCTGGAGATTGCTAATAAAGGATGGCGGGAAGCGGCACGTACGAATCCGGAGATTGCGGTCGGCATTAACCTGGTGGCGGGGCAGATAACCCATCCCGGCGTGGCGGAAGCCAGGAATGTCTCCTTTACGCCCTGGCAGAAAGTGCCGTTATAATCGGGAATGAGCCACCGGGAGGATGAAGAGTTTAGTCGGCATCAGATTCTACGAGTTCCTCCCCCTGCGTGTTCCTGGTTGCTTCACGCCAACTGGCGGCAAGGATACTGAAGAAAACGGGGCCAATAATTAGCCCCAGCAGTCCAAGGGAAGAAACACCCCCTACCGCTCCGAGTATGATGGCGACTGCGGGAATATCGCTCTTGGCCCCGATCACCAGGGGACGTAAGGCATTATCTGCCAGGAAAGAGACAATAAGGAGGCACCAAAGGGCCAGGAAAGCTGCCTGGTAAAAAGCGCCGGTAAAGGCCAAAAAGATCACCAGAGGCGCCCAGATCAGGCCGGTCCCCACCACGGGCACCAGACCCAGCAAGGCGGTCAACGCTCCGCAGAGCGCCGGCGCGGGAACACCGGCCAGCAAATAACCGATACCGGCCAGGGTTCCCTGAGCGAGACAAGTCAGAAGGTTTCCGACCACGACAGCAGTCGTGGTTGACCGAACCTGAGCGGAATACTTTAACGCTTTCACCTGGTTGGTTGCAAACCTGGCAATGCCTGCAGACACGATCTCTTCCCCATCCCGGTATATAAAAAAGAGGATAAACAACATCATAACCAGCGTAAATATAAAATCGGCCAGGTTTTTTACCGCACCGGCGGCCGAATCCATGAGAAACTGGGAGACGTTCGATGCATATTTTACCGGGTAATCCATCAAATTAAGGCCGAATTTGTTTCCCCAGGCAATGATGGTGCGGACAAGGGGCCAGTTGCCTATGGATTCCGGCAAGGTTTTCGTCAATGCGGTGATCAGCGCGGCGCTTTCCCCGTACAAGTCTATAACATTTTGGGTAATTGTGACGAGCAGCAAAGTAATGGGCAGGATCAAACAAAGCGTGATGATGAGAACCATGGCGCTGGCGCTACGGTTGGGATGATGGGGAAATTTACGGGAGATTCTATCGTAGTGCGGTATGGTGGCAATGCCGATGATCAGCGCCCAAACCAGGGGTTTAATAAAAGGGGCCACCAGTAGAACCAGCAGCCAAAGCACGGCGGCCGTAACCAGAACCGCCATGATGCTGAGGTATGTTTTTTTATCCATATGCCGGGTCTTCCCTCCCTCCGTTATCTCCTGTCAGGGGAGACATGAAAATGTCGCCGATACTAGCACGGCAAGGCTCATTATGCGAATCATAGTTTCTTTCTTGTTGTCAACCGAATTTTTGTTGACACTTATTAAGAGCTTAGGTAGGGTGTGGGGCAAGTGTAGCGGAAGGAGGACCGATTATGGAGGGCCTGTTACCCAACGAAGTGCTTTACTCGCAGGAACAGATAAAGAAGCGGGTGCGGGAACTGGCGGTGCAGATATCCCGCGATTATGAAGGGAAGGAACTCATCGTCATTGGCGTCCTCAAGGGGGCCTTTATCTTCATGGCCGATCTGATCCGTTGCCTGACCATTCCCTGCCGCGTCGATTTTGTCCGGCTGGCCAGCTACGGAGCCGAAGCCGTCAGTTCCGGCAAGGTGGTCATGACCAAGGATATTGAGACTTCCATCAAAGATCAGGAAATATTAATTGTCGAAGATGTAGTCGATACGGGCCTTACGCTCTCTTTCCTGATCAACTGGCTGCAGGAAAGAAACCCGCGTTCCCTCAAGGTTTGCGCCATGTTGGATAAGCGGCAGAGGCGCCGGGCGCCCTTCGAAGCAGACTATGTGGGTTTTACTATCGAGGATGAATTTGTCGTAGGCTACGGCCTGGATTTTAATGAAAAGGCGCGTTTTTTGCCGGATATTTGCGTAGTAACGGAATGAGAGGAAGAACATGATCATCAGATGCACAAAATGTGAGACCAGCTTCCGTTTCGAGGATCAGCTCATGGCGGGTGAGGGGGTATGGGTCCGCTGCAGCCGTTGTACGCAGGTGTTTTTTCAGGATAATCCTGATTACGTAGAATCTGTCCCCCCGCCACTGGAGGCAGAGTTAGGGGAAACCGCCCTGAGGCCGACAGATGTTGACGAATTGGAAACTATTGCCATTGAGGCAAGTGTCAGTGAGTTGCAACAGGCGCTTGCCGAACCGGTTGTTCCGGAGAAAGCGAATAAATTGGCTGCCGTCGGGAGGTTTATGGCCTACTTTTTTCTGGTGTTAAGCGTCGTTGTCCTGCTTGCCGGCGTATCTTTCTGGGTCTTTCCCGAGATCAGGCAGCAGGCGATGAGTTTTCTTGTCCCCTATTGCCCCGTGCTGGAAGCTTTATCAACAGGTAAAAAGACTACCGCTCCGGTCACCGGTCAGTTGCTGTTGCAGGACATAAGGCAACATTTCGTTAATAACTGGCTGCTTGGAAACCTTTGGGTTGTAGAGGGTACGGCTGTCAATCGGGGACAATACGCCTTGACGCGCGTGCAGGTGCGAAGCAGATTATATGACACAAACGGCAATGTCCTGGGGGAAAAGCTGTCTTTTTGCGGCAATTTCCTCAACGATGCCGAATTGTCAAGCATGGCGGAAGAAGATATCCTGCAAAAACTTACCCAGTCTTCCGATAGCAGTCTCAGGCCCGGCGGACAGCTCCCTTTTATGATCGTTCTGCCCCATGATCAGTCCTCCGTAGCCAAAACAACCGTCATGGTTGCGGGAGCAGAGAAGCTGCTGGAATAACAATTTGATAAGACGGGGCAGATGCAGCCCTTCTCCGGCGATGCAGGCAATATAAACCCAGGTAACGGCAAGGCGATATCTATCACAAGTTGCTCTATGCGGGGTTGTGAAGTGCGGCGTAGATACGGGAGGCGGGAACAGCGCCTTCTCTGATAATAACCGGCGGATTGACGGTCACATCCAGCATTGTTGAGCCCCGTTCCCCCCAGGCTTTCCCGCCGTCGATGATGGCGTCCAGTTTCCTTCCCAAACTCTCATAAACTTGCGCGGCAGTTAAACAGGCCCTCTCCCCCGAAAAGTTGGCGCTGGTAGCGGTAATGGGACGTCCCAGGGCCACTGCCAGAGCGGCGGCAACGGGATGACTGGAAAGGCGCATACCGATCATGCCGGTTCCCGCCGTGAGACGCGGCAGCACATCGGCAGCGGCAGGAAAAAGCAGGGTAAGTGGCCCCGGCCAGAAAGCCTGCATCAAGCGGCGCGCCGTGGCAGAAACGCTGGCCGCAAAGCGATTGATGTCTTTTTCCCTGTTACCGACAATCAAGGCGATCGGGTTGTCGGCCATGCGGCCCTTGATAGTGAAGAGGCGTTCCACCGCCGCCGCATTGTCGGCATCGGCAGCCAAACCGTAAAATGTTTCCGTAGGATAGGCAAGCACGTTCCCTGCACGCAACAGCGCCGCCGCCGCGAAAACCAGCGCCGGTTCCGGAAGGAGGCAGTCGATCTGGATGATTTCCGGCCTCAGGAGTGACGGCATGCCTGGGTCACTTTTTCCTGCTTCTTTTCCACTTCGAGCGCCATATTATCGATGTAAGCGCCCAATCTGGCATGCAGGTTGAGATCATTGAGGGCCAGAATCCTGACTGCCAGCAGTGCGGCATTTTTTGCCCCCGCCTTGCCGATGGCCGTCGTGGCGACGGGGATGCCGTCCGGCATCTGTACCGTGGCCAAAAGAGCGTCGAGCCCGCCGAGGGAAGTGGCAGCGATGGGAACACCGATGACGGGCAGTGTGGTCTGGGAGGCAATGACCCCAGCTAAATGGGCAGCCGCGCCGGCGCCGGCG
>JBAQLR010000007.1:0-4776 GCA_049302035.1 Syntrophales bacterium
ACAAGAAGACGGAGAAGGAGTGGCGGGAATACCACAAAGGCCACGCCGATTTCGTGATTGATACGATGCACAGGGTAGCGCCCAATATGACCTGGGATAACGTTATCGACTACACCCCCCAGAGTCCCTACCACTGCGCCCGATTGACCAACATGGCGCCCACGGGCAACTGGGCGGTTATAGATAATATCCCCAGCCAATCGGGGCGCTGGAGACCGATTCCTGAATTGGCCCGGCACTCCACGCCGATCCAGAATCTGTATGGAACCGGTTCCGCCTGGCACTTTGCCGGTATGGCCTCTGCGTCTCAGGGCTATAACTGCTACAAGGTCATGGCCGAAGATATGGGGTTGGATCTGCCCCCGAGTGTGAAGGTACGGGGATACTAAGGAATTAAAAAATATATTTTTCTCAATAAGAAAGGAGGAAGGAAATGCCAATTGGATATAATATAAAGCCCAGAATTGTCCCCCAGGAGGCGGATGTTATCATAATCGGCGCCGGCGCCAATGGTCTTGAGGCTGCGGCTTACTTGGCCAAGGCTGGCGCCAAGGTAGTGGTTTTGGAAAAACGTTACGAGATGGGCGGGGGATTGTTGACGGAGGAAGTAGCTCTTCCCGGCTATCTGCACAATACCCATGCCGTCTATATGATGATGGCGGATTATGCGCCGCTTTATCAGGACTTTAACGTAGAAGCGGAATACAATGTAAAACATATCCATCCTCCTCTCCAGTTTGCCATGCCCCTTAAGGATGGGCGTGCGGTCTGCATTTACTCGGATGTAGAGCGTACCTGTGCGAACTTTGCCCAGTTCTCGAAGAAGGATGCCGACAGTTATCGGGCGCTTGCCCAGATGAGCCACGAGTGTGTGGATGAGTTCATCGGACCGGCCACCTATGCTCCGCCCCTAAGCATCATCGAAGCGGTTACGAAGATGCAGTCCACCAAAGCCGGCCAGCTGGTAATGGAATATTCGGAAAAGACGGGGCAGGAGATAGTGGAGGATAACTTTGAGAACGAGCATGTCCGGGCTTTGATGCTTTACACCCTGTGCCACTGGGGAGTGGAATACGATCAGTCGGGTCTGGGATTTTTGTGTCTTCTGTACCTGGACCGTTCCCGCAATTACCGGTTGGTCAGAGGCGGTTCCCATGTGATGGCCCAGGCCCTGGGCAAGGTGATTCATGAGAATAAAGGGGTGACGGTCAATAATGTGCGGATCAAGCGGATTATTGTGGAGGGTGGCGCCGCTAAGGGAGTAGAATTGGATGATGGCACCACCTTAATGGCCAAGGCCGTGATCAGCACCATCGATCCTCACCAGACCTTCCTTGGTTTGATTGGCGAGGATAAACTGGAAAGTGATTTTGCAGGAAAGATCAAAAGCTGGCAGTGGGAGAAGTACGGTCTCTGCGGCGTCCATCTGGATTTGGAGGAAGCGCCGAAATTCACGATTGCCGCGAAGGATAAAGAGTTGGACAACGCCTTTGTCTATGTCCTGGGTTTTGAGACGGAGCGGGATGTGATTGATGAATTTAATGCCATATATAATGGGGAACTTCCGTCCGAGGTCCGCTTCAACTGCTGTTTCCCATCGGTGCACGATCCCAAGCAGGCGCCTCCGGGAAGACATACCGCTATTCTCTCCTCAATGGCTCCCTACGATCTCAAAAACGGCGGGAAAGACAAGTGGCTGAATTACAAGTTCCGCCAGGAATACATAGAGAAGTCCATCGCCACCCTGACCAAATATGCTCCCAACATTGTCAGGGACAAGGTTCTGGAAACCTATATCTCCACCCCGGCGGATGTGGAGAATAAGCTTGCTGACATGGTTAAAGGCGGGATCAAGCAGGGTCAGTACCATCCTCTCCAGATGGGTTACAACCGGCCCAACGATGAGTGTTCTTCTACCCGGACCCCGCTGAAGAATCTCTATGTCGGCGGCGCCTCCACCTATCCCGGCGGCTGCGTGATCTGGGGGCCGGGATACATTGTGGCCAATGCGGTGGCCGAAGATCTGGGCATCGCAAAGTGGTGGAAGGAACCGGAAAAGGTAACGCGTGCCAAGAAACTGGGGCTGCTGTAGCGAATAGCGATGAAGGTTCTTGCTGCCTTTGAGAAAATGTGACGAGTTTATCGTGACGGAGCAATCCCATGATGTCGATTAGTTGCCATCATGGGATTGCTTTGCTCGCAATTGCGGCTGAAAATGAGTTTAGGCGGCGTGCGCCCGCGAGCCGAATCGTTGCTACCACAGTTTGGATGTTTCGGAGGTCTTCCTGTATCGTCTCATCAAGATGTTTAGTTTGATCTCATGCATGGCAGGGATCATTTCAGTTTGGAGGCAGTCCCCGTACACTTTGTTGGCCAGTAAATTCAAGTCAGAGTTAGCGGATATATTCTTTCTTTTTTCTGTGACCTCGATACGGGCGACGGTATATCTTTCCTTAGGCTCTGTTTTGGCGGCGCAACGGCAGTTATTGATGAGGAGAGAGTGCGCGACACTTATATCGGTCATAAAAAAGGAGTAGATGTAGAAGACTCCTTCCTTCTGAGCGACGATGTCACTCATCTTGTCAGCCGTCATACTGTTGAAATTCCTTTTCTTCTTGAGCTGTTGATACAACCCATGTTTGACAGGGAAGCAAACTTGGTGCCCCACATAGTGTCCCCAGGAGTCGAAAACTATGCGATTAAAATCGGGTAGGATTGCGCAGGCAGCCTCAATCGCCTCTCTTCCGAGTTGTAACTTTGCTCCGTAAATATCATCATGACAAGAGATAATCATACGAAAGTGCTTGTCTTTTGTAATCGGACAATTATTTATGATCAGTTCGTCATCGGCCTGTTCGGGGTGACTCAATAGTTCGTAAGACGAAAGCAGCGCCTCTTCAACCGATGAATGGGCAAACCGTCTCTTTCTCAACGAATACCAGAGGGGCTGCCCGGCGTTAAGAGCGACGCATGCCTGCATGGGGATTCCAGTAAGTTCGGCAAGGTCGTGAAGGTTGTCGATGCGAATATTATGGCGGTCTGCTTCCCAATTTTGCAACTCCCGCACGCTGATTCTGGTCAATGTTGCAAAATTTTCCTGGCTAAGCGCGCGCCATTCCCGGTAATCTTTGATGAGTGACCCTAGTGATTTATAGAGTTTGGGACTATCAGGCGCAACTTTATTTCGTGGTAAAGGGATCATGGTTAGTATAGAACCCCAAGTTCAAAAGGTAAAGAGGAGTCAACAGCACTCGCCTCGACAACTACCTTAGGGAACTGTATTTGTCAATCGATTAATTTGATCTTAATCCATGGGCAAAAAGATTAAAACCCTCGTTGTCTCTGTAGAAACATGATGGCGGAGTTTTGATTTCAACCAACGAAAGGAGAATGACATGGCAGATAAAAGTTTTGATGTAGTGTTCGTGGGAGGGGGCAATAAAGCCCTGATCGCGGCGATGTATCTTACCAAGTATGCCAAAATGGAGGTCGGGATATTTGAGGAGCGGCATGAGCTGGGGGGCGGCTGGTGTCAGGAGGAGCCGGCGCCTGGTTTTCTCGGCAATCCCTGCTCGATGCATATGACCGCCCAGTATCATATTACCACCTTCCGGGACTTCCCCGAGTGGGAGACCTACGGGGTAAAAATGGATTATACCGAAGTTGGCGCCGGCGCCATCTTTAGCGAGGACGATACCTGCCTTATCCAATATACCGCCTTTCCCGATGTGGACCCTGACCAGGAGAGGACCGCCGCCGAGATCGCCCGGTTCTCCCGGAAGGATGCCGACACCTACCTCAGGCTCTGGAAGAACCTGAAGACCAAGTGGGAACCCTATCTCCTGGAGTCTTTCTTCAATCCCCCGCCGCCTCCGGGACAGCCCGATGCGATCGATCGCATGCTGATGCAGCCCGATTCCGAAATTGAGCCCTCGTGGTTATTCCAGTCGCCGATCCAGATGAACAAGGTGCTCTGGGAGGACCCCCATGTGCGGCATGCCTTCGGCAGGTGCAACCAATCCCTGGGTTTTGAGGGCGATCAGGCCGGATCAGGCTTCATGGCCAATATTGTTAATACCTTGATGTACTATCCCCTGTCCTGCTGGATAAAGGGTTCCACCCATGTCAAGACCCACGCCTCCCAGAAGATAATTCTGGAGAATGGCGGGCGCGGCTATACCAACTCTCCCGTCGATCGCGTGATCATCAAAAACGGCCGGGCTGTCGGGATCAAGTTGGAGGACGGGACCGAGATCGAGGCAAGGAAGGCGGTGGTTACGGATGTTGACCCGGACCAGCTCTGCAACAAGTTGATCGGCAAGGACCATCTTTCTTCCGATCTCTTGCGCAAGGTAAATGCGCTCGAGCGGGACTACATCTGCCTGATGTGGTACACGTGGGCCTTCAAGGAGCGGCCGAAGTATAAAGCCGAAGCATGGAATCCGGACTGCTGGCAGGCGATGGTTCTTGCTTTGGGTGACATGGATGACGAGACCTTCCGAAAAGAGGGTTGCGAGCGCCGGATCGGCATCTGGCCCACGAAGTTAAACATTGTCAGCTGTTATCACGGCGAGAGCGAGGTCAGCCCTGGCGATTCCCTCATTGCTCCTCCGGACGTAAATTTCACCATCCTTACGGAAGAGTTTGTTCTTCCCGCCTGGCGGCTCTCTGATGAGGAATGGAAGAAGCGGGAGACCCAGCATGCCGAGGCGGTAGTGAAAAAGATGAATGAGTATGCGCCCAATGTGAATTGGGACATCATTGGCGGCTATATTC
>JBAQLR010000008.1:0-4138 GCA_049302035.1 Syntrophales bacterium
CCGGAAGTCGCCGTCGTGACGATGCAACCGCAGCGGTTGGTAATCACGACAGAATTGACCGGGCGGACGGCCGCCAATCGGGTCGCGGAAGTGCGCCCGCAGGTGAGCGGCATCATCCAGAAACGCCTGTTTACAGAAGGCGCCGATGTGAAGGTCGGCCAGGCGCTCTACCAAATCGATCCGGCTCCCTTCCATACGGCACTGGATAATGCCGCGGCGGCGCTCAGCAGGGCCGAGGCCAATCTGTCCGCGATCCGGCCAAGGGCAGATCGCTTGCGGCAATTGCTGGCCGATAACGCGGTCAGCCAACAAGATTACGACGATGCGGCTGCCGCACTGAAACAAACGGAGGCGGATATCCGGTATGGGAGGGCCACGGTAGAGACGGCCCGCATCAATCTGGGATACACCGCCATCACTGCCCCCATCTCGGGCCGCATCGGAAGATCCAACATCACGGAGGGCGCCCTGGTGGCGGCCTATCAGCCTCTGCCCCTCGCGACCATTCAGCAACTTGATCCCATATACGTGGATGTGCCCCAAGCCACGACCGAAGTGCTGCGGTTGCGGCGCCGCCTGGAGGAAGGTCAGCTCAAGCACAACGGGGAAATCCGGAACAGGGTTCGTCTTATTCTGGAAGACGGCGCCAAATATCCCGGGGAAGGGGCGCTTCAATTCCGCGACGTCACGGTCGATCCGACGACCGGATCGGTTATGCTGCGGGTTGTCTTTCCCAATTCGCAGGGCGTTTTGCTGCCGGGCATGTTCGTGCGGGCGGTGGTGGAAGAAGGGGTCAATCCCAAGGCCCTCCTGATTCCTCAGCAGGCCGTATCACGCGATCACAAGGGAAACCCTCTCACGTTGATCGTGGATGCCGCGGGCACGGTCCAGCAGCGGATGCTGACGCTCGATCGCGCCATCGGCAATGCCTGGCTTGTTTTGTCAGGTCTGGCGCCTGGCGAGCGGGTGATCGTCGAGGGAATGCAAAAGGTGAAACCCGGCGCTTCCGTAAAGGTGGTTCCTTTTGAAGTCGGCAGCGAAAAGAAACGCGGGGAAGGTAAAAATACGACCCCGCCCCCAGTAAAATCGAATTGACGGAGGCGCGTGATGTTGTCGAAATTTTTCCTGGATCGTCCGGTCTTCGCCTGGGTCATCGCCATCATTATCATGGTGCTGGGCGGCCTGGCAATCTACAATCTGCCTATTTCCCAGTATCCGCCCATCGCTCCGCCCTCCATTGCCATTGATTCCTTCTACCCGGGCGCATCGGCGGAGACCGTGGAAAACACCGTCACGCAGATCATCGAGCAGAAGATGACCGGCTTGGACGATATGCTCTACCTTTCAGGCGCCAGTTCTTCATCCGGTGCGTCCCGCCTCGAATTGACCTTTAAGCCGGGCACCGATCCGGATATTGCCTGGTCCAAGGTACAGAACAAGCTCCAACTTGCTATGGCAAGCCTCCCGGACGTGGTCCAGCGTTCCGGCGTCAAGGTGAGCAAATCCACCAAAAATTACCTGATCCTGGTGGGACTGATCTCCGAAGACGGCAGTATGGATTCCGAAGACCTGCGGGACTATGCCCAATCCAACCTGGAGAAGGTGCTGTCGCGGGTGCCGGGTGTGGGCGAAGTAGAGAATTTCGGCACCCAGTATGCCATGCGGGTCTGGGTCAATCCTGACAAACTCACCGATTATCACCTGACGATGGAAGATGTCATCATGGCGCTGCGGGCTTACAACGTGGAGGTCTCCGCCGGCCAGTTCGGCGGGACGCCGGCTACGGCAGGTCAGCGCCTGAACGCCTCCATCATCGTCCAGCATATGCTCAAAACCCCGGCGGAGTTTGCCGCCATCCCCCTTCGCACCAATCCGGACGGCTCCGTGGTACGCATCAAGGACATCGGACGCACGGAGCTGGGTACCGAACGCTACGATATCGAGCCAAATTACAATGGCAAGTCCGCCGCTGCCATGGCCATCCGCATGGCCCCCGGCGCCAATGCCCTGGCCACGGCGGATAGAATTAAAGCAAAAATGAAAGAAATGAACCGGTATTTCCCCGCCGGCATGAAGGTGATTTATCCTTACGATACCACCCCCTTTACCAGGGTAGCCATCGAGGAGGTGGTCAAGACCCTTTTCGAGGCCATTCTGCTGGTTTTTGTGATCATGTACCTGTTTATGGGCAACATTCGGGCCACCCTGATACCGACCATTGCGGTGCCGGTGGTGCTGCTGGGTACCTTCGCGGCGTTGGAATTTTTTGGATTTTCCATCAACATGCTGACCATGTTCGCCATGGTGCTGGCCATTGGCCTCCTGGTGGACGATGCCATCGTGGTGGTGGAAAACGTGGAACGGATCATGGCAGAAGAAGGGCTTTTGCCCCGGGAGGCCACCGCCAAGTCCATGGACCAGATCACCAGCGCCCTGATCGGCATCGGGCTGGTGCTTGCGGCGGTGTTCGGCCCCATGGCATTTTTTCCCGGTTCCACCGGCGTCATCTATCGCCAGTTTTCCGTGACGATCATTTCTTCTATGCTCCTTTCCGTGGTTGTCGCCCTGATCCTGACCCCGGTTCTCTGCGCCACATTCCTCAAGCCGGTGCCGGCAGGGCATGCACCGTCAGACAATGCGAATCCTTTTATGCGCCCCTTTTTCAGATGGTTTGATCGCGTCTTTTTCCGACTCAGAGACCTGTATGTAAAACTGGTCGGCCACGTTCTGGCAAAAAAACTGCGCTACGCATTCGTGTACGTGTTGATTGTGGCTGCGGTGGGGTATTTGTTTCAACGGATGCCCACCTCCTATCTGCCGGATGAAGACCAGGGGATCCTGACGGTTCAGGCGAACCTTCCGTCCGGTTCCACCCTGGAACAGACCCAAAAGGTCATGGCTGAGGTCAATGACTATTTCCTGACGCAGGAGAAGGATGCGGTGGAATCCTTCATGGCCGTCTCAGGTGTCAGTTTTAGCGGCCAGGGCCAGAACATGGGCCTGGGATTTGCCAAACTCAGGGACTGGAAACGGCGCAAGCGGCCTGATCTGAAAGTCAAGGCCGTAGCCGGCAGGGCCATGGGGAGGTTCTCAAAGATCCGCAACGCGATGGTATTCGCTTTCCCGCCGCCGTCGGTCATCGAGCTGGGCAATGCCGCAGGGCTTGATTTTCAGTTGCAGGATCGCGGCGGCCTGGGACACGCCGCCCTGATGGGCGCCCGCAACCAACTCCTCGGCATGGCCGCACAGGACAAGCGGCTGATGGCGGTACGGCCCAACGCAATGGAAGACGTGCCCGAGTACCACATCGACGTGGATTGGGAAAAGGCCGGCGCTTTGGGAATTCCCATCAACGCCATCCATAACACAATTGCCGCGGCCTTTGGCGGCGCTTATGTCAATGACTTTATCCAGGCCGAACGGGTCAAGCGGGTGTACGCTCAGGCGGACGCCCCGCAGCGCATGTTGCCTGAGGACCTGAAAAAGCTTTATGTTCGCAATAACATGGGAAATATGGCGCCCTTTTCTTCTTTTGCCTCCGGACACTGGACGTATGGCTCTCCCAAGCTGGAGCGCTACAACGCCTTTTCTTCTATAAACATCTGGGGTGCGCCGACGCCGGGTAGAAGCACCGGTGAGGCGATGCAGGCAATGGAAGAACTCGCTTCAAAGCTGCCGCAGGGAATTGGCTTTGACTGGACAGGGCTTTCCTACCAGGAGCGCATGGCCAGTTCCCAGGCGCCTGTTCTTTACGGATTTTCCATCCTCGTGATTTTTCTGTGCGTGGCAGCGCTGTACGAAAGCTGGTCCATTCCTATCGCCAATATGCTGATGTTGCCGCTGGGTGTGTTCGGCGCGATACTGGCCACCTCGTTGCGGGGGTTCCCCAATGATGTCTATTTCCAGATCGGTTTTCTCACCACCCTCGGGCTGTCGACAAAAAACGCCATTCTTATCATCCAGTTTGCCAGAGACCAGATGGCGCAAGGGGCCAACCTGGTCGATGCTATCCTGGGAGCAGTGCGATTACGTTTTCGACCGGTCATCATGACCTCGCTTGCCTTCTTCTTCGGCGTTCTCCCGCTGGCCATTGCAACTGGCGCCGGCGCCGGGGCACAGAGCCCCATTGGTACCGCTG
>JBAQLR010000009.1:0-4351 GCA_049302035.1 Syntrophales bacterium
ACCGGGCGGTGGAGGCCGCACGGCGGGCCATCTCGTCCCCCCTCCTGGAGGACAACACCATCCATGGCGCCCGCGGCATCCTGCTCAATATCACCGGCGGTCCGGATATGTCGCTCTTTGAGATCAATGAGGCGTCTTCACTGATTCAGGCGGAAGCGCATGAGGACGCCAATATCATCTTCGGTACCGTGGTGGATGAGACGATGCTCGATGAGATCCGCATCACCGTAATTGCTACCGGATTTGACGATCTCAGTAGAAAAAAATTAAGCGTATCGAATGTGACCAAGCTCGATGCTTATCGGCATGATGATCTAGCTACCCCGGCCTATATCCGGGACGGCAAGCTGATCGATGCCCCCGGCCCTATCAAGGGCGAGCTTGCGGGTGAATGTGATGACCCCGATCTGGCCATCCCGGCTTATCTGAGAAAGCAGGCGGATTAAGTTTGGGTGCGGGGGACAGATTTCAAATCTATCACCCGCATCCTTGCCATTCCCGCGCACGCTGGAATCCAGGGTTTTTGAACTTGCTGCGCCCCTGGCATGATTCGCTTCAAACCAATAAAATCATTGACACGTTGCCGTTTGAGTGCTTCGTTAACTTGGAGTTGCAATAAGGCGGGAACATTGACGCGTTTTTTGCCTAAAGGAGCTTGTACTTTTGTTCTGGGCACTGCAGAAAAGATACCGGGCGATCTTAGCCCGGGAGGAGGGATATTACGGCAAAGTCTGGGGGAAGCCGCTGCACATTTGTCTGGCCTATCCGCATGCCTACAATGCCGGCATGTCCAACCTCGGCTTTCAGACGGTCTATGACCTCTTTAACCGCCATCCCGATTGTCTTTGCGATCGTGTTTTTCTGCCCGGTCCGGAAGAGGAAGGGGAATTTGTCAAGGCGAGGCAGACTCTTTTCAGCCTGGAGTCACAGCGGCCGCTCACCGATTTCGATATCATTGCCTTTTCCCTTTCTTTTGAAAACGATTATCCTAATATTTTAAAAATGTTGGCTTTAGGGGGGATCCCCTTGCTGGCGCAGGAGAGAGATGAGTCGGTTCCCCTGATCATGGGGGGAGGAATTGCCGTCACGTTGAATCCCGAGCCGCTGGCGGATTTTTTCGACTTTTTTCTTCTGGGCGAAGCTGAAGAGATTATCGTTCCTTTGCTGAAGGTTTGCCTCCGGTCCTTACGTTCCGAAATGACCAGGGAACAAGTGTTAATGCGCTTCCAGCAGGAAATTACCGGGGCCTACGCCCCCCGCTTTTACCAGGTTACTTACGGGACAAGCGGTCAAATTGCCGGCAGATTACCGCTTCAGGAAGGATTGCCGGAAAAAATAAAAAAAGCCCGTCTGGGCGATATCGATTCCTGCCTGACTGAGCAATGCATTACCACGGCGGAGGCAGAACTGGGCGGGATGTTTCTCGTGGAAGTAAGCCGCGGTTGTCGGCGCGGTTGCCGGTTTTGCGCGGCCGGGTATGCCTGCCTGCCTGCCCGTTTCCGGAATAAGTTGCAGCTGGAGAAATCTTTTCTCAAAGCCCTGGCGAGAGGGCAGCGGAAGATCGGTTTGTTGGGGACAGCCGTGTCCGATCACCCCGATCTCCTTGATCTTTGCCGTTTCATCCGGGAGCGGGGGGGGGAGGTGGCCATTGGTTCCCTGCGTTTGGATAAGGTGGAGCCGGAACTGGTCCGGTTGCTGAAAGAGGGCGGCGCGGCAACCTTATCCCTGGCGCCGGAGGCCGGCAGTCAGCGGTTGCGGGATTTCATTGCCAAGGGTATCTCGGAAGAACAGATATTTCATGCGGTGGAAGTGTTAGGCCGTGAGGGGATCACCAAGATCAGGCTTTATTTCATGATTGGGCTCCCCACGGAAGCGGAAGAAGATATTGAGGCCATTATCCAATTGACAAAAAAGATCAGGAACTGGGCCGGAGAGCAAAAGCCGGTGGTAAGGTCTTTTAAACGCATCACCCTCAGCATCAATCAGTTTATTCCCAAAGCGGGAACGCCTTTTCAACGCTATTCGCTGGCAAATATCGAGCAGGTAAAAAAAAAGGTGCGGCGGCTTGCCGCCGCCCTGCGCCAGGAACCCGCCATCCGGTTGATCCACGATCTGCCCAAGTGGAATTATATGCAGGCGCTCCTTGCCCTCGGTGACCGGCGAACCGGCGCAATCCTGCTGGCACTGCATCACGCAGGGGGTGACTGGTCCAAGGTCCTCAGGGAAGCCCGGGTGGACCCTGATTTTTATGTGTACAGGGAAAAGGATCGTGAGGAAATGCTGCCCTGGGATTTTATTGATTAGAGGCACGGGAGGTCGGACGGGGAGCATTTTTGCAACAATACGACGCCTCTACCTTAGAAAAACGGTGGTTCATTTGCTCCGTGTTTCTAGTTCCGTTCGGTTCACGATGGCGCTTACAATGGAATATTGCCGTGTTTTTTGGGCGGCCGACTCTCTTTTTTATCCTTAAACGCTTCCAGGAGTTCAACCACTTTTTTTCTTGTTTCCCGCGGGAGGATGATCTCATCTATCGTCCCCAGGGCGGCGGCAAAATAAGGATTGTTGAACTGTTCCTCATAGGACGCGATCAATTCCTGTCGTTTGGCGCCCGGATCAGCGGCACCTGCGATTTCCCGATTGTAAATGATATTGCAGGCGCCTTCCGCACCCATCACGGCAATTTCTGCCGTCGGCCAGGCCATGACATAATCGGCGCCCAACTGTTTGCTGCACATGCCCACATAGGCGCCACCGTAATCCTTGCGGATAACCACCGTCAGTTTGGGAACAGTGGCTTCCGAATAGGCATGGAGGAGTTTGGCGCCGTGGCTGATGATGCCGGACCATTCCTGACTGGTTCCGGGCATATAACCGGGCACGTCGGCAAAAGTCAAAAGCGGGATGTTGAAGGCATCGCAGAACCGTATGAAGCGGGAGGCCTTGTCGGAGGCTTTGACATCCAAGACCCCGGCGCCGTGCTTGGGATTGTTGGCGATCACGCCTACCGGTCGGCCCATAATCCTGATGAAGGCCACCATCATGTTTTTGGCCCATAATTTATGGGGTTCAAATATCTCCTGATCGTCGGCAACGGCGGCGATGATATTTTTCATATCGTAAACCTGATTTGCCCTGTCGGGAATGATCGTGTCCAGTTCGGGGCATTCCCTGTCCGGGGAATCGGTACAGGGCATCACAGGCAGGGGGCTGTGGCAATTGTCGGGAACAAAAGAAAGCATCGTCTTGATCTTTGCGAGACAGTCCGCATCGCTTTCCGCCACAAAATGACAAACGCCGCTTTTCGTGGCATGAGACATGGCGCCGCCCAGCTCTTCCTGAGTTACCTCCTCGCCCGTCACGGTCTTGATTACCGCCGGTCCGGTGATGAACATGTAACTACTGCCTTTAACCATAAAAACCCAGTCCGTAAGGGCCGGGGCGTAAACGGCGCCGCCGGCGGAAGGCCCCAGAATCGCCGTGAGCTGTGGGATATAGCCTGAGTTGATCGAGTTGCGGTAAAAGATGCCGCCGTAGCCTTCCAGCGAAGGCACGCCTTCCTGAATGCGCGCCCCGCCGGAATCATTGAGCGCCACAAAGGGTTTCCCGGCGGCAAGAGCCATGTCCATTACTTTCCAGATTTTCCGGGCGTGCATTTCCCCCAGGCTCCCGCCGTGGCTGGTGAAATCCTGGGCGGCGGTAAAAACGACGCGACCGCTTACTTTACCGAAACCGGTTATCACTCCATCGCCGGGTATATCTTTCTTGTCCAGGCCAAAAAGGGTGGACCGGTGTTTAACAAAAAGCTGGACCTCCTGAAACGTGTCTTTATCAAAAAGCATATCCAGCCGCTCGCGCGCGGTAAGCTTCCCCTGGTCGTGCTGGCGCTTGACCATGGCCTCCCCGCCCATCGCCATTAGTTTTTCTTTTTTTATTTGTAGATCTCTGATTTTCGCTTTCGTTGAGGTCAATGATTTTTTCCCCATGATCGCATAACCCCCTTGTGCCCTTGTTTGGCAGTATGGCGCGCGGGAACGGTACTTGATCGGCATGATAATTTCAATATTTATTTTCTACTGATGGCGCTACTTTTTGCGGCGGCAGGGCATCGATCTAATTTCTATCTTGACACTTTTAGGGGCGACAGGGGCACCTACCGACCTAGGCAGTTTTTGGTATGATAATAAGCCGATGGACAAAGCAAACCACCTCAAAAAGTGGCAAGGCAGTAGTGCGTCCAAACCATAAAAAACAACTTAAAATACAGGACAATACAGACATATTTTTATGAATAATATCTATCTTTTCAGGAAGCAAATCGAAAATAACCTCTCGAAGCGCCGATAGCTTC
>JBAQLR010000010.1:0-2439 GCA_049302035.1 Syntrophales bacterium
CTGGACACAAAAGTACCGGGAAGGCAACCTGCGGCATCTGACGAACAACATGCGCTTCCTTATCCTGCCCTGGGTCCGGGTTCCCCATCTGGCCAGTCATATCCTCTCCCGGATCGCCAGTCGCATCAGCGCCGACTGGTATCAAAAGTATGGTCACCCCCAGTCTTCTCGTCATCCGGTTAAGAGATAATGCCGACTACGTTGTCCTCGAAGAAAAATCCCTCTCCGAGAGTGATAGAGCGGCAGGGCAATATCTCCGCCTTCTATGAAAGAATTCGACGCATTGATTGCCGAAGCCCGCCAACAGGGTAAAAACGCTGGCCTAAAGCATTCTGATATCACGGACGCCATTGCCAAGGTGCGGGGCAGAAAATGAGGATAATCCTCGATACGAATGTATTTGTTTCTGGTGTTTTTTTCACCGGACCTCCCTATGAAATTCTTAAAGGATGGCGCGATGGTAAGTGGTAATTGGTAATTGGTAATTGGTAATCTCCGGGAAAGAGACCGAAATAACAGCGCAAGAAAAATTAACTGGCAATTCACAACGCCGGACGTTCGGATGAAGCTGAAGCGTCTTTACCCGAACTTATAGGCGTTACATGGTACTAGTACAATGATAACGCTATTGTTTTCCGGTTCTACGCATAAAGCCTCATTTCATCGGAAAGCAATCCTGATCGGATTTATCCTGCATCCTGAATGTCTCGTAATTTACTACCATATCCATAGATTTCAAGAAACAAATATTTTTTCTACTACTGCGGATATATATCTTTGCAACTTACATCCCCCGTTGAACAAAATACTTACAGCCGACATCAACGACTTTTGGCGTAATATCTTTATCCTTTTCCCGTTTATGCTTTGAGAACCAGGTACATTTGCCAAGAAATGTATCACCGGCTATTTGCTGATAGCTGCAATCCCAACAGTTTTTTCCACTCACAGCGGCAGTAGTATTATTGCTCTCACTCATGTCATGATCTCCTCTTATAGATCATCTTCCTCTATTCCTTCTCAAATTCCTGGCTCGTGAATTTCAGTGTCCGGCTGTTCTCGGTGACGGTGCGAACCACATGATCAGGCGCGCCGGAGGGAATCTCCGCTTCCACCTCCAGCGTGACCGTTACCTTTGCGCCGACCAGGCCGGAAAGATGGGCAATCACCTCATCGGCGATACGGCTGGCATCGCGCCCGACGCGGGTGGCATCCAAGTTGACCGTACCATGGAACCGCTTCAATTTCGGTGCTGCCGGTGGAGTGACAGGCGGTCCAATCGGACCCGCGCCTGGCTCTGGGGTCGGACCTTCTCCTCCCGTGGGCGGTTCGACAGGTGGCCCGCCATCAGGCTGTTTACTCTTCTCTTCATCCATCTGCTTGCAGGCAATATCCGTTTTCACGAGCAGTCCCTGCGTTTCGCCATCGGCCAGCAGGACATCTTCTCCGCAGCGCAAGCCGCGGTAGCGACCGGCACTTTCATCAAAACTGTCGGCAAAGGCAAAGGAATCTTGCATCCATAGGAACAACGGCAGCCCATTGCGGATCGCACCGATCAGTACCGATGAATCCTTGAGCCGCGGCAGGTAGACAAAGCTGGCGAAGTCTTCGGCGAGTTGTTTGATGGCCACATGATTGCCGCGCCAGAGCGGAATCCGGTCCAGTTCCATCCGCAGCCGCGTGGCCGCAAAGCTGGTAATCAGCAGCTCGTCGTTCTTGAGCTTTTTGCTCGCCCGAATAGCCAGTGCATCCTGCCCCGAAAGGCGCATGGCCTGCCATTCGATTGCCGCTTGCGGGGTCGGCTGAACGGGCGCCAGCAGCCACTGATACGTCTCCGGCAGGCGGGCGGTGATTGCTCCATCGGCGGCAGTTTTCTGGGTTTCGGCCTGCTTCACCTGTTGCGGATCGAGATTCAGTCCCTTTTCCCCCTTCTCGGCAAGGATGGATTCCCAGGCCAGATACTTGCGTGTCGCCTCGTCGAGATCTTGCAGTCGGCTCTTATCAGCCGCAAGAAATACCAGGGTGTTGCGATAGTGGCGGGGGGTGCTGCCCCGCGACTCAAGAATCGCTTTGGCGGCGATCTCGGCGGCGCTTCCCGGTTCCTTGCCATAGGGATGATTGATCCCAAGCACCACCAGCCGCGCGTCAAGATCATCTGGTACATCCTGCCCGGACTGCGGCAGGGGATGAATACGGCTGAAGTCGCCCTTGCGTTCCAGGTCCTTGCGCAGGCGTCCATCAAGCTCGTGCATTACTTTATCGGGATCGCGCTTGAGCTGCTCGGCACGGTCCTCCGCCAGCTTGGTAACGGTAGGTTGGGTCGAGTACCAGTAGCGCGGACCATCCTGGTAGAGGTAGGTGGCCGCTCCGGCCAGACGCCGCAGGGCGTCTGCGAAAACGGAGGGAGACTCGCCCGGCATCACTCAGCCGAGCTTCACC
>JBAQLR010000011.1:0-5446 GCA_049302035.1 Syntrophales bacterium
ATTAAATCGATTCATTTCAGCTTGGTTCATGGTATACTCCCTTTTAATAGCGCCCGGAATTGGGCAACTAGGGGAGGTTATACACTGATTTGAGATTTTTTTCCGCCGCGTAGCGGCTTCGTCCAACGTACTCTTCCAGCGGAGCGCAAAAAGCCGCGCCCGCTGAAGAGTACGTTGTGCATAAAGATAATTAACGGCATGCCAGACAATTTGAAAACCAATGGAAGGCAATAATATTATCAAGAAAGTTTCGAGGTCGCTATACTGATGAGTATCACGGGTTATCTTCTCTTCACCATTAGAGACAATATTGTAATCTCTCTCAGCTTTATTACTCTTCTTCTCGGTGCTCTGATTACTATCCGCTATAACGAAATCAAGGCTAAGAGGGAGAACTTTCAAAAGGCTTATTCCGCTTTCAAAGAAGCTATTGACCCTGCTATTTATCAAATCAAAAATGGAGACACCTTGAATCTGGTTATTCTCGGCGCATATCCCAAGCATGAAACGGCAATGACCGCCTTCATTCCCAATCTCAATGGCTTTCGCCGCAAGCGGTTGAAGAAGAAATGGAATGAATATGTACAGCATTGTTACCAACTTAAAAGCATGGGACACCCTGCCCTTGTCGCTTGTGCCGCTATTCTTCCGCATGGGAACTGTCCTACTGATCCGGCAAGCCTTGACCGTTATGAAACAGAAAGAAGAAAAACGCTCCTTGTTATCTATAAAGACTTGCTTGATATAGGAAACAGAAAAATATGGTACTAAAAACAAACAACCATGCACAACAAAAGCATGCAGCAGACGGGGGATAAACGCTGTATGAATTTCATTCATGTCTGTGGCCCCGCTGCTGATGCTCATCGTTAGCCTTTTTAATGGAGGTGTTTGATGGAATTGAGTATCAAATGGTACGAGCCAATACTGCTTATGGATGGCGACAAAGAGAATCTTATCTACACCGCTAATGGTCTTGACGAGTGGTATGGCACCCCTGGCGTATACATGTTCGCGCGCATCTTCAACAAGCAGGTGTATCCGCTATACATTGGAAAAGCCGAGAACATAGGGCAACGCGCTTTGCAGCACTTCAAGAACAATACGAAGCTAATGACAAGCATTAAGAAGTCGGCCAATGGCGTTCGTGTAATTATTCCTGGCGAGTTCACTCCGAAGTCTGGCCAGAACATCAAAAAATGCATTGCACTCATTGAACGGGCATTAATTGACCATGCGCTCACAGAGGGCTATGAGCTATTGAATGTCCAAGGTACAAAGACTCCATCACATCAGGTCATGTTTTCGGGGCATCTTGGTGCCCGCAACATTACAGGTAAGAGCTTGAGCTTCAAGGCAAAAGGCTAACCATTTGCTATATCGGAGCGCAAAAAGCCGCGCCCGGTGAGCAATTCGTTAGCCTCAGGAGGATGAATGATGGACGAGAAGAAAAGAATAGCCGAGGCGCTTGGTTTGATATTCGAAGGAATAGGCCGACTGAGGGGGGCATTCCCGAAAAAGGAATTCACGATTGATGGGCGTCTTGTAGGGGACATAGGCGAGATTACCGCGGAACTTGAGTATGATGTCGAACTCTTTGATGTCCTGCGCGAAGGGCATCACGGCAAGACGTCGGATGGTCGTCTGGTACAAGTTAGAGCGACTTTTAAGGACTCTCTTGGGTTTCCCTCTGTCCCTGACTACTATTTAGGTCTTAAGCTATACAGAGACGGTACCCACGAAGAAATCTACAACGGTCCCGGAAAACTGATTTACGAGAAATACAAGCATAGAAGTGGCATAACAAAGAAATTTCTATCGTTTCCTAATTCTGATCTACGAGAGCTTTCTGCCAAGGTACTTGCAAGTGACCGTATTTCGAAACGCAAGGGCTAACGAATGCGTCCACCCGAATCGCCGAAAAGGCCGGCTCCGGGTGACGCCATCGTTGGGAGACATAACGGCATGAAAATCATTCTGAAACTTCTCCTCATTGTGTTAATAATGTGGCCTGCGCATTCTGGATCACAGGAACCATCCCCAAGACCAACTGAAATCGGTAAGGTACAACAAAATAAGCCCACCCCAAAGAAAACACAGCCCAGTAATGAACAGCACGTGTCCGATGATTTTCCTTCGGTTGTCAAAATAGTAGGCACTCCAGCGAGCAAAACCGAAAAAAGCAATGATGCCAAAAATACAGATAAAGAATCGGCGTTGCATTGGTGGCCCAAACTCACCGATCTCTTGCTCATAATTTTCAATGGACTGCTCGCTGCATTCACTTATTTGTTGTGGCGGTCTACTAACAAGATGTGGAAATCCACTAAAGATGCCGCCGAGGCCGCTAAAAAGGCAGCGGACGCCCTGCCGACCATAGAGAGAGCTTATGTCTTTGTAAAAACAGAACCTCTTCGCTATGTGCAAGACGGAAGCAGCGTTACGATTAATGCTGCTGTCTCGATGAAGAACTACGGAAGAACTCCCGCCATGCTCAATAATATTTACGGTGTTATTACCCTGAGAGAGGCCAGAGTTCATGAGGCATTGGAAATCCAGATTCCGCCAGGATTTATATTGGGGGCGAATATTGATGAAACAAATCCTTGCCCTTATCAAGTTTCCACCCATCTTCGGGATGCTGAATGGCAAAGCATAGAGATGGAGAAGGTTCCCGCTTATTGCTGTGGCGTGATTAAGTACGAAGATATTTTTCATGTAGCACATGAAACGGGATTCTGTTGGGAATATAGCTCGACCGCCCACAACTGGTTTATATCTGGCAAATATAAAGATTTGAATTACCATACATAGACCGATTGAGCTTTTTCCTTTCATATTTTTCCACCTTGGAGAGAACAAAGAATTGAACAAACAAAAAGAACTCCCAACAAAAGCATCCAGCCGACGCCGGATAAAGGCCGGTGCAAAATGGCTAAATATGTGGCGGCGCGGCTGATGCATGACGTTATGCGGTCCCATAAACACCCTTGACGATGTACACAGATAGGTGTACAGTGAGCCTATGAAGAAACGGGACTTAGAAAATGCACTCCGCAGGATCGGTTGGACGTTTCTTCGGCATGGTAAGAACCATGACATCTGGACTGATGGAGAGCGTGAGGAAGCGATCCCTCGCCACAACGAGATAAACGAAAAACTGGCAAGAACAATTCTGAGGCGCGCCGAAAGGAAAATCTGATATGCGTTTTTACGGGAAAGTTTACAGAGACGAGAAATTCTGGCTTGCCGAGGTGCCCCTTCTTGATGCTATGACTCAAGGCTACACACGCAAGGAAGCTTTTGTCATGGTTAAAGATATATTGGAGACCTTGGTGAATCGTCCTGGTTTTGCAGTTACCGTGCATCCAGGCAAACATAGTGATTTTGAAGTGAGCGCAAACGATCCAGGGGGCCTGATCAGCCTGTTTTTGCGAAGACAGCGTGAAAGGAGCGGTCTTTCGCTATCCGATGCTGCCGCGCGTCTGGGCGCCAAGTCGCGCAATGCATATGCTCGATACGAGCGGGGGACTTCAATGCCCAGCCTTGAGAAATTGGCCGAATTGTATCAAGCTGTGGCTCCCGGTAAAGATATTGTCCTTCACCACAGTGTAATCGCATAACAAATCACTACAGCGGACGGGCAAAAAGCCGCCCGCCGCTGACCTCGTCGTTCCCGGCGACTGCGTCGCCGCGATTATCTTTTGAAAAAGTAGTTGACATCCAAATTGATGAGGTCTATATTTAAGATGTCTTAAGAATAAGACACTAAATATAGGAGGTCATAATGAAGGATCAGTCTTTTAGTCTAAATGTTCAAATTCCAGAGGTTGCAGACTTTGAAACGAGATTCCCGCAATACGGTCCGTTTGCAAGGGAAAACGGAAATTTCATGTTTAACATAGTCATGACTCCATTGTCTTTTTTAAGATGCCAGTTCGCAACAGAATTAAATCTACCTGCTGTGGCTGGTATTGCGGAGATAAGCTTCAATGCTACTTCTCAACAAAGCATTATTCAGTTTGATGGGTTTTTAAAGCAGTTCGTTGGAGCTTTAGTCTGTACATTAATGGAAGCTAATGGATTTATAAAATCCGGTAAGAAAAAATCGGTTCCTCATCATGCATACACAAAAGGTGAGTTTTATCAAAAATCATAAGATAACCAAGGCATTAAGGGCGATGGAAAAAAGCCTCCGCGCCTTATGCGGCGGTTATCAAGGCATGAAATGAAGAAGAAGATTATAAAACAGAAAAAAGAAATACAAGATAGCAGCAATTTCGAGCCTGATTGGCTTTATGACAAGCCTTCTGATAACAATAAGCCCTATACTGATGAAGAAATAGAACTATTTGTTGAAGGTTTTATTGACGCTCACGGTGATACTCAGGCTTGGAAAGAAACAGTACGCAAATTAGGCAAGGAAGAAGCAAGGCAGCAATTAAGAGATGGTTTTAAAAACACAGATGCAAGAAAAAATCGTAAACTACCATCGGTACATTAAAAAAATTGATAACAATTGCATCCAGCCGACCGCGAATACCCGGCGTGGATTTCCTACTTTCTCCTGGGCGCGGCGGCTGATCATGGCGTTACCCGAAAATAGATGAAACAGATTCTTGACAAAATTATCCGTTGGTAGTACTATTAGTATCATTATAGGAGGTACAACCAATGCTAAGCGTTCCCAAAATTATACCAATTTCCGATCTTAGACAAAACGCCAGCGATGTGGTCAAGAGTGTATCATCTTCGAGAGAACCTGTTTTCATTACCCAACGAGGAAGAGCAACAGCAGTCATGGTCAGCATGGAAGTCTATCAGAACTCACAGCACGAAATGGATGTTTTGCACTTGTTGGCCAGAGGAGAGAAAGAAATAGAGGCAGGTATAGGCCATGAGCTTGACGACGTGCTGAAAGAGGCTGACCGTTTTCTCGAGGCGGCAAAACCTTGAAAATCCTATTTACCCCCACATCTCGTCGCCAGTTTCTTGAAGCTATTGCCTATATTCACCAAGACAACCCCTCGGCGGCGGTAAGCTTTCGTCAAAAGGCAGAGAAAACGCTTTCCCGTCTCAGGGAGTTTCCCGAGTCCGGAAGACTACTGCCGGAGTTCCCGGACTTACCTTTTCGCGAGGTGATTGTAAGGCCTTATCGTTTTTTCTATAGAACCAAGGATAAGACCGTATGGATCGTTGCTGTATGGCATGGAGCCCAGCTACCTGATGAACCTGGAAAGGACAACGGGTAACAAGTTGCTGCACCGGGGGAGTTCCGGGGACAGTATGCTAAACTATTGACATTTGTTGTGAAGGTTTGATAAATCTAATCCCGTGGCACGGATAGCAAGAATCGTCTCAGTAGGAATACCTCACCATGTTACTCAGCGGGGCAACCGCCGGATGCAAACATTTTTCTGCGACGATGACTATCGTGAGTATATTG
>JBAQLR010000012.1:0-3338 GCA_049302035.1 Syntrophales bacterium
GTCATGGACGCCGCAAGCGGGCGTCCATTCCGGGGTCAGATTGGCGGCTTCCTCGGCCAGACGGCGGCGGATGTCCTGTTCGTGTTTTGGACCGTAATGATCATATTTTGTTCCCATGACTGGGTACCAAAAATCCAGATTACGGTATTCTTCATGAAAAACAGATTTCCATAAATCTCTGTAGATGGTTGATGTCGAAATGAGTCGAGCTGTCCGCGAAATTAGCGATTGATGGATTTTCCCTTTGGAAAAATTTTCTACCATAGGGACAGGAAGTTGATAAAGATAAAACATCGTCAGATTTGTTGTAACTTTACATCGTATGAGCCAATCTAAAATGAATGATGTAAGTAAGGCTGCAATTATCATATTCGAATCCGGTCCGATTGGGCATACATTCATCGAATGCCCAACGGGATTTCCAGGAGGTATTGTTGTCCCGATCAAGGTTCTTTCATTTGTGCTTGCAGCCAGCGCCCTATATACAACCTTCGAAAATGATGTTGAACTTACGCTGGAAACCTCCCCATGCCGTATCCAACTGGAAGGAGGCACCATTTCATCTGTTAATATCCAAATTTGCTTCCCTTCCCACAGCGGCAGGAAAAGTTCTATTTCTTCCCTTTCCGCCATCTGACGGAGGGCATCGTAACCGAGCATTTCCAGGCTTGCCTTCTCCGGCAGGGCGGTGGGGGAAGAAACCCAGCGGTGGCCGGTTATTTCCACCGCCCCCATCTGCTCCAGCTTGTCCCTGGCGACAAAAAGATGGCTGTCGTTCGTCATGTGAAATTCGGTGGTAAATTTCACATTCCAGCTATCCTCGCGCACCTCTCCCAGTAGCGGCCAGTCGCCGTAAATCTTCGTGGCGATGTCGATATCCCGCTGGCTCTTGAACTCCATCACGCTCAGGGTGTTGGGTGAGAATTTGCGGACGGCTTCAAGCTGCATTTTCAGCGCCCCGGCGTCGATGAGGGGCAGTCGTTCCGGGTCGTGCTCCATGAAGGCGCAGCGGAAGGCCTCCGTTTTTCCTCCCTTTTCCGCGCAGAAGAGGATGAATTTGAAGCGGCCATCCACGGAGCTGAAAACGGTGGGCCAGCGGTTCTCAAAACCGTAGAGGCAGTCGATGCGGCTTTCGTTGAAAAACAGCTCCCGGAGGGGCTGACATCCCTGGTCCGTATAGAGGCCGCTGGGCGTTACGATCCCCGGCGGCCGCCCGCTTTAAGCAGGACATGGAACCGCTCCAGAAAGAGCTTATAGGTATTGATATCGCCTTTGCCGAGGGCGCTGTAGGCGGACGGCTGCCGGACGTACTCGCTTTGCTGTTCAAATTCCCGGCAGCAGGTTTCCCATTTACCACGGATAGGCGGGTGTTCCGCCATGAGGCGTTCGGCTACGCGGTTGGCCTCCTGCTTCGTGTAAGTGCGGAAGGCGCGGTCGTAGGCGGAAAAGAACTCCTGGGAATTCGGCTTCAGGATATCCCACGGCGGATTGCCGACGTCGGCGTCGAAGCCGCCGCCATCCTCGTTGAAGACCTCGGGGAACTCCAGGGGCCAGTGGAAAAAATGGTGCCTCCCGGCCAGGGCTTTCGCCTTGTCGTCCAGTTCCATTTCGGCAATCGACGCCGGAGGCGCGCCCCGGGACAGGCGCAGGAAGAGCCCGTAATAGTCGTCCGAGGTTACCGCACCCTCCATGAGATAGGCCGTGAAGATATCCGCCAGCGGCAACAGCGGGTTGATGCGGGCGCGCCGGGTTTTTTCATGCAGCTCCTTCTGACGATCCGTATCGTCCTCGGCAATCCGGGTGATGTCCGCCATCTCGCGTGCGGCGTTGTGAAAGGCTTCCGTAAGCATCTCCGGAAAAGGCAACTCCGGGGCGTTCGATTCTTTTTTCAGCTTCTTTTTGGCATCCTTGCTGCGCTCCGGGATTTTCTGCAACTGGGAGAGACGCCGGATGCCGATCAAGCTGTTGCCGCAACGCAGATGATGATCGAGAAAGGTCAGCTTGTGGTCCCGGGCGAAGCAATTGAGCCACAGGGAAAGCTTGGCCAGGTGGACGGCGAGTGGGTTCAAATCCACACCGTATAGGCAGTGGCGGGTCACGAGCCGCCGCCAGTGATTCGGTTCGCTGGTCGTGGGCGAGTTCATGCCTTCAACATCGGGGATTTCGGCAAGGAGGCTGATACCGATCGGCCTTTCAACAAGCCCTGCCAGCGGACGGCTTTGCCTCGCTCTGTTTGGCTCGGTACCGCTGAAACGCAAGCCTATAGGCTTTTATGTCACCAGATAGGAGGAAAAATGATGAGCAATGACAAGATTGAAAGTGCATCACCGCATGTCCTACCGTCCCTGCCCTACGCGAATAACGCGCTGGACCCCGTGATCTCCGCAAATACGATTGGCTTCCACTATGGCAAGCATCACAAAGGATATGTCGATAACCTGAACAAGCTGGTAGCAGGAACGGAGTTTGCGGACCTCCAGTTGGAGAAAATCATCACCAAGACAGCCGGCAAAACTGACAAGACCGCGATCTTCAATAATGCAGCGCAAATCTGGAACCACACGTTCTACTGGCGCAGTCTGAGACCGAAGGGCGGTGGTGAACCACCCGCAACGTTTAAGCAAAAGATCGAAGCTTCCTTCGGCACCTTGGATGCATGCAAGAAGGAGTTGGCGATTGCGGCAATGGCCCAGTTCGGCAGCGGCTGGGTATGGCTCGTGTTGGATGGCGACAAACTCAAGGTGGTGAAGACCAGCAATGCAGATGTGCCGATGACCACTGGCAAGAAACCGTTATTGACCATCGATGTGTGGGAACACGCCTACTACATGGATTACCAGAACCGACGCGCGGACTGTGTCAACGCAGTGCTGGATAAACTGATTAATTGGGATTTCGCGGCAGAGAACCTCGGCTGATGGCAGCCTGAACGGACGCATGCTTTATCCTAAATAGTATCAAGGCGTTCCACCCACCATGTACCGCTGCGCTGCCCGCGCCGGGTAAGCTTTTTCGTAATGCGTCACCCACCCACCAACCGTTAGGAGGCCGATATGAACAAAAGAGACACAGGCAATTCCCCGACCGTGCTTGGTCGTCGCAGTTTTCTGATTGCGTCCGTCGGCACCGTTGCTTGGCTCGCGACGGGCAGTCTTTTCAGAACTGCACATGCAGCGTCGCCCCATGTCTTAGCATCTCTCCCTTATGCCGAATGACTTGCTTGTTTGGCTTTTGCTGCTGGGGGTGACGGTCACGCTCGCGGTATTTTTCCCGCCGGAAATCGGCATCAAGGCAGACCCTTTAGCCCCCACCCCGGAAAACATCAAGCCGGAATGGTA
>JBAQLR010000013.1:0-39554 GCA_049302035.1 Syntrophales bacterium
TCCGGAACCCGAGGCCGCCGGCGTCGAGGAACAGGGACTCGGCTGGAAGAGCAGCTTCGGCAGTGGCAAAGGCGGCGATGCAATCGGCAGCGGCATCGAGGGCGCCTGGAAGCCGAACCCGACCAAATGGGATATGGGCTATCTGAAGGTTCTGTTCAAATACGAGTGGGAACTGATCAAGAGCCCGGCTGGCGCTAATCAGTGGCTGGCCAAAGACGTGGCCGAAGAGGACATGGTGGTGGACGCGTACGACCCGTCGCAGAAGCTCCGGCCAATGATGACCACGGCGGATCTATCCCTTCGCTTCGACCCGATCTACGAGCCGATCGCGCGGCGTTACCAGCAGAACCCCGAGGAATTTGCCGACGCCTTCGCCCGGGCCTGGTTCAAGCTGACGCACCGCGACATGGGCCCCCGCTCGCGTTATCTCGGCGCGGAAGTCCCGGCAGAGGAATTGATCTGGCAAGACCCGGTGCCCGCAGCCGATTATAAGCTGATTGACGCACAGGGCATCGCCTCCCTCAAGGGCAAGATCCTTGCCTCGGGACTGTCTGTCTCCCAACTGGTCTCGACAGCCTGGGCCTCGGCGTCCACGTTCCGTGGCTCTGACAAACGCGGCGGGGCAAACGGGGCGCGCATCCGTCTCGCACCTCAGAAGGATTGGAAAATCAACCAGCCGACCCAATTGTCGACAGTACTGCAGACCCTTGAGGGAATCCAAAAGGAGTTCAACAGCGCACAGTCCGGCGGGAAGAAAATCTCGCTTGCCGATCTGATTGTCCTGGGCGGATGCGCTGGTGTCGAACAGGCTGCGAAGAACGCCAGCCAGAAGGTGACCGTTCCCTTCACACCGGGACGCACGGATGCGTCGCAGGCACAAACCGACGTGGAAGCGTTCACCGTACTCGAACCGGCTGCAGACGGGTTCCGTAACTATCTCAAAACCAAATACGCCGTATCGGCAGAGGAACTGCTGGTTGATCGTGCGCAACTGTTGACACTGACTGCTCCTGAGATGACGGTTCTCGTTGGCGGTATGCGCGTCTTGAATGCCAACTTCGGACAGTCCCAGCACGGCGTCTTCACCAAGCGGCCAGGGACGCTTACCAATGACTTCTTCGTGAATCTGCTCGACATGAGCACGACGTGGAAGGCAACCTCGGAAGGCGATGACGTGTTCGAGGGGCGTGATCGCGCAACGGGCAAACTGAAGTGGACCGGCACTCGTGTCGACCTCATCTTTGGCTCGAACTCGCAGCTCCGGGCCCTGGCGGAAGTGTACGGGTGTAAGGACTCCCAGGAGAAGTTTCTGCACGACTTTGTAGCAGTTTGGAACAAAGTAATGAACCTTGACCGTTTCGACCTCGCCTGATCGTAACATAAACTTCTTCGAGGGCTTTGGGCAGGTCGGGAAAAAACGGTCAGCGGATCAATAAGGATTGATGGGAGCTGCAAGGTCGCATTCAATCCTCTGTTCAAGGAGCCGCGGGGGTGGCCTATGGTGTTTCACTGCTATGCCGTGTTTTGGAGGTGACCAGAAGTGGATACTACCCCTGGATCAAGCGTCCGTTTACCCTCCTCAAGGCTGGAATTGGCTATCCGTGCTGCTCATAACCGGAGGTGGTGGATTTGGGGACAAGCTAATCATTTGACCTTTTGGGTTCTTTGTGTTACGTCAGTCGGCAGGTCATGATAATCCTAGTTTATAACGGTAGCGAGTGGATAGTTTGCAGGTTTCTAATAAACAATCGGAAGTGGAGCTGCTTAAATCAGGATTAAGTTCATCCTCTCGTTCGGAATTGGTTGTTACCACTGTCGCCATTAGAATCTTTTTGAGGTCTTTTTTCATTGCTGCTGCTTTTAATTATCGAGGCATGCAGAATCTCGGTTTTATCTTTACCATGCTGCCCCTGGCAAAGCGGTTGCGAGGCGGTAAGGAACGCCTGATCGCCTTCCTGGTCAGGCATTTCCAGCTATTCAATACGCATCCCTATTTATCTGCTGCCGTTATCGGTTCCGTCGTCCGCGGGGAAATGGACGGCCTAAAAACTGATAGCAACGATAATTCTGCTCTCAATCTTAAAAATGCTCTGGCAGGTCCATATGCCGCCTTGGGAGATTCTTTCTTTTGGGGAGCCATGAAGCCACTGGCGGCGGTGTTTAGTGTTTTGCTTGCCTGGCAGTCGTCCCTTTTGGCGCCAGTGGCTTCGCTGATGCTATATGATCCTGCGCACTTGTGGGTAAGAATCAGGGGCTTTATGGAGGGATATCGCGGCAGGAATGAAGGGATTGATTTCATTAGGCGGTTGGATCTGCCCCTGGTAAGCGAGCGCATAAGATGGCTTTCTCTACTGGGATTAATTGCAGTTACCATATCTGTATGTCCCTCTTTTTACAGTACCGCAGCGGGAATGCCTATGTCAATTCTTACTAAAAGTGCCTTTTTATTCTTGATTATTCTTTGTTATTGGGGGATTAAAAACGGGATATCCCAAGTTAAAATGCTCTATCTGATGTTTGTCATTGGTTTCGGATTATCCTCATAATATGGTAGAAATAAAAACTTTCGAAATAAAGAATAAATTGGGACTTCACGCTCGTCCCGCCGCTAAACTGGTGAGCATCGCTTCGCATTATAAGGCAAAGTTAATTATCGAGAGAAACGGGCAGCAGGTTAATGGTAAAAGTATGCTTAGTGTCTTGACCATGGCTTGTCCTCAAGGGAGCATGATTACGATTAGGGCTGAGGGCAGAGATGCCAGCGAAGCCATCAGCGCCTTGGGGAAGGTTATCGAAGATAAATTCGGGGAAGATTAATGGACGTGCTTGCGGAAAAAAGAACGAGGGCGATTAAAGGTATTGGCGTATCTCCAGGTATTGTGATTGGGAAAGCCTATCTTTTCGGCCGGTTTGATACTCAGGCGCCCTTGTACCATTTAAGCGGCAGGGCCATTATTGCGCAGGAGGTGCGGCGGTTCAAGGCAGCGCTCAGGGAGACGGAAAAACAACTGCAGGAATTGAAACATAAGCTGCGCGACCTAGAGGGGAGGGAACCGCTATATATTATTGATGTCCATATTATGATTTTGAAGGATCGAAGCTTCATTGCGACTACGGTGGAGAATATTCGCAAACAGGCCGTAAATGCCGAATGGGCCCTCCGTATTACAATTGATAAGTATAAAGAAATATTTGATAAAATGGATGAAGAATACCTGCGCGGCCGGATCAGTGATATCCAGTTTGTAGGGCAGGGAATTATGAGAAATCTAGCGGGTAAAAAGATGGCCACTGCTCCGGAAATTGGAGAAGCGGTAATTCTTGTAGCCAAAGAACTATCGCCGGCAGATACTGCGCAAATAAAGATCGATAAGTTCCTTGGATTTGCCACTGATTTTGGCGGTAAAACTTCCCACACGGCAATTGTTGCCCAATCAATGGGGATCCCCGCTGTCGTCGGTTTGGAAAAGATTACCAGGGACGTACGGACCAACGATGACATTATTGTGGACGGTTCGTCCGGCATGGTGATTGTAAACCCGGATCCGGAAATTTTGAAACGATATGAGAGTAAAAGGAAACATTTTGCCGACGCGCAAAAATTATACATTGGTGACGCCAGTCTTCCGGCCATAACCCAAGACAATTATCGTATTGGCATAGGCGGCAATATCGAATTTACCGAGGAGATTCCTAATGCACTGGAGCATGGGGCAGAAAATGTCGGTCTTTACAGAACAGAATTCATATATATTAACAGGGAACAACTTCCCACGGAAGAAGAGCATTTTAGTCATTATCGTTCTATTGTCGGTGTGCCGGGTTTTTCGTGGGTAACCATCCGCACCTTTGACTTGGGAGGGGAGAAGTTTTTCTCCGATCCTAAACTCGGCAGAGAAATGAATCCCCAAATGGGGCTCCGGGCCATCCGTTTCTGTCTGAGGGAAAAAGAGCTGTTTAAGGTGCAACTCAGGGCAATAGCCAGGGCCAGCTATTACGGGAAAACGCGGTTGCTTTTCCCCATGATTTCCGGTCTGGAAGAGATTCGCCAGGCGAAATTTTTTTTTCGGGAAGTACAGGATCAGCTTGTTAAAGAAGGTATTCCCATTGGGAAGGATGTGGAAATTGGTGTCATGATTGAGGTTCCCGCCGCCGTTGTCGTTGCCGAAGCGTTGGCAAAGGAGGTGGATTTCTTTAGTATCGGCACCAATGATTTGATCCAATATGCCTTGGCCATAGACCGCGTCAACGAGCGGGTTACATACTTATACGAACCTTTACATCCCGCCGTACTGAGACTCATTGCGCGGGTGGTGAGGATTGGCCACGAGGTTGGCATCAAGGTGGCGATGTGCGGCGAGATGGCGGGTGAACCCACCTATGCCATGGTTTTGTTGGGTCTGGAACTTGACGAATTAAGCATGACACCCTCCGCCATACCGAGGATAAAAAAAATAATCAGAGGTTCATCTCTGGAGGAATCGAAGCAATTGCTGGAAAAAGTTATGACCTTTTCCCTGTCTGCCGAAATCCGCGATTATGTGGAAAATTACATGCGTCAAAAATTTCCCGATGAGTTTCTTAACAATGGCAACGGCGTTTAGCAGGGCTCACCCACGGCGGCCGTCAAAGGAGCCTTTTCATTGAAGCCGGGAAGCAAAATACTAACAGCCGCCCTCGATGATCAGCATCTCCTTGAAAAGATATCAGCATTAGCCATTGCCGGGAAAGGTAGCGAACAAGAGCTACGCAAAAGAGCGCGAAAATATCTCCTGGAGATTGCCGCCGATTATGATGAACGCTGGATTAAGGTCTGGGATAGTTTTTTAACCCTGCTCTGGCAGGTTTTATATAATGCCTTTATTGTGGATAAAAAAGGGCTTGCCGTAATTAGGGAAATTTCCTGTCGGATGCCCTGTGTGTTAATTCCCTGCCATAGAAGCCATGTCGATTACCTCATTTTATCTCACATCTTTTATAAGCAGAAAATGTCTTTGCCTCGGATTGCTGCCGGCGACAACATGAATTTCTGGCCTTTAGGGTATATCTTTAGAAAGGCAGGCGCTTTCTTTCTCCGTCGTAGCTTTAGAGGTGATGATCTTTACACGGAAGTACTTACCGCATACCTTAAACATTTGCTACGAGACGGTACGCCGATGGAGTTTTTTCTGGAGGGGGGGCGGAGCCGCACCGGCAAGATGCTTCTGCCCAAGTACGGTGTCATATCTATGATCATGCGTTCTTACCAGGACAGGATAAGTGATGATCTGGCATTGATCCCTGTCTATCTGGGGTACGACCGTATTATTGAGGAGAACTCCTACCTAAAGGAGTTACGGGGAGTACAAAAAAAGACGGAATCTGCGATAGGTTTATTAAAGAGCGCAAAAATAATGTGGCATTATTACGGCAATGTTTACGTTAACATTGGGACCCCTATTTTCCTTAAATCATACTTGGAAGAGCAGCCAAAGTCCTTTGCCGACATGACCGCAAGAGAGCAGCAGGCATTGTACCGTGACGTAGGCGCCAGGGTGGTTTGCGAGATAAACAGGATTGCCGTAGTAACCCCCACTGCTTTAGTTGCCGCTTCTCTCCTATGTCCTGCGGGCGGAAAAGTTACGGGGGCATTGTTGAAAGCGACGATTTCTGTTTATTACAATTATTTGCGCTGGCGGCAGGTTAATATTTCATCCAGCATGGCTTTGGAACAAGAGGCCATATTATCGGTTTTGGCCCTTTTTCAGAAATGGGGGTTTGTTTTCTGTAAGCATCACGAAGATGGCAACCAGGGCCAGACGGCGTCATATTCGATTCCAGAGGCAAAGCGCTTGAATCTTGAGTATTACAAAAATAATATAGTGCACCATTTTCTTCCCGTTTGCTTTGTATCCCTTGCAATTATTGCCCGCAAAGAGGAAGCTACAGTTGCTTTGATCAAGGAGGATTGCCTTTTTTTGAAAAATATCCTCAAAGAAGAATTCTCCTGGGAAGTAGATGAAGCACTGGAAGTTGAAGAGGTTCTGTCTTATCTGGAAGGAAATGGTTTCATTTTGCGTATGGAGGGGCGTGTGGCATTTCCGGAAAAAGAGGTCATGGTAAGCCTCTATGCTTTTGCCGGACTGCTGGGGAGTTTGCTTGACGCGTACGGGGCGGTGTTCAGGGCATTGTCCAGCACTGAGGAGGCGTGGGCATCGGGTGAAGGCTTGCCTGACGACTTGCGGTCCCTGACTGGGGTGATGCATGGCAGTGGGGTCAGACCCCGTGCGGAATCACTATCGCGGGAATATTATAAAAACGCGCTGAACCTCCTTCAGCATGAGGGGATCATAAGCGACTGGAATAAACAGGGAAATGAAAACGGGAGAGATGTCCTACGCATAAATGATGAAGAGCGGCTTGTCGGCCTACGCCTTCGCCTTGCCGGATTTGTGCTTAATCATTGCTGACCAATTATAAATATTTACCGAACCGAAGGGAGAAAAAATGTCATACAATTTGACGGAAGAACAAAAGATGTTCCGGGATATGGTCCGGAGGTTGACTAGGGAAAAGATCGCCCCCCGCGCCGCCGCGATTGATCACGATGGTATATTTCCTGAAGATATTTACAAATTGTTGTGTGAAAATAACCTGATGGGTATCTCTTTTCCGGAAGAATACGGTGGAACGGGTGCAGAATTTATGACCTTTTGCATCGAGTGCGAGGAACTTGCCACGGCTTGTCTTAATTCGGCCATGATTCCTGCGATTCAAGAACTGGGCAGTACCCCCATCATCCTGGCGGGCAGCCATGAACAAAAGCAGAAATATCTTCCGAGGTTAGCCAGGGGAGAATGGTTGGCGTCCTTTTGCCTCACTGAACCGGGCGCCGGTAGCGATGTAGCATCCATGCGGAGTAGGGCAGTGCTAAATGATGACGTCTATATCTTGAATGGTGCGAAGTGTTTTATTACCGAGGCGGACAAGGCGGAAGTTTTCACCGTATTCGCAAAAACTGATCCGGAAAAAGGCGCCAAAGGGATCAGCGCTTTCATCGTAGAGAAAAATCATCCTGGTTTTAAGATAGGCAAGATTGAAGAAAAAATGGGCACTAAAGCGATCGCGGCATGTGAAGTTATATTTGATGACTGCCGAGTCCCTAAGGAGAACCTATTGGGCCAGGAAGGGCAGGGCTTAAAGCTTGCCTTCCAGACCCTGGACAGAACCCGTCCCCTGGTAGGAGCTTGCGCCTTGGGGGTTGTGCAGGGCTCCCTGGATTATGCCATTAAGTACGCCAAGAACCGGGTGCAATTTGGTAATCCTATCGCGACTTACCAGGCCATTCAGTTTAAGCTGGCAAATGTGGCGATTGAGGTGGAAGCGGCCAGACAGTTGGTTTATCACGCGGCTGCCCACATTGACGAGATGGATTACATTAACGGCTGGGGGGACAAGAAACTGCGGCTGGAGACCTCCAAGCTGGGGGCCATGGCCAAGTGTTTCGCCACCGATGTTGCCATGCGGGGCACTATCGAGATGGCCCAGGTACTGGGTGGCTACGGTTACATGAGGGAGTATCCTTTGGAACGAAACATCAGGGATGTCCGCTTGATGCAAATCGTAGAGGGTACCAACGAGATTCAACGGATGGTCGTTGCGGAGGCTCTATTAGCGTAAAATTATTACAATAGGGGTTGTAAAAAATGAATCATGAACATAAAAAGGATGATATTGCCGGTGGACAAGCGCTTATCGAAGGAGTGATGATGCGTCACGGCGATAAGATTGCAGCGGCCGTACGAAAACCGGACGGGGAGATTGTCTTTCGGGAGCGACATCATGTGCCGCTGACCAAACGGTATAAATTGCTGGGATTAATAGTTGTTCGCGGATTTGTAACACTTTTCGAGATGATGTTTATTGGGATGAAAAACCTCCTGTTTTCATCGGAGGTCGCCCTTACGGAGAATGAAGAGAAACCGTCCGTGTGGCAGTTGGCCCTTGCAATGGTAATCAGCATGGGAACGGCCCTCTTTTTTTTCATCATCGTGCCTGCCTACTGCTTTTCACTGCTGAAAGGAATGATCGTCAATACTTTTGTTTTAAACATTGTGGAAGGTTGCATACGCATGGGACTTTTTTTCATATTTTTGGGAATGACCCTGCTGATGGATGATATGAAGCGGGTATTCATGTATCATGGCGCCGAACATAAGACGGTATTTGCCTGGGAAGAAGGGGAGGAATTGACGATCGAAAATGTCAGAAGTTATTCAACGCGCCATCCCCGCTGTGGCACGAGCTTTATCCTGATCGTTATGATTGTTTCCATTATGGTGTTTTCTCTGCTTGGCCGTCCCGATTTCCTGCATCGTGTTTTATATAAACTTACGCTGCTGCCTTTGGTGTCTGGCATTTCCTATGAGATTATTCGCTTCACGGGCAGGCACAAGGATTGGCGGTGGGTGCAAATCCTAAGCTGGCCGGGGTTACAGTTTCAAGGAATCACCACTCGTGAGCCAACGGATGATCAGTTGGAGGTGGCGATAGCGGCTATGGAAAAGGTTATTTAGCAAGATAGAAGTTCCCTTCGCGAGGATAAAGGTTCTTGAGATGATGTCTGATTATGCCATTGCCCGATCCAGATCCAGCAATTGCGTGTCGAGTAGAAAAACACCTTATTGCGGGTATTTTAATCTTTTTTGCCTTGTTTTAATGGTCGTGTTTTTTATATCTCCCTTTCCTGCCGCCGGTGAAACAAAGGCACGTGAAAGAAATATCCCCTTTGTCCCGGGAGAAAAATTGGTCTATCAGGGCAGGTGGGGGGCAATCCCGGCAGGCGAAATTATCATGGAGGTTCTCGCCAAGGTGAATGTGAACGGTAAGGAGGCATATCACTTTACCATGACTACGAAGACCAATGCGGTAGTTGATCTAATATATAAAGTGCGGGAGCGGCAGGATTCCTATGTTGATGCCGCTATGACACACAGTCTTCTTTACAAAAAGCGAACAGAAAGCAAACATGCGCGGGATGTCGTCATAACATTCGACTGGGATAAAATGTTGGCAACCCGTTCCAATTTTGGCAAAAAGGATGACTCTGTTCATGTCCTGGCCGGTTCCTTCGATCCGTTGGCACTTTTTTATGCCCTTCGCCTGCAGGACATAAAGGAAAATTCAGTGCTGGAAATACCTGTTACAGATGGCAACATGAACATTGCCACGAAGGCAACGGTAGCCAAAGGGGGCAAAATAATGGTTGGGGATAAATCCCTCGAGACCTTTGAAGTTGTTCCAGATATGGCAAGATTGGAAGATGTAGTAAAACAAAAAGGTGAACCACACCTCAAAATTTGGTTTACCGCTGATGGCAATAAGGTACCCATCAAGATTCAGATGCAGAAGGGGCTAATTTCGTTTGTCTTTGATTTGGTATCGATGCCGGAATGATCTCCAGGGATGCTCTTTTAAAGCTTATTACAAGATTCTATGGTAGCGTCGGGACGGGAAAGTGGAGTTTAATAACTATTGTTGACGATATTGCTACTTTTCGTGCAAAAAAACATTGCATTTGTTTTGATAATTACTTATTAGACATATCAATTAATTTTTTGCAGTATAGCTGCACACATTGTTTTTTTATGAGGAGGAAGTAAAGATGCCAGAGGGAACAGTAAAATGGTTTAATGATGCGAAAGGTTTTGGTTTTATTCAGCAGGATGGTGGCAATGACGTTTTTGTGCATCATTCCGCAATTCAGGCGGAAGGCTTTAAATCTTTGGCCGAAGGTGACCGGGTTAGCTTCGATGTTGTCAAAGGTGCCAAAGGCCCAGCTGCGGAAAATGTTCGGAAACTGTAATATTTTAATTTTTTACCAAGGAATGAAACGCTAAAAAACAGACGGCCGACTGATCGTTATATTATCACGTCGGCCGTTTGTTCTGGGCGATGGCTTAGATGCTTGACCTTGTGAAAAGTATCCATAGATGGATGGTTATGCGTAAGGTCGGCAGTTGGTGTGATATGCAGAGTTGCGTGGGTTTGCCCAGGTCTGCTGCGCCAGACGTCCTGTTGTCGCTTTCCTCTCCCACCCTGAGAGACACTGTCTTTTGGGGGAAGGGACTGCCTGTTGA
Organism: Syntrophales bacterium; assembly: GCA_049302035.1. GTDB lineage: Bacteria > Desulfobacterota > Syntrophia > Syntrophales > JACQWR01 > JAPLJV01. Next base: position 10,119 of record JBAQLR010000013.1, read on the forward strand.
TTTGTCCTTAAAGCGTCGAAAAGCCGTTTTACGCAGATCGTGCCGAGTTGCGCTTATTTGGCAGCTTCACGCCCTTTGCAGACCAAGCTCGAGCTAACATCGGCCAAACGTCGCCGTTTGCCATGCTTTAAGAATGTGGGAGACTCACAATTGCTAGACATTTATGTATGTAAAAAAAGGGGCCAACGAATAGTCGAGGTCTGTCAGGACATGACCTGTGACTGGCGATTAAAAAATGAAAATTTTCTTAACTGCACATGGGTGGCCTGTAACTATGGTCCATTCACTTTGGAAGAAGTTGGGGAAATGATGGGTGTAACCAGAGAACGGATACGGCAAATTGAAGCCAAGGCATTGAAAAAACTACAACATAAAAAGAGAAGGGATCAATTGAGGGATTTTGCTTCTCCTGATACGGACTGGGAAACGCATGGTTTTATGTAGGCCTGCCTTTTTTACGGGTTCTTAATTCCTCCAGAAGATCGTGCATCTGTTTCTTGGTTTCGGTGCGTGAGAACAACAGCGCTGTTAAGCCAAATTCAACATCGAACAACGACGCCGTCTCCAGTTGAGGGGTAAGCCGGGAAATTTTTTTGATGGCTTCGAGTGCCTTTGCCGACCGCTGGGAGAGTTCTTGCGCCATAATGGTAGCTACAGCCATCAATTTATCGGGGGGAACAACCTTATTTACGAGCCCGATACGCAGGGCTTCCTGAGCCGCAATTGGTTCGCCTATCATGGTAATCTCTTTGGCCTTGGCTTTTCCTACGAGTTCCTTTAATGGGGTGAAAAGGGGATTAAGCCCGAATTTAAGCTCAGGATGACTGAAAATTGCGCTTTCTGAGGCAATAATCATGTCGCAAACCGTTGCCAGATTGAAACCGCCTCCCAATGCTATGCCGCCAATAGCAGCAATTACAGGTTTATTGAAGTTATATATCTGCTTTAAGCATTCGCTTATTGAGTTGCAATAATCTTCAATTTCATCGCTGGTCAGGTGTATCATTTCCTTGATGTCGACGCCGGCTGAAAAGACATAATCTCCGCCCGTCAAAATCACCGCTGAAATGTCTTTGTCCTGTGCCAGACGAGCAAAACAAGCATGAAGTTCCTGACGCATTTCGAGCGAAAGAGCATTCATGTCCCGAGGACGATTCATAGTAACGATACAATAGTGCGGACGTCTATCTACTATGAGGGTTTGATACGTCATGATCGGCCTTTTCGGGGAGGTGCCTTATTGCCATCATCTGAGGCATAATGAGGTGATATTCCCGGACACATTATGCCCCATACTCGTACAGTAGGTTTATACCATGCGGGATTACGTTAATCTCACCTTTAAGATTGTTGATTACGGAAACAAAAGTTGTTTGCAGAATAAACTCCCAAAGGGAGACATCCCGCTTCTTGGCATATAGGACTTCCGGTGTGCCCTTTATGTCGGCCATTTTGCCTGCCAACTGCACGGCGTATGATTTATCGCCAAGATAATCGACCAGACGAAGAACTTGTGCCTGCCTACCTGAAAAAACCCTACCATCGGCAAACGGCAAAACTTTTTCTTGGGGAATATTCCTATCGTGCGCAATAACCGCGACGAATTGATTATAAATATCGTCAACAAGCGCTTGGAGTAGCTGTTTCTCATCCTCCGTCATTTCACGGGTCGGTGAGCCGATGTCCTTATATTTCCCGCTTTTGATGACGGAGGATTTTAAACCGATTTTTTTAAACAGGTCTTCCGTATTGGCGAAGTACATAATAACTGAGATACTGCCGGTAAGCGTTCCAGGGTTGGCAACAATCTTGTCCGCGGCGCACGCAATCATGTATCCTCCCGAAGCGGCAACTGAACCGAGCGAGGCAACTACCTTTTTATTATTTTTCAGTCTTTTTATCGCGGCATAGATTTCTTGAGAGGCAGCCACTCCGCCTCCCGGAGAATCAATCCTGACGACAAGCGCTTTAATGCGATCATCTTTACCGAACTCTTCAAGCTGTTCCACAACTTCCCGAGAGCTGGAGATGATGCCACTGATATTGATTATGCCAACTTTTTCGTTTTGGGAAAAGAAGACGCCGTCTCCCAGCAAAGCAACCATAACGCGCAGAATCAATAGCAGCGCCACGCCTGAAACAAAAACCAGGAACAGGCCAAAGATGACAGGGTGCTTTTTCATGATTATTATTCGTTTGCTTTCAATTATCGGTGGTTAAAATTCTTATATCCGCCAGAGCCTTGCCAAGATTTGAACCGACACATTCCCTGTTATTAAGATATTGGTTTGCGGAGTGCCCCTCCGCTTCCGGTTCGCTATCCTTCAAACTTAAACGGACTTTTTTGTTTTTTACGTCAATGTTTTTGATGTTGGCAGTTACCACATCGCCAACAGAAAAAAGTTCGGAGATTGCTTTAACCCTTTTATTGCTGAGTTCGGAAATGTGAACCAAACCTTCAATTCCTTCCTCGATTTCCACAAACATGCCAAAATCCGTGATATTTGTAACTTTGCCGGAAATAGTGGAACCTGGTACGTACTTGGCGTTGAACTGTTCCCAGGGATTTGGTTCAATCTGTTTCAGACCTAAGGAAAATTTCTCATTTTCCACATCCACATGGAGAACGATAGCCTCAATCTCCTGATCTTTGCTAAAATGTTCCGCGGGGTTGGTTATGCGTTGTTTCCATGATATGTCTGAGATATGGATAAGCCCGTCGATGCCCTCTTCGACGCCGACAAAAATGCCAAAATTGGTAATGTTTCTAATTACGCCCTTTATGATGGTTCCTTCCACATATTTCTGTTTAATGGCCTCCCAGGGATTCGTCGTGGTTTGTTTTAAGCCGAGAGAAATTCTTTTGCTGTCCTGATTGATCTCAATTATCATTACTCTGAGGGGCATTCCGACGGATAATAGCTTGGAAGGATGTTTAATTTCCCTTGTCCAGAACATTTCGGAGATGTGTACCAGGCCTTCAACGCCTGTCTCAATTTCGACAAAGGCGCCATAATCGGCAACGCTGACCACCTTTCCTTCCACAATTGAGCCAGGAGGATACTTGTCGGCTATGGTAAGCCAGGGATTTTCCTGCAATTGCTTCAGGCCCAAGGAAACCCGTTCTTTTTCACGATCAATCGACAGGATGACGACGTTTACTTTACTTCCTTTTGTGAAATGATCGGAGGGCCGGGTAATACGTCCCCATGATATGTCTGTTACATGGAGCAGGCCGTCGATACCGCCCAGGTCAATGAAAATACCATAATCAGTGATGTTCTTGACTATCCCTTCAACGATTTTCCCTTCCTGGATATTGTCGAGGGTACTCTTCTTTTCCAACTCCCGCTCCAATTCCAGAATCGTTCTTCTGGATAATACTATATTGCTCCTTCTGCGATCGTACTTAAGGACATTAAATAACAATGTTTTACCAACGTATTTATCCAGGTCTCGAACTGGTCGCAAGTCAACCTGTGAACCAGGCAGAAACGCCGGGACACCAACATCAACGGAAAGACCACCCTTAACTCTTTCTTTCACGATACCCTTGATCGCCTCGTTTTGTTCAAAGGCAACTTTAATATCATCCCAAACCTTTATTTTCGCAGCTTTATCTCTCGATAGAACCAGGTTCCCCTCTTCGTCTTTTCTGTCGATGTAAACATCAATATTGTCGGCGATTGAGAAAGCGATGTCGCCATTTTCATCCCTAAGCTCCCGAATAGGTATATAACCTTCCGTTTTCCAGCCCACATCCACCATCGCCACGTCGTTTGTCAACTGTACAATTTTCCCAGTTACTATTTCGCCAAACTGAACATTCTGGAGACTTTGCTCATAGAGATCTTTAAAGCTGAAATCAGGCTCCTTGTCCGGCACAGGTTGACTTGGTATGGCTCCCTGCGAATCGGCATCCGAAGCTAGTTCTGAAACATGGTTATCATCGTTGACCATTAAACAATTACCCCCTGAAAATTTATAAATGCTTGATATAGCGGTGGAGGGTTAACACAGTGAGGAGCAAATATCAAGAGATAAAAAATGATTTGCAAGGTGAATTATGTTGATTTACACCCGACCGGTATGTGAAGACATAAGCAGGATCATTTTGTCCACCACCTCTTTAACCGTCATGTTGGTAGAGTCGATAACATGGGCGTCAGTAGCCGGTACGAGGGGCGCAATCTCGCGTTCCATGTCCTGTTTATCTCTCCTGATGATCCCTTGGGAGATTTTTGCGTAGTCTGCGGCAACTTCTTCGTCCACAGTTTCTTTGTACCGGCGTTTAATACGCTCCGCGGCCGTCGCGTCCAAATAAAATTTAAAATCCGCAGCTGGGAAAACCACCGTTCCCATGTCGCGACCCTCGGCAACAATCCCCCCCTGCGCTCCAACTGCCCTCTGTATTTCAAGCAGGATATTTCTTACGCAAGGGCGTGCGGATATGGTGGAGGCCAAAAGACCTATTTCTTCCGTACGGATCATCCCGTCTGTAACCTCGCGACCATCCAGGAAGAGGCGCCACCGGCCACCCGTATTGCGGCACTGCATCTGTAGGTTGCGTCCCAATTCGGTCAAGCTTTCATCATCATCGGGACGGACATCCGCTTGCTTTGCCTTGTAGGCATAGGCCCGGTAAAAAGCACCCGTGTCCAGACAGCAATAGGAGAATTTTGCCGCCAATGCTTTGCTTACTGTACTCTTCCCGGCGCCGGCAGGGCCGTCAATGGTGATTACCAAGTCCCTTTTCATAAATGCCATCTTCTGCCAAGTATTTTTTATTACGTCACCAGCCGATGCTTTGCGGCGGTTTATGCTTTTTCCAGGCATGAAAGGCATGTTTGATGGTTTCCTCTGTGCCTTCTATACCCAGGCGATTGGTGTCGATTACGATGTCATATTGCGCTGGGTCGCCGATATCGGCATGAAAGTATTTCAAGATAAACGCCTTGCGGTCAGAATCCGTTTGGATAATGTATTTTTCTGCTTCATTTCGTGAGAAACCCTGTTTATTAGCAGCATTGTCAACGCGCACTTTAAGAGGGGCAATGAGTCGTACCCGGAATGTTTTCTGAGGCGGAAGAATATGATTTGCTCCACGCCCCACAATGACAGCATTGCCATGGCTGCCAACGGCGCTTATGACCTTGGTGAGGTGTTTAAGATACTTATCCGGCCAAAGGTGATGCGTGGAGAAGAGTATCTTAAGCCAATCCTCTATCAAGGCGATATGCTTTTCATCCAGGGAGGCGACGATGGACTCGCTCATCTGGGCACTCTCAGCCACTTTTTTTATGATATCACTGCTCAGCAAGTCCATCTGCATAGACTTGGCGAGGCCTTCAGCAATGGCGGCGCCGTTTGTGCCAGGTTCACGCGATATCGTGATGACTTCACAGGCCGCGACTTTTACCCCGCCAGGCTTAGTCCGGAGTTTTTCCCACTTGGCCACCTGTTCGTTAACTAACTGCTCGATGTTGCGTGCCTGCTCTTTTTTCATGGGCAAATTACCTCGATGTTTATATGACGAAAATTTCCGCCGCCTCTGAATCGCGCTTTAATGAAGGAGGCGCCCCAGCCTGTTCCATCGCACATTGATGTCTTCCTTGTTCCATGACCAATAGATGATTAATGCCTTGCCCAGCACGTCGCGCTTATCGACGAAACCCCAGAAGCGGCTGTCATAGCTCTGATCCCGGTTGTCTCCCATAACAAAGAGACTTCCCGTCGGAACTGTTACCGGTCCAAAGTTATCCCTTGGCTGAGCCGCACCGGGAATGATCATGTCATCCGTATAGACGCCATACCCGTCGCTATAAGGCAAGCCGTTAAGGTAGATTTTTTTATTTTTTATTTCCAGTGTATCGCCGCTTATGCCGACGACCCGTTTGACGAAATCCTTGGATCGGTCTTCCGGATAGATGAAGACGATGATGTCGCCCCGCTTGGGATCGCCTACGGAGAACAGTGTTTTGCGCAGCAGCGGAATCTTGACGCCGTAGCTGAATTTGGTGACCAGGATGTGGTCCCCTATCTGCAAAGTCGGCTTCATGGAACCGGAGGGAATCTTGAAGGCCTGAATGATAAATGTTCGGATAAAAAAGGCAATCACCACCGCAATGATGATTGCCTCAATATATTCACGCAATTTTGATTTCTCAGTGGTCATTATCTTTACCCTTCAGGAGTATATTTTTGATAGTGAAAGAATGGTCATGGTTAAGGCGCAGGTCCCTTTGGCAAAGATTCCGACTGCGGTCGTGCATATCGCGCCTGAAGGCGCCCTGTGTTTGGGCTTGAGTCTTACCTGGCTTATCAGCTCCATTATCATCAGACCGCAAAAGGCCCCCAAAAACAAGCCGACCAATGTTCCCAAACCAAAAAGCAAAGGTGTCAGGCAGAGGGCGCCCAAGGCGGCGCCAACGAGTGAGGCCGCGATGCATCGGCTTGAAAGTCCCAGGCGGAGCTTGCTTCTCATGTCGGTAGCAAAACCGATTGCCTCGGCGATGATTGACAGAAATACCAGCAGCAAGCTTGTCGTCAAGCCGATTTTTTGAAAACCACCCAGCAGTATGTAAATGAACACCGTAGCCAGGATGAGCAGTGTTCCCGGCAGGCCGATAATCGCGGCGTAAATACCGACCAAAAGCAGCAGGATAAAAATCGTAAAACCGGCCATTTCCAGGGGGGGCATTTTTGTCATCTCCTCATCTTGGAGGGGCTGATTTTTTCCCAGACCAGGACAACAGGTGTAGCGATAAAAATGGATGAATAGGTGCCGATAAAGACGCCAACCAACATCACAAAGGCGAAGTCGTGAAGCACCTCCCCGCCCAGGAAAAACAGGACAATGACGACGATGAAGACAGTCAGTGACGCCAGGATCGTTCTGCTCAGGGTTTCGTTAATGCTGACGTTGATAATTTCGCCTAAGTCTTTTTTGCCGCCTTTGCGAACATTTTCCCGGATCCGGTCGCAGACCACAATGGTGTCATTGATCGAATAGCCGATAATTGTCAAGAGCGCCGCTACAATCGTCAGGCTAAATTCCTTGTTAAAGATCGAAAGGGCTCCAATGCAAATAATGACGTCATGGATAAGGGCAATGATGCCCCCGACGCCATAGCGAAACTCGAAACGCCAGGCAATATAAAGCAGCATGGCAATCCAGGAGAAGACAACCGCCAGTATCGCCTTCTGGGTAAGGTCTTTACCGACTTTTGGCCCCACAACCTCAACCCGTCGCACATCAAAGCTTCCTTTTCCGTAGCTGTCGGCCAAAGCCTCCTCGATGTGATCGGACAAACCCTTGAGATCGGAGGTTGACTCTGCCGTCCGAATGACGAATTCCTCGGGGCTGAACTGCTGGATGATGCTGCCGCCGAGTTTAATTGTATCCAGCGCTTTTCTCAATCCTTCGGTGGAAGTCGTCTGCTGGAATTTTACCTGCACCAGGGTCCCGCCGGCGAAATCAATGCCGAGATTGAGTCCGCCATGCCAGGCCACCGAGGCGATGCTGACGATGATTGTGATTATGGAGAGCGTGAAGTATAGCTTCATACTGCCCACAAAATTTACGTGTGTTATTTTCTTGAAAATTTCCATGCAGGTCTCCTCAACAACTGCCCCTAACCGGCAGGATAGTTAGATGCTTAGCCTTTTGATCTTTTTGTTCAATACGAAAAAGTCAAAGACGATCCTCGTTGCATAAAAAGCGGTAAATAAGCTGACTACGATGCCGATGCTGAGCGTGACGGCAAATCCTTTTATCGGTCCCGTACCGAACTGGAACAGAAAGAGGGCGGCAATCAGGGTGGTTACATGAGAGTCCAGTACCGTCGCAAAAGCCCTGGAATATCCGGCTTCAACTGCGGCGCGGACAGTTTTTCCGCCGCGCAGTTCTTCCCGAATGCGTTCGAAGATTAGCACGTTGGCATCTACCGCCATGCCTATGGTAAGCACGATGCCGGCGATACCCGGGATAGTCAGTGTGGCGCGAAAGGCTGCGAGGGTGCCCAGAAGAATGATGATATTAAGCAGCAGAGCCGCATCAGCCGCCAGTCCCGACAGATTATAGTAGATCGCCATAAAAACGATAACCAGCATGGCGCCGATGAAGACTGACCAGATGCCCTTATCGATGGAATCCTGCCCGAGAGATGGTCCAACTGTTCTTTCCTCGAGGATGTTCACCGGCGCCGGCAGGGCGCCCGCCCGGAGCACGATAGCCAGATCCTTGGCTTCGTCCATGGTAAAGGAACCGGTAATCGAGGCTTGCCCCCCGGCGATCCTTTCCTGAATAACCGGCGCCGAGTGTACCTTGCCGTCCAGGACAATGGCTAAGCGTTTTTTTACGTTTTCGCTGGTAATGCGTTCAAAATCGGTGGCGCCTTGGGAATTAAACTTGATGGCGATATAAGAATCGCCAAAACGATCACCGATTTTCACCTGGGCGCTTTCCAGGGAATCGCCTGTTAGAAGGGCTTTGTTTTTCACCAGGTAGGGCACGCTGGCTCTCCTGTCGGCTTCGCCGCCGGAGCCGCCGTATCCATAAATGAGGGTATCTCCCTCCGGCACGTTGCCTTTCAGCGCCTCATCCAGACTACGTTCATCGTCCACTATTTTGAATTCCAGCATCGCCGTCTTGCCGATCAGGTTTTTCGCCCGGGCCGTGTCCTTGATGCCGGGAAGCTGCACGATAATGCGATCGAGGCCTTCGGGGATGATTTCCGGTTCCGATACGCCAAACTGGTCAACGCGATTGCGAATCGTTTCCAGGCTTTGCTCGACGGCCAGTTTTTTCAATTCCGTAGTCCGCTTGACCTTGAATCTTAAAGAGGCCGTTTCCTTGCCGGAGGCGGTTTCTGAGGAGGCAATCTCCAAATCTGGGTAGTGTTCCCTCAGGATATTATCCAGGACAGCGGCGGACACGCCCTCATGCAGTTCAATGCTAATCTTGTCTTTTTTACGTTCCAGGCTCCGGAAACGAACCTTGTTTTCCATGAGCGTTTCTTTGAGATTGTTGGCCGTTCTTTCCAAAGTGCTTTCCACGGCCTTGTCCGTATCAACTTCCAGCACCAAGTGTGTCCCACCCCGCAGATCGAGGCCCAGATGGATCTTTTCCTTAGTTAGATGTTCCTTCCAGAAAGAAGGAAGATTGTCAGTCAAGGAGGGCGCCAGGTAAAATAACCCCGCCAGACAAATCGTCGCCGCCATGGCGGCCCGGACCTTAATGCTTCTGAACATGGTTTTACCCCTTGTTATTTTGCCGCCTTTTGCAGGACGGAGAGAACGAAACTCCTGGATATCTTTACCCTGACCTTATCAGCTATCTCCAACGTTACAACTGTATCGGTAAGGCCGGTGATTTTCCCCTGCAGGCCGCCGGAGGTCACAACCAAGTCGCCATAAGTGAGATTGGCCAGCAGTTTTTTGATTTCCTTTTGTTTTTTTTGCTGGGGCCTGATGATCAGGAAATAAAAAATGGCAAAAAGAATCGCCATCATAATGAAAAAACTGGAATCCGCTCCCCCGGTCCCCGGCCCGTTCCCTCTGGGAACGCCCATCGCGTAAGCTGTGTCGATCAATTTATTCCCCTCCTTGTTGGTTATGTTTATTTGTGGGTGACGCCGTCATCGCCACTTTAGTCGCCGTTCCGGCGCCGCGTCAGAAAATCCCTACTGAATGTCTGGTAATTGCCCGTAGCGACAGCACTTCTGATAGTCTCCATGAGTCGCATATAATATCGAATGTTGTGGATGGTGCACAGGATCATGGCCACAATCTCCCCGGCTTTAAACAGGTGCCTCACATAGGCCCGTGAATAGTTGCGGCAGGTGTAGCAATCGCAGCTTTGATCAATGGGGCGCTCATCTGTCCGATAACGGGCGTTCCTTATAACAACCTTTTTTTCGTTTGTAAATAGCAAACCATGGCGGGCGGAACGAGTGGGCATTACGCAGTCAAACATATCTATCCCCTGGCCGACGCAATAAACGATGTCCTCCGCCGTACCCACTCCCATGAGGTAATGGGGTTTGTTTTCCGGAAGCGAAGGCGCAAATTCCCGGAGCAGATCAAACATGACATGCTGTGGCTCTCCGACACTGAAGCCTCCCAGGGCGTAACCGTCAAAGCCGATCTCTTGCAGTTCCTCCAAGGCACGTTGCCGCAAAGCCGGATGAAAGCCTCCCTGCACGATGCCGAAAAGCGCCTGCTCGCCGTTTGTTTGTGCGGCGCGGCAGGCGCGCGCCCAGCCAGTGGTAAGGGTCAGGGATTTTTCCGCGGCCTGAAAGGTTGATGGATAGGGCAGACATTCGTCGAGGCACATCATGATATCTGAACCGAGGGCTTCCTGTATTTCCACCGCTAGCTGAGGGCTGATAAAATGTTTTGAGCCATCAATGTGGGAACGAAAAAGCACGCCTTCCGAGGTCACCTGGCGCAACTTGGCCAAACTGAAGACTTGATAACCGCCGCTGTCCGTCAGGATCGGCGCCGGCCACTGCATAAAGCGGTGGAGTCCGCCCAAAGTGTGGATCAATTGGTGGCCAGGCCTCAGGTATAAGTGGTAGGTGTTGCCCAGGAGCACCTTGACGCCGACTTCCGTCAGCATCCCCGGCAACATGGCTTTTACCGTGCCCTGTGTTCCCACGGGCATGAAAACCGGTGTATCCACCTCGCCATGTGGGGTGATCAACTTTCCCAGGCGCGCGCCGGTGAGAGGGTCTTTTTTGATGATTTTAAATTCCATGGGATTGTTATCGTTTGCCCCCTGTCCGTCATACGATCAGCATACAGTCGCCATAACTGTAAAAGCGGTAGCGCTCCTCTATTGCCTGGCGGTAGGCTTCCCTTATGAGATCCCGCCCGGCGAAACTGCATGCGAGAATATAGAGAGTGGATTTGGGAAGATGAAAATTAGTCAACAAGGCATCGACCCTTTTGAAACGATAGCCGGGGTAAATGAAAAGGTCTGTCGAGCCCCGGCCAGGTGTTAATCTTCCCCGTTCATCGGCCGCTGCTTCCAGCGTACGCGCCGAGGTAGTGCCAACAGCCACCGTCCGCGGGGCTTGATTGATGGTTTTCGCTGCGGTGCTGCCTATTTCATACTGTTCCACTTCCATCTGGTGATTTTCCAAATGTTGCTCCTGCACGGGACTGAAAGTGCCGTAGCCGACATGGAGGGTAAGCTGTGCCACGGGGATTCCCTTCGCTCCCAAAGCGCTCAAAACTGCCGGAGAAAAATGCAAACCGGCCGTGGGAGCGGCAACCGATCCGGGGATCTGGGCATAGATCGTTTGATATCTTTCGCGGTCGGCCGGGGATTGCTTCTCCTCTTCCGAGCGTTTGATGTAGGGCGGTAGGGGCGTAACGCCAAGCTTTTCCAGAAAATCTGCAAAAGGGACGTTAACGGTGAACTCCAGGGACCACTTTTTATCACTTAACCTGCTGCTTATCAATGCCTCGCAACCATCTGCAAACCACAGACGCATTCCGGGCCGCAGACCCTTCGCGGGTTTGAGCAAGGTCTCCCAGGTCTGCTGCTGCAATGTCACAATATGTTTGCTTGCCAGAAGGAAGACCTCCACCCGGCCACCGGTCGCTTTAAACCCGGTCAGACGGGCGGGAATAACCCGCGAATTGTTGACCACCAGGACGTCGCCCGCCTGCAAATATTGGTGCAGGGAGTGAAAAACAGCATGCCTGATCGTGCCGCTGGTGCGATCAATAATCATCAGGCGTGCCTGGTCCCTTGCCGCCGCCGGTTCCTGGGCGATCAGCGCCTCCGGCAGGTCATAATCAAAATCTGCTAAATTCATGTTTTTAGGTTACTCTATTTACAACCTGGTCTTTTCAGTTTGACTTCGTTCCAGAGCCGGTCAATTTCTGCGGCCGTCGCCTCGGTTGATTTCTTGCCGGTTTTAAGCATCTCATCCTCCACGTTGCCGACACGGTGGGTAAATTTGTGCAGGGCGCCGCGAAGCGAGGCTTCAGCATCAATTCCTAAAAAACGGCAGAGATTGGCCAGGGAAAAAAGGAGATCGCCCATTTCTTCCGCGGCGTGTTCTCGAAGGCCGGTTTTTATCGCAGCCTTCAGTTCGTCGAGCTCCTCCTCAACCTTTGTCACCACGGCCGCTGTTGTTGACCAGTCAAAACCAGACTTGGCCGCTACGTGGCCAATTTTTTGCGCTCTCGCCAAAGCGGGAAGGGCGATTGCTACGCCGTCCAAGCATTCCCGGCATGTGCCGAGGCCCTTCCCTTCCGTTTTTTTTACGGCTTCCCAGTTTTCCTTAATGGCGGCAACCGATTCCAACGACTTGTCGCCGAAGACATGCGGATGACGTCGAATCATTTTTTCCCTAATGCCGGTCAGGACATCGGCCAGGTTAAAATTCTCCTCTTCTTCAGCCATATGGGCCAAAAAAACAATTTGAAAAAGCAGGTCGCCCAACTCCTCCTGCAGGGCCTCGGGGGAACCGTTTTCAATAGCTTCGGCAACCTCATATGCTTCTTCCAGCAGGTAGCGCGCAATGTCTTCAGGAGATTGTGCGCGATCCCACAGACATCCGGAAGGCGACCGCAGACGTTCAACGACCTCTAGGAGCTGCAGAAGCTTTTCTGCCGTTGCGGAAGGGTTCTTCATCCTATTTGATACAAACGCGCCGTATCTGCTTGAAGTCTGTAATACCCTGAAAGGACTTGAGGATGCCATCCTGCAGGAGGGTGGTCATGCCCTGCTCGATGGCCAAGTTACGCATCTCTTCAACGGTGGCATGTTTTTGAATCAGCCTTTTCATTTCGTCGGCGCCGACCAAAAGTTCATGGATGCCGACCCGGCCTTTGTAACCTGATTTATCACATACATCGCAGCCCTTTGGCCGATAGAGCGTCAAGCCGTCTGTATAGGGAATGTTCTGTTTGGCAAATAATTCGGTGTCGTAGCTTTCGGCCATTTCCTGATACTCCGCTGGGGTGGGATGATAGGCTTCCTTGCACTGTTTGCACAATGTCCGCACCAGCCGTTGAGCTAAAATGCCCAGCAGGGCGTCGGCAAAATTCAGGGGATCAATGCCCATGTCCAGCAAGCGGGTGACGGTTTCCGGGGCGCTATTGGTGTGCAGGGTGCTGAAAACGAGATGTCCCGTGAGGGATGCTTCCACACCCGTTTTGGCAGTTTCAAAGTCCCGCATTTCCCCCACCATGATGACGTCGGGATCGGCGCGCAAAAAAGCGCGCATGGCGGCGGCAAAGTCAAAGCCGATCTTGGGTTGCACCTGTACCTGCCGCAGACCGTACTGCGTGATTTCTACCGGATCTTCCGCCGTCCAGATTTTTCTATCGGGCTTATTGATATGGTGCAGGGCGGCATGCAAAGTTGTGGTCTTGCCTGAGCCGGTAGGGCCCACCACCAGAACCATCCCGTAGGGCTTTTCCAGGATATTCAGCAATTCCTTGTAATTTCTCGGTGACATTCCCATCACATCAAGGGGCAGGGTTTCGCCTTTGGCCAGGATACGCATGACCACGTCCTCAACATTGCCCTGAGTGGGAATCGTCGCCACGCGGAGCTCTATTTCATCGCCGCCGGGCCTCCGGAATTTGATTTTGCCGTCTTGGGGAATTCTGCGCACCGTGATATCGAGATTGGACATAATCTTGATGCGGGAGATAATGGCGCCCCGATAACTGTAGGGCACAGTTTGATAGATGGCGCAATCTCCGTCCACCCGAAAGCGCACCTCGACATTTTTTTTCCCCACGTTTGGTTCGATATGAATATCTGAGGCCCGCCGCTGATAGGCGTCGTTAATGATTTTATTGACCAGCTGCATGATGACGCTGTCCGATTCGGTGACAATGTCCTCGCCTTCTTCCACCGCCTCTTCTTCTACGTCCAGCCTGCCTAAGATGTCGCTGATGGACGATTCATCGCCGGAGCTCTGGTAAAAATAATTAATGAATTTTTTTATGTCATCAGGGAGCGCCACATCATAACGGACCGCTTTCGTTTTTAACAAACTTTCAATCATATCCCGCTTCAGGATGTTGTTGGGATCGTCAACAATAATATGGATGGTTCTCTCAACCTTACCGATTGGCACCCACAATTCACGGAGCAGGAAATCTCTCTTCAAATTTGTCAAAAGCTCGCCTGGTATAGACATTTTATCGTTGAATTCTATAAATTTGCAGTGGAAGAAAGCCTCGAAAGATTTGCCCATTTCTTCCCGGGAAATTTTGTATTTCTTCATGAGGAAGCTTTCCAAGGTCTCCTTCTGCTCGCGCGCCTCTTCCCAGGCGCTGTCGAGTTCCTCTTCTTTCAGGAGGTCGCGGCTGAGAAGATAATCGAACTTTGTTTTCCGCCGTCGGGAAAGCCTCTCCTGATTGAAGAAGGCAACCCCCAATACCTCGGCGATTTCCTGGAGAAAACCCTGTTCATCCTCGGAAAATTTGCCCTTTCCACCCCCTTTTTTATTGATGATTTGGATCACACCCATAAGGTTGTTGTTGTGGAAAATGGGGGCCGTCAATACCTGAGTGGTTTTGAACCCGGATTTCTTGTCCCAACTGATGTCAAAAGCCAGGTCCTTGTCGATGCTTTGCAATTCCGCAGCGTTATAGGCATCGGCGATGTTCACGATCTTGCCGGTATTGGCGACGAAGCCGGAAATGCTTTTATTGTTGATGGGCACCCGTATTTCCCGCACTTGCGTCCCCACCAGGAACATGGAATATATCTCGTTGCGCGGCTTGTCCACCACATAGATGGTTATGGAATAAGCGTTGAAGAGATTCAGGATGCCGTCCTTCAAATCAACCAGTATCTGTTTGATGTTTTGGGCAGCATGGATGCGGTTGGTAATATCTTGGAGAGCCTTGCGAATCAGCAGTTTTTCTTCAAGCTCTACTATTTCTTGGTTTTTGGTCTCTTCCAATTTTTCACTCCTTCCGTTTTGCCCTTGCTAAGAAAATAGTTCTTCAAGGGCGGAGGCCGTTTCGAAGCCGCTCCTGGCACAGTCTCCGATGCCGATGCCCCGATAGCTGCAGCCAATAAGAAAAAGCCCGCGATGCCTGCCAAGTTGTTCGTCAATGCCGGCAATCCGCTCCTGATGTCCAACCGTGTACTTAGGCATGCCCCGGAACCAGCGGTAAGTCTTGAAGAATACCGTTTCCGCCTTGATGCCGGTAATTTCTCGCAGTTCTTTCAGGACGGTGCTGCGTAGTTCCTCATCGCTGAGAGAGACGAGTTCTTCGTGATGTCCACCCCCGACGAAGCTCCTGATGAGGATAGTTTCCGTCGGTGCCCGGTAGGACCATTTTATCGAACTCCAGGTGCAGGCGTTGATCTTGCGGTTTTCGATGCGGGGCACAATGAAGCCAAATCCGGGAAGAGGAATCCTTATGTCTGCTTTTTTGAAAGCCAGGGAAACCGTTGCCGAAGAAGACCAAGCAATGGCAGCCAAGCGGCGGCAAAGATCGGCATCAACGGATTTCAGCAGGTCTTCAGTAACATAGGAGGGCGTCGCGAGCACTACAGCGTCAAAGTCAGCGGCAGCGCCGTTCTCGTAAGTAAGACGGTAAGAGCCATTTCCCTTTTCCACTGCGGCTACGGACGTGCCTGTCTTTATATGTTCCTCGCCTATGTAGGCCGTGCAGGCACGGGCCAGCTCTGCCATGCCAGACTTTAAAGACATGAAATAAGTCATCTTGGGGCTGTTGAGGTCAGGTGGCGGCCTCCTTTTCATGGCGGCAATCATCCCCCTGATCAGGCTGCCATATTTTTGCTCCATTTCGATAAAACGGGGGAAAATCGCCTGGACACTCATATTGTCCGGGTTAGAAGTGTGGACGCCAGCCACCAGCGGTTCGGCTATTTTATCGAGACACTCTTTGCCCAAGCGCCTGGTAACGAATTCGGCCAGGCTTTCATCTTTGTGATCTTTGCGGGTTGGCGCCAGCAGCTCCAGGCCCATCCGCATTTTTCCGGGCCAGGAAATGAGACTGGACTTGATCAGGGGCAGGATCATGGTGGGCACCATGAGCATGACACCCTCAGGCAGGGGGTGCAGGCGTCCCCCCGAATAGATGAAAGTTCCTTTATGTTCATCGTTTGAACATAGCATTTCCGGCTCCAGCCCAACTTTCTTAATCAGTTGCACCGACCAGAACTTTTCGGGAAGATAGCTGTCCGGACCGCCTTCCACCGTCAGGTCGCCAAATTTCTCTGTCAGGAGCTTTCCCCCGCAGGAGCGCTCTTTTTCAAAAATAGTGAAATCAAATCCCTTTTCCTTGAGGTTGACAGCGCAGGCCAGAGCGGAAATGCCCCCGCCGATAATGGCGATCCTTTTCATGATTCCCCTAAGGCAAAATTTGCGGCAATTTTGTGTAGAGCCCCGATGAAGGATGGGCCGGCATTGAGGGAAGTCAGGCGCCGCCAGCCCAGGCCTTTGTTGAGAGCATACTGCCGGTGCGTAATGTCGATATCGTAGAGCGTTTCGATGTGGTCGGCGGTGAAGCCTATGGGTACCTGGATAACCCTGCGGAACCCGGTGGCAGCAATTTCATCGAGCTTTTCTTCCACCGTCGGGGTTATCCATGGTTCGGGAGCATTGGACGGGATGCTTTGCCATCCCAAGGAATAGTGCCTGAGCCCGGCAGCCGCGGCTATTGACGACATGGATGCTTCAATCTGTTGCTGATAAGGTTCCGCGGCATACTTCAAAGGCAGGCTGTGCGCCGAAAAAAGGTAATATCCTTGCTCGTCGAAGGCCTCGGTCTTTATCTTCTCCGCCCAACTGCCGGTGAAAAGAGGCTCTTGATACCAGCTATGGATAAAACTTACGGGCGGGGAAAAGGATTTTTCCTCAAGGTAAGCTTTTGCCGTATCGATGTAATTGCCGGTGGTGACGCTCGTGTAAAAAGGTGAAAGCAGGAGGAAGCGAAGCTCTGCGACGGCTGCATCGTCCATGCTGTCAATAGCTTGCGCAATGGTGGGTTGGGCATAACGGAACGCCGGCAGGCATAAGAAATTTGAACCCAGGGCATCATTCAACCGTCGGGACTGCTCTTCCGTGATGGCGGGCAGGGGAGAAAAACCACCGATGAGGCGGTAGCGCTCGATGATCGCTTTCATGGCGGGGGCGGGCAGCTCCCGACCGATAAAACATTTTATAAAATCTGGTATTTCCGCAAGGCTGCGAGGCCCGCCCAGAGTTATCATGACGATGCCGGTTTTCATTTTCTTGCGCTCAGTTCATGAACAAGATCTACCATGTATTTAACATTGTCGTTGGGCGCGGTAGGCAAGATGCCGTGTCCAAGATTGAAGATGTGGCCGTTTCTGTTGCCTGCCCGGTCCAGAATATCCTTTACCCGTTTTTTTATATAATCCCGGCTGCCATAGAGGGCGACTGGATCGAGGTTCCCCTGGACGCCCGTCTCGTGATTCAGAATCTGCCAGGCTTCATCAATATTCATGCGCCAATCCAGGCCCATGATATCACCGCCTGCCTCCTTGACCGGCGTAAGCAGATGGGAGGCGCCGAAGGCGAAGTGGATGTGCGGCGTCGCTTTATCGAGGGAGGCCATAAGTCTTTTTTGATGGGGAAGAACGAATTCCCGGTAATCGGCAACGGAGAGACAGCCCACCCAACTGTCAAATACCTGGACGGCCTGTACTCCCGCTTTTATTTGGTCATTAAGATAAAGGATGACCATGTCCGTCAGTTTTTCCATAAGTAGATGCCAGGTTTCGGGATCACGGTACATCATGGTCTTGGTGTGGACATAGTTCTTGGAGCCGCCCCCTTCGGTTATGTAGCTTGCCAGGGTGAAGGGCGCGCCGGAAAAGCCTATCAGGGGAACTTTGCCATTGAGCTCACTTTTTACCAGGCGGATTGCATCCATCAGGTAGGACATCTCTTCCAGGGGATTTATCGCCCGCATCTTATCGACCTCTGATCTTGTCCTTACGGTGGTGTTGATTTGCGGGCCGCCGTCCTTGGTGAATTCAAAATCGATCCCCATCTTTTCCAGGGGCAGGAGGATGTCGGCAAAGATAATGGCGGCATCCAGTTCAAAGCGACGTATCGGCTGCAACGTTATTTCCGCGGCGAGTTCCGGCGTTTTACATGTTTCGATGAAGCTGTGTTTGGTTCGGATGGCCCGATATTCCTCAAGGTATCTGCCTGCCTGCCTCATTATCCAGACGGGCGTGCAGTCCACGCGTTCCTGCCTGCATGCATTAATATATCGATCAGCTCTGGACATACACATCTTCTCCCTCAGATTATTGCGGCGGCTATATAAAACAAAAGCTTAAAAAAGAAAAATAATTATTATGTCGGATGAATCCGCGGCAGCCATTCTTCCATCAGCAAGGCGAGTAAAAGGAGCAGGGAAATGGCGCTGTTTATATGAAAAAATGCGATATTTACTCTCGATAAATCATGAGGTTTCACAATCGCGTGCTCTATGACGAGCAGCAGGCCGATCAGGGCGACGAAAACCAGAAAATAAGGACTGAGGGAGAAAAACCAGAAAAGAGAGGTCAGCGACGCAAAGGTAAGCGCGTGCAGGCCGGAGGAAATGTTGAGAGCATTCCCGACGCCGAACCTGGCCGGCACGGAGTGAAGGCCTTCGCGGCGGTCAAACTCCACATCCTGGCACGCGTAAAGCAAATCAAGGCCTGCAATGTAAGTTCCCAGAGTCAGGGAGAGGACGGAGATTTTCAGGGAGATACGGCCCGTTACGGCGATCCAGACCGCGAGCGGTCCCAGGGCCTGCACAAACCCCAGCACAAAATGGGACAGCCAGGTAAATCTCTTCGCATAGGAGTAGCTGAAAATTGCCAGCAGCACAGGCCAGGAGAGCCAGAGACAAAGGGAGGAGATGAAGGATGCGCAGAGGATAAAAAGAAGGGCGGAAATAAGCACGAAGAGAAGGGTTTCCCTGCGGGATAAATTACCAGCCGGAATCTCCCGCATGGACGTGCGGGGATTTCTGGTGTCCCAGTCGGCATCTACCAGGCGATTGAAACCCATGCCCGCCGATCTGGCCCAAACCACTGCCATGACGATCAAGAATGCCAGGCGTAAGGTGACGGGGTTTTCCTTATTGGCCAACAGCAAGGCGGCCAAAGCAAAGGGCAGAGCGAAAATGGTATGCTCAATTTTGATCATGCGGCCATAAATGTTGATTTTTGAAAGGTACTTTTCCATCCTCGCAGGAGTATCATAATCAATGCTGATTAACAAGACAACAAATCTTCCCTTGACTTGGAGTTAAATAAAATATAGGTAAATCCGCCTTATAGCCGCGAGGGAGCATACGTGGAAGACAGTGACCTGATCATTAAGCGCCGGGAAAAGATCACCTCCCTTCAGAGCGAAGGCGTGGAACTTTATCCCAATGGTGTTTGCGTTAATAATAAATCTGCCGAGATCCGCCAGCGGTTTGCAGCGCTCGACGATGTCGCGCTTGCGGTAGTAGAGGAGCGCTTCACCCTGGCCGGACGGATGATGGCCATTCGCGATTTCGGCAAGGGAGCCTTTATTACCATCCAGGACCGGACGGGCAGGATACAGGCTTATCTTAAGAAGGATAAAATCGGCGCTCCGGCTTATCAGATATTTAAACGACTGGATGTGGGGGACATCGTCTATCTTGCCGGTAGAGTGTTGAAAACGAAGACTGGCGAATTAACGATTGATGCAGAGGAGTTCAAATTGCTGTCCAAAGCGGTGCGGCCGTTGCCGGAGAAATGGCATGGTCTCACCGATGTGGAAATAAGGTATCGCCAGCGTCATCTTGATCTGATCGTCAACCCGAAGGTAAAAGAGGTGTTTTATCGGCGCAGTCGCATCGTCCGGCTTTTGCGTGCTTTCATGGAAAATCACGATTTTCTGGAAGTGGAAACTCCCATGATGCAGCCCCAGGCCGGAGGCGCAGCCGCCCGGCCCTTTAGGACCCACCACAATGCGTTAGGGCTGGATCTCTATCTGCGTATTGCGCCGGAGCTGTATTTGAAGCGCCTGGTCACGGGCGGCATGGAGCGGGTTTTCGAAATCAATCGTAATTTCCGCAATGAGGGCATCTCCACTTTTCATAATCCCGAGTTCACGATGATGGAGTTTTACCAAGCCTATGCCACTTATCTGGATATGATGGATTTTACGGAGGAGATGTTTCTCTATCTTGCCGGCCAAATCTTCGGTTGTCCGCAATTTGTTTACCAGGGAAGGGAGATTGATCTCAAGACCCCCTGGCAACGCATCTCCGTCAAAGAGGCGATTGTGCAATACGCAGCGGCCAGCCCCGCTATCCTGGAGGACGAACACAAGGCCCGTCTTTGGGCCAGGGAGAGAGGTTTGGCGGTGAACGAGGCAGACCCCCTGGGCAAAGTAATTATGACGCTTTTTGAGGGGTTGGTGGAGGATCTACTTATCCAGCCCACCTTCGTAACTCATTATCCCGTCGAAGTTTCACCTCTATCCCGAAAAAATGCCGCAGATCCGTGGGTAACGGATCGCTTTGAACTCTTCATATGCGGCCGGGAGATTGCCAACGCTTTTTCAGAATTGAACGATCCCGTTGAACAGCGGGAGAGATTTATGATGCAGTTGCAGGAGCGCGAGGCCGGAGACGACGAGGCTCACTTGCTGGATGAGGACTACATAAATGCCCTGGAATATGCCATGCCGCCCGCTGCAGGGGAGGGGATCGGCATCGATCGTCTCGTCATGCTTTTCACCGATTCCGCTTCCATCAGGGATGTAATACTTTTTCCGCAGTTAAGAAGGAAAGAGTCGTAATGGCCTGGGAGTTATTCATCGGCCTGCGCTATTTGAAGGCCAGGCGCAAGCAGGTATTTGTTTCCGTAATTACCTTCCTTTCCGTTACCGGAATTTTTCTGGGTGTCGCCGCTCTGATAATTGTGCTGGCGGTCATGAATGGCTTTGAAACCGACCTGAGAAGCAAGATCCTGGGCATCAATGCCCATGTCGTCCTGATGGAGTACGGGGGCGCTTTGCACAATCATGATCAGGTGCGGCAAAAAGTGCTGGCTGAGAAGGGTGTTGTGGCTGCCACACCGTTCATTTACGCACAGGCCATGGTCAAAAAGGGAGAAGGTGTAAGTGGCGTTATCCTCAGGGGGCTGGAGCCGGATACGGCCTTCCAAGTCATCAATCTGGGAAAAATCCAGGAGGGTAAAATTGCCTATCTATCGGAAAATAACCGGCAGCATCTGAAGCTTACGCCTGAAAACCGTAAGCTGCCCGGGCTGGTTCTGGGTAAGGAATTGGCAAAGAACCTGGGCATTTCCCTTTTCGATACGGTAAGCATTGTGTCGCCCCAGGGGGTCGCGACCCCGATGGGGGTGATGCCGCGGCTGAAGAAATTTTTGGTGGTGGGAATTTTCGATTCCGGTTTTTATGAATATGATTCCACCCTGGCTTTTCTCGCGCTCGCAGATGCGCAGGAATTTCTGAATATGCCCCGCTTGGCGACGGGCTTGGAGATCAAGGTTGATAACATCTATCAGGCCGGTGTTATCGCCCACCAGTTGGAGCAGCGCCTTGGCTATCCCTATTGGGCCAGAAATTGGATGGAAATGAATAAAAATCTTTTTTCTGCCTTGAGACTGGAAAAGCGCGTCATGTTCATTATCCTCAGTTTGATTGTCCTGGTGGCGATGTTTAATATCATAACCACGCTGATTATGGTGGTCATGGAAAAACACCACGATATCGCCATTTTGAAATCCATGGGGGCCACTTCTCAGAGCATCATGAAAATTTTCATTTACCAGGGCTTGATTATCGGTTTTATTGGCACTTTCCTTGGCGTCGCCGCCGGTCTTGCGGTTGCGGGTAACCTGGAACAACTGTCTGGTTTTGTAGAGCGAAGCTTTGGCTTCAAGATTCTCCCCGGCGATGTTTATTATCTCAGTGCCCTGCCTTCGCAGATAAATTATGGTGATGTGGCCATTATCATGTGCGGCACCATCTTTATCAGCCTGTTGGCAACCATCTATCCCTCCTGGCGGGCGGCGCGCCTCAATCCTGCGGAAACCCTCCGCTATGATTAACAAAGCCGGAGCATAAACGATATGGGGGCGAAGCTGGAGATAAAGGGTTTGACAAAAACTTTCATCAAAGACGACCATCGTATCGAGGTCCTGAGGAATATTGATCTTACGATTAATGCCGGTGAGTCTTTGGCAGTGCTGGGTGTTTCCGGATCAGGCAAGAGTACGCTGATCCATATTTTGGGTACGCTGGATCAGCCGACGTCCGGCACGATTCTCTATGATGGCGTGGATGCTCTCTGCTGGGAGGAAAAGAGGTTGGCCCAATTCCGTAACCGGAGCATTGGGTTCGTCTTTCAATTTTTTAATCTTCTTCCGGAATTTACAAGTTTGGAAAATACCATGATGCCCGCCTTGTTGCAGGGAATGCCACGTCGCGAGGCCAGGGAACGGGCACAAATTATCTTGAATGGGGTAGGGCTAGGTGATAGGGTGAATCACATGCCCGGCGAATTGTCCGGTGGCGAGCAGCAGCGCGCCGCCGTGGCCAGGGCATTGATTATGAATCCGGAAATTATTCTGGCCGATGAGCCAACGGGAAACCTGGATAAGTCAACGGGGATAAAGATCGAAGATATATTGCTAGATCTTAATGAGATACAGGGAGTCACACTCATTGTCGTTACCCATAACAAATCATTGGCGGACAGGATGTCGCGGCGTATCGATTTGGTGGACGGAAGGATCTGCGATCTTGAATAAGAATACATTATTGAAGTTGTCACTTTGCTTGGTCTTTGTCCTTTCGTTACCGTCATGCCTGTGGGCGGAGGACATAAAGGAGGTAGCCCTGCTGCCCTTTCAAGTGCACAGCAAGGACGATCCCGCCCGTCTTAAGGAAAGGATATACGAGGAATTGGCCGGTCGCTTGCAGTTGCAAAAGCAGATCAGGCTGGTCAATCGGGATCTTATCAACCCCTTCCCTCCAGGCAGGGAGACGGGCGATACCCTTGCCCACACGGTTGGCAAAGAGACGGGCGCCGCATTTGTCATCTCGGGCAGGGTGGCAGAATTGGGTGATATTCTCAACTTCGATGTGCGCATTCTGGACGTGAAAACCGGGGCCTTTTTGCCGGTTATCATGGTACAGGGCAAAGGCCAGGCAGATCTGGGCAGAATTTTAACCCAGCTAACCTCCGAAATCATGGGACGCATCAGAGTGGAAAAAAGAATCGTTCGCGTCGAGTTCACCGGTAATCACCGGGTTGAAAACATTGCCCTGCAACAGGTTATCAAAAGCGCCAAGGGGGAGGTGTTTTCCGAAGCGGTATTATCCCAGGATATTAAAGCCCTTTATAAGACGGGTTTTTTTTCCGACGTTACCGCCGAGGCCTCAGACCTCCCGGAAGGCAAGGTCGTTACTTTCAGATTGCAGGCAAAAGCCATCGTCGCCTCCGTAAAATTAAAAGGCAATAAGTCCGTTGGCGAAGGCGATATTTTACCCCTGCTCAGCCTGAAGGCCAAAGACGTCCTTAATCAGGAGAAAATTAAGGCGGATTTGTTAAAGATTAAAGGCTTGTATGACAGCAAGGGTTACTACAACGCCGAGGTAACGGAGGTTGTTGAGTCGGCGGATGAAAAAGACGTGCGTGTCGTCTATAATATTGTTGAAAATGAGAAACTTTATATCATTCGCATAAACTTTGTGGGGAACGAGGCCTACACGGCGAAAGAGCTTCACAAACTCATGGCGACCAAGGAGAAGGGCTTTTTCAGTTTTTTTACCGATGCGGGACTGATGAAAAAGGAACAGCTTAAACAAGATGTAGAAAAGATCGCAGCCTTCTATCTTAACCACGGCTTTATTTATGCGCAGGTTGGTGAGCCGGAAATTACCCGTGACAAAAAAGGTACTTATATAAAAATCGCCATTGTGGAAGGGAAGCAATATCAAGTGGGCAGCGTCGATATTATCGGCGACGAGATAAAAATTCCCCGTGCAACTCTTCTGGCAAACCTGCAAATAAAAAAGAAGAAATACTATGATCGGGAAGCCATCCTTAAAGACATGGATTTCATTCAGCAAGCCTGCAGTGATGAAGGCTATGCCTATGCCGATGTCCTGCCACGCACGGCTCCTCAGGACAAGGCGCAGAGGATTGATATTGCTTACCAGATCAAGAAGGGCCAGCCGGTTTACTTCAACAGGATAAACATTGTCGGCAATACGAAGACACGGGACAAGGTCATCAGAAGGCTGCTCACCATTGTGGAAGGCGACCTCTACAGCAAGAGCAAATTGAAGGATAGCTATCAGGCCATCAATCGCCTCCACTACTTTGAGGATGTTGACTTTCAAACGGAAAAGGGTGCCGATGTGGTCTATACGGACGTGAACATTCGCGTCAAGGAAAAACCGACGGGCATGTTCAGCGTGGGCGCCGGTTACAGCGCCGTGGATAGCGCTGTTTTTACGGCGCAGGTTTCCCAGCAGAATCTCTTTGGACTGGGCCAGACCCTGAACTTTAAAGCTACCCTGGGCGGCCGCACCACAAATTATGAAATATCCTTTGTGGAGCCCTGGCTGTTCGATATGCCGCTTTGGACTAAACTCGATCTTTGGAAAATGTTTCGCGAATACGATTCTTACTCCATGAAATCGCAGGGCTGGGGGGGCACTTTCGGTTACCCGCTTTGGGAACATTTTAGCGGTTACGTGGGATATAAGCTCAGTACCGATGAGATCTACGATTTTTTGCCGACTGCTTCCAGCATCATCAAAAGGCAAAAGGGTGAAATTGTCAGCAGCAGCCTCAGCCTTTCGTTGGGCCGCGATACGACGGACGACAATATCTTTCCGACCAAAGGCACGAAGAACAATCTAACCGTTCAATATACCGGTGGCCTTCTTCAGGGAGATGCGGACTTTATGAAGTATCTACTTACTTCCGCCTGGTATCGCCCGCTACCGGGTGATACTGTTTTCAGCCTCAAGGGCCGCTGGGGATACCTGCAGGAACGGGGGGGCAAAGAGGCGCCGGTTTATGAACGCTTTACGCTGGGCGGCATCAATTCGTTGCGCGGCCTTCGGTCCGTGGGGCCGGTGGACCCCGCCACCAATGATGTGATTGGGGGCTTTACGATGCTGAACGCAAGCGCGGAATTTATTTTCCCGTTGATCAGGGATGCCGGCATGAAGGGGGTATTGTTTTATGATACTGGCAATAGCTGGGAAGCAGGCTATCATTTAGGCGACATGAGGAGAACCGCCGGGGTGGGAATCCGCTGGTTTTCCCCTATCGGTCCCCTGCGGCTTGAGTGGGGGCATGTACTCGATTCGAGGGAGGGCGAATCTTCCAGCAGGTTCGAATTTAACATCGGTACGTTTATGTAACCATTTACCACATGAAAAAGGAGGAACAAGACAATGTCTAAAAGAGTTTTTTTGATTACGGGTATTTCCCTGCTGTTGCTGGCGGGTATAGCCTCAGCGGCCGAGACGATCGGGTTTGTAAACACCCGCGAGGTTTTATTTTCTTCTGCCGCCGGTAAAAAAGCAAAAGAGGAACTGGAGAAGTTGAAGGATAAGCTGACCCTCCAGGTGAAGGGCAGCGCTACTGACCTGCAGAAATTGAACGAGGAGATGGAAAAACAAAAAACGGTTTTATCGGAAACGGCGCTTAAGGCCAAGCAGGCGGA
The DNA here is from genome assembly GCA_049302035.1 of Syntrophales bacterium. Lineage (GTDB taxonomy): Bacteria > Desulfobacterota > Syntrophia > Syntrophales > JACQWR01 > JAPLJV01. The sequence continues at coordinate 35,857 of JBAQLR010000013.1, forward strand.
ATTGCAAGATAAATACAGCAAGCACCAATTGTTGATTAAGGGAGCCGACGAGGAACTGCGGAGCAGGGAGGAAGAAGTTGTTAGCCCCATGCTTCAGGAAATTCAAAAAATCATCGACGCGATCGGCGAGAAGGAAAAATATGCGGCTATTTTTGACACGTCGGCGGGAAACGTGTTGTTCAAGAATAAGAGTCATGACTTGACCAAACGTGTTTTGGACGACTTCGACAAAGCTTCTAAGGCGAAAAAGTGAGCTACGCTTCCAGGGAAGTTGCATGACAAATGAAGATAAGGGAAATTGCCGAAATATTGAAGGGAACGGTAGTCGGTGATGGAGACGTTGCCGTTGAGCGGATTGCTGCCATTGATGAGGCGGGGCCGGGGGAACTTACCTTTGTCGCGAACCTGCAGTACAGGGCTAAACTTGCGACGACCAGGGCGGCGGCGATTTTAGTCCACCCCGGTACGGAGTGCCCCGGCAAGAATTTAATCGTTGTCAAAGATCCCTACGCTGCCCTGGGAAAGCTCTTAGCGCTCCTCTACCCTATTGAAACTGCCCCGCCGGGAGTTTCCCCGCGGGCTTTTCTGGAAGAAGGGGCAGAGATATCGCCGGAGGCGACAATTTATCCGGGTGTGACCGTTTGCCGAGGCGCAAAGGTCATGCGGGGTGCGGTTCTTTATCCGGGGGTTTTTGTCGGATGCGATGCCATGATCGGAGAGAATTCGATTCTCCACCCCAATGTTTGCGTTTACCGCAGGTGCCTGATCGGGAAGGGCGTTATTCTGCACGCCGGCGTGGTGATAGGCAGTGATGGGTTTGGTTATGCCAACCCAGGCGTGGAGAACCTTAAGATTCCACAGGTGGGTATCGTGCAGATTGACGATGATGTGGAGATCGGGGCCAACAGCACCATAGACCGCGCCACTCTTGGGAAAACCTGGATCAAGCGGGGTGCGAAGATTGATAATCTTGTCCAGATCGCCCATAACGTCGTTATCGGAGAAGGCTCCATCATTGTCTCCCAGGTCGGCATCTCCGGCAGCACCAGGCTGGGAAAGGGAGTTGTGATCGGCGGGCAGGCCGGTTTGACCGGCCATCTGGCGATTGGCGACCATGTACAGATTGGCGCCCAAGCGGGCGTTCTTGACGACGTGCCGCCGGGCAGCATTGTTTCCGGATCGCCTCACCTGCCACACCGGGAATGGTTGCGCGTCGTCGCGACCTTAACCAAACTACCAGATATGAGGCATACATTATCGTCGCTGGCGAAAAGAGTGGAAAAACTTGAAGAGGAGTGGAAGACAAGAGATTAAATATGAAAATTCATCCCACAGCAATAATATCCCCTGCCGCCGAGATAGGGGAGAACGTGGCCGTCGGCGCCTACAGCATTATCGAGCGCGGAGCACGAATCGGTAATAATACAGTAATTGCTTCGCACGTGGTAATTGAGGAAGGCACGGAGATTGGCGAGAGCTGCCGGATTTCGCAGTTTACCTGTATCGGCGGTGTTCCCCAGGATCTGAAATTCAGAGGTGAAGAAACAAAAGTTATCATCGGCAATAATAACAACATCAGGGAATTTGTTACGATTAACCGTGCCACGCGGGAAGATATCGGGGTGACCATGATCGGCGATCATAACCTGATCATGGCCTATTGCCACGTAGCCCACAACTGCCGCCTGGAAAACCGTGTCGTCCTGGCCAACAATTCCCATCTGGCCGGTCATGTAATCGTGGAAGACTATGCGGTGATCGGTGGGATGACGGGTGTGCACCAGTTTACCCATATCGGCGCCCACAGCATGATCGGGGGGGCGTCGGCAGTGAACAAGGATGTGCCGCCCTACGTCACGGCTTCTGGTAATCATGCGAAGCTCTACGGTCTCAATTTGATCGGGATGAAACGCCGCGGTTTTTCCCCGGAAGCCATCCAGGCATTAAAAGAAGCCTATCGTATTGTCTTTCGTACGGGGTTGCTTGTTTCCCTGGCGATCGAACGTGTCCGGGAAGAAGTTGTCGATCTGCCTGAGGTGCGTCATTTTCTGGATTTCATTAAAAACTCGCCCCGTGGCGTTTGCCGCTAAGGGATTGCTATGGACAAGATTAAAGTCGGCGTCATCGGTGTAGGCCACCTGGGAAATTATCACCTCCAGAAATATCAAGGTTTGCCCTTTGTTGAAATCGTCGGTGTGAGCGATGTGGATAAAGACCGGGCGGAAAAGGCGGGAAGCATTTACGGGTGCCGCTCCGGCACGAATTATTTTGATTTAATCGGGTCCGTTGATGCCGTCAGCATTGCGGTACCTACGGCTTGCCATTTCCAGGTAGCTAGGGACTTTCTGGCTGCCGGGGTTGATGTCCTGTTGGAAAAACCCATTGCGGCCACAGTTCCGGAGGCGCAAGAACTCAATACGCTGGCCCGGTGTAGGGAACTCATCTTTCAGGTGGGTTTTGTGGAGCGTTTCAATCCGGCGGTTATTGCCTTGCAAAAGGTTCTGGACCGACCGCTTTTTGTCGAAGCCCATCGTCTCCATCCTTTTTTTGTCCGTGGCACGGATGTGGATGTCATCCTCGATCTGATGATTCATGATCTGGACATTATTCTTAAATTCGTCAACGCCCCCCTTAAGGAAGTGGCGGCAGTAGGCGTCTCCGTCCTTTCCGATCAGATTGACATAGCCAATGCCCGTCTGATTTTTGAAAGTGGCTGTGTGGCCAATGTGACCGCCAGTCGCGTTACGGGGAAGAAAATGCAGAAAATTCGCTTTTTCGGCATGAACGGTTATCATGCCGTTGACTATGCCAAACGGGAGCTCAACTCCCTGAGCAAAAGGCCCCATAGTGGACAACAACTGGATATCGTTAAAAATCCCGTGGAAGTAATCATGCATGATCCCCTTGAAGAGGAAATTCGCGCCTTTTTACAGTCGGTAAAACAACGTACCGTTCCTATGGTTTCCGGGGAAGATGCCATGCCGGCCATGGAAGTCGCTGCCAAAATTATTGAAGAAATCGGCAAAAATGCCCTTCCTCTCGCAATTGCCGGGGCGTGAGGAGGTATAATTCCTCGAGGTCAACCACGTGATAAAAAATGTCGCCTGAATATCAAACGATTATGGTAGCAGCCGGAGAGGCCTCAGGCGATATGCACGCGGCCTCGCTGGTGCAAGCCTTGCGGCGTCGCGACCCGACGCTGCGGTTTTATGGAATGGGAGGGGACAGACTCCGGGAAGCAGGCGTGAGATTAATTGCCGATGCCGCGGAGATGGGGGTCGTCGGGCTGACCGAGGTATGCCGCAAGTTGCCCTATATCATCAAGGTGATGAAGCAGCTGACCGCATCCTGGGACGTGGAAAAGCCCGCAGCCGTTATCCTTGTCGATTACCCGGATTTCAATCTTATTTTGGCGCGGCGGGCTCATAAGCGCGGGATCAAAGTGTTTTACTACATCAGCCCGCAAGTATGGGCCTGGCGCCGGGGAAGAATCGAGAGCATTAGACGGTTTGTCGATAAGATGGCCGTTATTTTACCTTTTGAAGAGTCTATTTACCGGTCGGTCGGTGTGAATGCCGATTTTGTCGGGCATCCGCTTCTGGACATGATGATTTGTCCCTCCTCACAGAGGGCAGCCAGGGAAAAGATCGGCATCCCGCTAAACGGGCGCGTCGTAAGCCTGCTGCCGGGCAGCAGGC
>JBAQLR010000014.1:0-3502 GCA_049302035.1 Syntrophales bacterium
TCCGGGAGAGGATATGACTGGCCAGATGGGGAACCCGGACCCAGGGCAGGATAAGGAAGCGCATGTTGTTCGTCAGATGCCGCAGGTTGCCTTCCCGGTACTTTTGTGTCCAGCCGATGAAGATATCACGCGGCGCGGTTTTCCATGCCGCGGAGCCAAACAGGAGACAAGCCAGGGGGCGGTCATGAACATCGCGGCAATAATAGCGGTGTGGTTCTCAATCTCACTCCGGTATCCGCTTGATGACTTTCACCGGCACGCCATAAGAAACCGCACCGTCCCCCTATTCCGTCCCCAAACGAAGTGTTTCAAGGGGCAGGAACAATTGCAGCGCATGGCCGGGAAGTGAAACAAATCCGTATCTTTCGTAGAATTTATGTGCACGCTCGTCTTTGGCATCGACAAAGAGACCGATCAGGCCGACTTGCTCTGCGATTAAGACTGTCCGGTGGATTGCTTCCGCAAGCAGCAGGCCGCCATAGCCCTTTCTCTGGTATTTTCCGGAAACAGCGAGCCTCGCAAGGCGAACGGCAGGAAGTCCATGCTGTGGATATTTCTTTGCATATGTTGCGGGAAGGCGCTCCGTCCTGACTTCGCAGAGCGTGAGAGTAAAATACCCAAGGATTGTCCCAGGTTTTTCCTGATCCGACAGCACAAAAGTGCGTGAAATCCCTTTATCGCCATGCTGCCGGGCCGTCGCCTTGAGAAAAGAATTCAGTTCCGGGACACCACAATCAAACCTGGATCGGTCGTGATGGCGCGCAAGGGAAACTATCTCCGGCACAAAAGCGCCTCTCTCTGGTGCATAGCCTCTTTCAAACAATCATTCGGATCGGGTGGATTCTCGATGAGGCCAAAAAAAGTCTCCGCTGCCTTGCTGGAGAGGGTGATGACCCGCTCCCTTTCAAGAATATCGTTGGCTTTGTCCAAGGCGGACTGGACAAGGAATTGGTTAAGTGTCGCCCCGATAGTCTGGGCCGCTGCGGCTATTCGCTCATACACCTCGAGAGGCATGCGGGCTGGAATTCTCTCTTCGATTTTATTAAGCGCCATGAAACACCTCCTTCTTTACCGGCAGAGTAGCATAATGACGCCAAAATGGCAACTATCCCTACAACGGCACATAGCCTAATTTCAGTTTTTTCTTCCGGTGCGAGATGCAGGCACGGTGATTTCTCAATTGAATCCACATGACTAAATCAAGGATTTTCTGTGCATCAAAAGTCCGCATCGGCAGTACAATCCTAATGATCATCCTAAGCTGCGATGGGTCCTTTTGTTCTATTGGCGCTGTCCCTATTTACCAACACTATGGGTGTCTTGTGATGGCGATGACCGTGATCAGATTCTCCTCCGGTCCGTAATACCAGAAAACCCGATAGGCCGCCGGTGTTGACTGCGCGGCGTAGGCCTCAAAGACCCTTTCTCCCTGCGGTCCTTTGAGGCTCGTGAACTCGTGGGTCCGCAGGCTCGGATGTCGCGGGTTTTCCGAAAGAAAGCGGAGAGTCTTGCGCACGGCCCGAAACCGCTTTTCAAGTCCCCTGTCTGCCTTCAGATCCTCCCATTGCTTCCTCGCCCGCGCCGTCAGGATAATCTCAGACAATCATAACTCCTTCAGTTCTTCGGGATCCAATCGGGAGACATTTCCCTGCGCGGCATCCCGCAAGCCTTCCCGTACATCGCTGATTGCCTCCGGGTTTTGGAAAAGCCAGAGTTCCGAAGCAGGGATCTCAGCTATCGGCTGCAGCAACACCTCGCCACTGTCGTTTCGATAGAGACGGATTCTCTTGCAGCCTTTGAGGATTTCGCCGACGGTCAGGCGGTTCCGTTCATCTATGGTTCTCGTCCCAATTTCCTCAAACGAATCATTTACTTTCAAAATACTATGCATAATAATACAACCTCCGTTCCGCAGATATATACAGGAAGTTTCTTCCGGGGTCAAGGGGTAAAACCCATTTATGGCTATGCCCGCAAAAACGTTAAATTTTAAGACCTGACCCCCGAAAACGCCCGAGCGCTTCCAGCCTGGCGGCGAATTTTTGGTCAAAAGTCACCACCACCGATCCGCTTCTGGCCTTACCAACCGCGGCAATGAGGGCGTCGCCGAAATCGGGGATCGGGTCTGGCCACCATGACAGGATTGCATTAAAATCAACTTCCTGAACAACTTCAATGCCCGGCATTTCGATAAGATCCTTAATCATCCTGCCGATCTGATCTTTCGGGATATGGTATATTTTGTCCAGCACATAAACAAACTCAGTCAAAACATGCTGATGGCAGTAGATCACCGCTTTCACATGCGCCGCCGCTTCGAACAGCGGGGCAATTTTATGCTGCTGTTCCAGGTTACGGTCTGTAACGAAGGAAATCAGGGCATTTGTGTCGATGACGTATCGAATCACCGGTATTTCTCCATACGGAGATTCCGGGCATCGTCCATGTCGGCAGCAATGTCGCCCTCTCCGATTTTTATGGTATTTCTGTACTTCAAAAAATTCTGTTTCGCAGGATAGATGGTGACTTTACCCTTTTCCAGTTTCCATTCCAGTGCATCTTTTACGGAAAGGCCGAGATTATCGCGAATGGCTTTGGGAATAGTCGTTTGATACTTGGACGTAATAAGAGATTGCATATCGTTTGCCTCCACATGTTATTCCTTACCAATATAGGATAATGTAAGGAGTGGCGCATGTCAAGCATAACTTTCAGACATAGGGGCGCTATCACTCAAATAAATAAAAAAGAGCTTCTCATGACCCTGTGTGAACCATCACCTCGCTCGTATATGGATGCCACCCCCGGCAAAACACGCGTGAAGGGCAAAACAATAAGCGAGCCACGCCCCGCAGGGCGGTTTGAGACCTTTGAATTTTGTCATTTCGAGGAGCATTAGCGACGAGAAATCTTAATACTCGTGCATAGTTAAAGGTTTCTCCCTTCGGTCGAAATGACAATATTGGCAGTTATTCAAAGGTCTCGGTTTATCAGGGAGTAACGTTGAGGTTACTCAGAAGGGCGCTGTCCCTGAATTAAATTCGACCGGCCGCATAGAGGGGGAGATAATGAATGGTATTTCTCCGGCTGATATTGTTGGCGCTCAGGCTGTAGGCCTGCGGGGGACGATAGCGCTCGGTGTAAACCTTCAGGCTCTTGGATTGGGTCACCCATCCGGATTTGACCTCCAGGGGCATGATTTCCCCCTCTTTTTCAAGAAGAAATTCCACTTCAGCCGTGCGACCCTGCCAGCAGTAGAGGGCCTTATCACCTGCGGCCCGCAGTTCCTGAGCCACAAAATTCTCCGCCACATAACCCTGATAACTGCCGAAATCATAATTCAGGAACGTGGCTGGAGCGATGCCGCTTGCGGCTCCCAGCAGTCCCACGTCAAAGAAATAGAGTTTGAAGCGATTTTCCTTCGCATACCCGAAAAGGGGAATGCCGACCGTATCTACAATGGGAACCCGAATGAGCAGATTGGCACGTTCGAGCCAGTCCA
>JBAQLR010000015.1:0-17044 GCA_049302035.1 Syntrophales bacterium
GCCGTGCCCCAGGTAGATTGGGAAAAACGCCGCGCCGCGTGCATGCCGCCCAGCCCTTCTTTCCGCATATAGGGCAGGAGGACAATATTCAACATGAGGGCGCAGTAGGCAGTCGGCGGTGTGAGCAAGAGGACCCACCAGCGAAGCGGCGCCGCAACCGCAGCAAAGGCTGCAACTTTAAAGATAAAAACGGCAACAATGGCCATGACGCCCATCGGCCCCGTGCGGCTGTCCTTCATGATTTGCAGCATCTGCTCCGGGGACCGGTGACTGAAAAAACCGTCCGCCGTGTCTGCCAATCCGTCGCAATGGAGGCCGCCGGAAATAACCGGCAGCGTTATGACCAGAATGACGGAAGTTAATAACGCCGGGAAAAGGTGACGCAAGCCTGCATCCATGATCGCCAGCAAGGCGCCGATGATCAGGCCCACCAGGGGATAATAAGGCAAGGATTGCTCCAATTCCTCCCGGGACGGCTGCCGGTTGCCTGGCACGGGAATAATGGTCAGGAACTGAAAGGCTGCCAGGAAGTGTCTCATGTATTGGCCTCGGATACAGACGCTTCCGCAAAGGTGGCCACTTCCGTGAGAATCATGACCGCAGCCTCAAGAAAATTCATGGCCAAGGCCGCGCCCGTGCCTTCACCGAGGCGGAGATCCAGATCGATGAGGGGCTTTTTCCCCAGGACTTCCAGGGCGGCGCAATGGCCCCGCTCCACACTCTGATGGGCGGAAATCATGTAGGCGGCGGCAGTCGGACAAAGCGCCTGGGCGATAAGGGCCGCCGCCGTTGAAACAAAACCATCCACGACAACGGGCTTCCTCAGCGCTGCCGCTCCCAGGATCAAGCCGGCGATACCGCCGATTTCAAAGCCGCCCACCTTGGCCAGCACATCCAACCCATCCTGCCTGTCCGGGGCATTGACGGACAGGGCCTGTTCGATGACGGCAATCTTGTGCAAACGCTGGGCTTCGTCGATACCCGTACCCGCTCCCGTCACCTCCGCCACGGGTAAACCGCCGAGCAACGCCACGATGGCGCTGCTCGGCGTGGTGTTGCCGATGCCCATGTCACCCGTACCGAAGACATCCGTTGAGCCGGCGAGTTTTTGCGCTACTTCGATTCCCCCTTCCAGGGACTTGACGGCCTGTTCCCTCGTCATGGCCGGACCAACTGCCATATTCGCCGTTCCCGTACCGACACTTTTGGAGATTATCTTCCCTTGGGAGGCAAGCCCGCTCAAATCAGCAGCAACCCCCATATCGACCACCACCACTACCGCCCCGGCCTGCCGGGCCAGCGCATTAATGCCGGCGCCGCCCCGGACGAAGTTGTGCACCATCTGAGGTGTCACCTCCTGGGGATATTTGCTGACCCCCTCCACCACGACGCCATGATCGCCGACCATGGTCACGATTGTCTTTCCGGCTACGGGAGGGGCGAGCGAGCGGGTAATGCCCGCCAAATCTTCGGCCAGATCCATCAGACGTCCCAGGGACCAATAGGGAAGCGCCAGTTGTTCCAGGCGCTCTCTGGCCTTGGCGCGGTAAGTGTCATCCGGAGGAATAATAGCGGCAATCGTTTCTTCAAGTAAGCTCATCGGTCATCCTTTCAAGAAAAGCGGCAGACCGCAGGCAACTAAGATTACCCGAGCGGCGGCAGCGGCCATCAATTGGTTACACGTTCCCACACAATCACGATAAAGGCGCGTCGAGGGATTATCCGGTACGATACCCATGCCCACCTCGCCGGTCACAAAGATTACCGTGCCCCTCAATTCACGACAAGCAGTCAGAACTTCCTGACAGACAGCGGCGATCGCGTTTGCCGTCAGGAGCTCGCCCTTTTGGTCGGCTTCGTACAATAAATTATTTATCCAGATCGTCAGGCAATCGACGAGCAGAACGTTCCCTTCAGCGGCAGCGCGCAAGGCGCCTGCCAGATCAAACGGTTCTTCTATGGTCAACCACTCGCCTGCGCCTCGCGCCTCCTGGTGCTTCATCACCCTTGCCGCCATCTCCGCATCGCAGATCTGGCAAGTGGCGATAAAATAACGCGGCCCCGGCAGGAGCTCCGCCGTTTGCTGGGCATAAGCGCTCTTGCCGCTTCTGCTGCCGCCGGTAATGAGTAACAGTTCACCCATTTGCACCCCCCTCCGTATGGTGGAGGTCGTTCAAGCGCGTCAATACCCCGCGCCCTTCATGGAGCAGCAAGGTCGTGAGAGAAGCCGGTTTGACATCGAAATAGATATAATGGCTGCTGTCCAAAGCCAGATAATGGCAGATCAACACCCTGATGACCCCGCCATGCGTGAAAACAGCGATGGTTTTCGCCGGATCGGCGGCAATCATCCTGCCCACCGCCTGTACCCGCGCGGCAAAGGCAGTAATCCCTTCGCCGCCGGGAAAGGTAAAGTCGGGCCGAAAAGCCGCCCAGGAGCTGACGGCCGCCGGATTGTCGCTACTGATCTCCGCGAAGGTCTTCCCCTCCCAGACCCCGAAATCGATCTCCCGCAGATCGGGAATAATTTCAGGCGTAATGCCGCTCCCGGCCAGGGCGGCCTGCGCCGTCTCGCAAACGCGTCGGGCAGGACTTGACAGGTACTTTACGGCCGCCTCTTTCCGCAGGGGATTAAGCAGTTGCGACGTCTGCAATCGCCCTGCAGGCGAAAGAGAAACATCCGTACTGCCTATGTAGCGGCCCCGGTATTGCTCACCCGTATCGCCGTGCCTGATCAGAATAACCTTTTTAGCCATTTATGTTCCCACGAACTGCCTGTAAAAATAAAAAATCCCCCGGCCTGTCTAAAGCCGGGGGATGCCGTATTTCATCCGCTTGCACGCTAGCTTTTCCCTTTCCACGGGGAGAGACAATCGCATTTACGGGCAGGTCTTCTGGCTTTCGGATCATTCTACTTGCCGCGCCTTCCCGTCGTTGCCGACAGTGGCACCTTGCAGCTTTCGTCCCCGATCACAGCGGCGGGACCGCGACGGACTCACACCGTCTTCCCTTAAATGGCCCCTGCATGAAGGGCCGCCCGTGCCGTTTGCCTAACAGGACGTCTCCGCTTTGTCAAGGAAATTGATTTTTGATGGAGAAAAGGGGTAAAGGGAGACACTTCCCTCATCCCCCCTTGGCCGCGATCTTCGCCCAGGAATCGCGCAACGTTGCCGTGCGATTGAAAACCAGGGCCCCTGCCTTGGAATCAACGGCATCCACACAGAAATAGCCGACCCGTTCAAACTGAAAACGGCTGCCTGGAGTTGCATCCGCAAGGCTTGGCTCGAGCCGACATGACCTGAGAATCTCCAGAGAATTCGGGTTTAGGTGCGCTGTAAGCTCCGCGCCGTTCGAAAGCGGATCAGCCTTGCCGAAAAGCCGATCATAAAGACGCACTTCGGCGGGGACGGAATGAGCGGCCGATACCCAGTGAATGGTGGCCGCAACCTTGCGGCCATCGGGGGCAAAACCGCTCTTCGTCTCCGGATCGTAGGTGCAATGCACGGTCGTCACAGCCCCCGTCTCCGGGTCTTTCTCCACCCCCACGCACTTAATGAAGTATCCGTAACGCAAGCGCACCTCCCGGCCCGGCGACAGCCGGTGAAACTTGGGAGGCGGCTCCTCCCGGAAATCATCCTCTTCGATATAAAGTTCCCGGGCAAAGGGCGCCCGGCGCACCCCCATGGCCGCCTGCTGGGGATGATAGGGACATGCGAACTCCTCTACCAGAGCCTCGGGATAGTTATCAATAATGACGCGGAGCGGCCGAAGCACCGCCAGCACCCGCGGCGCGCTTTCATTCAAATCCTCGCGCAGGCAGTTCTCCAATACGGCCATGTCGATCACGCTATCATTCTTGGCAACGCCGATCCGCTCGCAGAAGTTGCGGATCGCGGTCGGCGTATAGCCCCGGCGCCGCATGCCCGTCAAGGTGGGCATCTGCGGATCATCCCAGCCGGCGACGATTCCTTTTTCCACCAATTCGATCAGTTTACGCTTGCTCAGGATCGTGAAAGTGAGGTTGAGCCGGGCGAATTCGATCTGCTGCGGAGAATCGGCAATCGACAATGCTGCGAGGAACCAGTTGTAAAGGGGGCGGTTGTTCTCAAATTCCAGGGTGCAGATCGAGTGGGTAATCCCTTCGAGCGCATCGGAAAGACAGTGGGCAAAATCGTACATCGGATAGATAGACCATTTATCGCCGGTACGATAGTGGGTCTCCTTCTTGATGCGGTACATGACCGGGTCACGCATGACAATATTGGGCGCGGCCATGTCGATCTTGGCACGCAGGACGCGTGACCCCTCCTCAAATTCGCCGTCCCGCATGCGTTGGAACAACTCCAGGTTTTCCGCCACGGATCTGTGGCGATAAGGGCTTTCACGACCCGCCTCTGTCAAGGTGCCGCGATATTCCCGCATTTGCTCGGCGGTCAAGTCGCACACGTAGGCTTTACCTTGCTTGATAAGTTGCAAGGCATATTCGTAGAGTTTTTCGTAGTAGTCGGAGGCATAATATAGGCGGTCGGCCCAATCAAAGCCCAGCCAGCGGACATCGCGGATGATCGATTCCACGTACTCCATGCTCTCTCCGCTGGGATCGGTGTCGTCGAGCCGCAAATTGCAGGCGCCGCCGTATTGGGCGGCAATGCCGAAATTAAGACAAATCGACTTGGCATGACCAATGTGCAGATAACCGTTCGGTTCCGGGGGGAAGCGCGTGGCCACTTTCCCCTGATGTTCCCTGGTTTTCAAACCTGTATCGATAATATCCCTGATAAAATCCGCCGGGGGAGCTGCCTCGCCGAATACCATCTGTCAACTTACCTTTCCGCTTATGTTGGCCGTTTTCGACAGCGCCGCCCGAATCGCCAAACCTATTTTTTTCATTACATAAGGCTTTTTCACATAGGCCCCGGCGCCCAGCTCCCGCTGTTCCAGGGCGTCATCCACCAATAAAATATGCGGTAAGTTGTTTTTGGTTCTTGCCAGCCGTCCACGCGCATTATAACACCTTCACTGCTTGACGCGCCGTTTTATTTTCCAAGGCCAACTTCAATACCTCCAGCATATCAACGACGAAATAGAAGGTAATTTCTCTCCTGACCTTGGGAGGAAGATCGTCGAGGTCTTTCTTATTCAATTGAGGCAGAATAATCGTCTTGACGCCAGCCCGGTGGGCCGCCAGGACCTTCTCCTTAATGCCGCCCACGGGGAGCACAAGCCCCCGCAGGGTTATCTCCCCCGTCATGGCCAGATCCTGCCTGACTTTTCTACCGGTAAAAAACGAAACCAAAGCCGTCAGCATGGTGACGCCGGCCGAGGGGCCGTCCTTGGGGATGGCGCCCGCCGGCACGTGAATATGGATATCGTTTTCCGTAAAGAAATTCTCCGCCACTTTTAACGAGGAAGCATTTGTACGGATGAAGCTTAACGCCGCCTGGGCGGATTCTTTCATTACCTCACCCAACTGTCCCGTCAACATAAGCCCCCCCCTGCCTTTCATGGCTGTAGCCTCAATAAAAAGGAGGTCCCCGCCCGTGGGCGTCCAGGCCATTCCCATAGCCACACCGGGCTTTGACACCCTGGTTGAGGCTTCATAGGCAACACGCACCGGCCCCAGGTATTTATGCACCTCTTTAACGGTGATCTGCGTGTGCTTGATTTTACCTTCCGCGATCTGGGCGGCAACGCCCCGACAAAGGGAAGCGAGCTCCCGCTCCAGGTTTCGCACGCCGGCCTCACGCGTGTAGCCGGCAATAATCGACCTCACCGCTCCCCTGGTGATGTCGATCTGATCTTCGCTCAGGCCGTTAGCGTCGATTTGCCGGGGGATCAGGTAACGTTCAGCGATCTTGATTTTTTCATCCTGCGTGTAACCGGGCAATTCTATAACCTCCAGGCGATCACGCAAGGCCGGGGGGATAGTATCGAGCATATTCGCGGTGGTAATGAACATGACGCGGGACAAATCGAAGGGGACGTCCAGGTAATGGTCCACAAAGCTGAAGTTCTGTTCGGGATCAAGAACTTCCAGGAGCGCGGAGGAGGGATCTCCCCGATAGTCGCTGCCCACCTTATCGATTTCGTCGAGCATAAAGACAGGGTTATGGGAACCGGCCCGCCTGATACCCTGGATAATGCGGCCCGGCAGGGCGCCCACATAGGTGCGGCGGTGCCCCCGGATCTCCGCCTCGTCTCGCACCCCGCCCAGAGACATCCGAATGAAATGGCGGTCCATAGCGCGAGCAATGGAATGTCCCATAGAGGTCTTGCCCGTGCCGGGGGGACCGGCCAGGCAGAGGATCGGCCCCTTGGTATCGGGCTTCAATTTGCGCACCGCAAGATATTCGAGGATGCGCTTTTTTGCTTTCTCCAAACCAAAATGGTCTTCATCCAATGTTTTTCTGACCTGCTTAATATCCAAGGTGTCTTTAGTGCCCTCATTCCAGGGTAAAGCCGTCAACCAGTCCAGATAGGTCGAAGCGACAGTATATTCCGAGGAGGAAGGATGCATCCGCGCCAGTCTCGCAAGCTCGCGCTCCGCCTCCTTTTTGGCTTCTGCGGGGAGATTGCCCTCTTCTATCTTGGCCCGATACTCATTGACCTCCACATTTGTCTCTTCCCCCTCACCCAGCTCCTCCTTGATCGCTTTTAACTGCTGGCGCAGATAATAATCCCGCTGTCCCTTATCCATCCCGCTTTTTACCTGTGACTGAATCTTGTTGCCCAACTCGAGGATTTCCACCTGATGGTTCACCAGGCGCGTCACCTCCTGGAGACGTTTCTTCACGTCCAGCAAGGTCAGGATAGAGTGCTTTTCTTCCGGGGAAGCGTTGATGATGGAGGCAATCATGTCGGCCAGGGTGCCGGGTCTGGTTATGGATTTGGCCATAATGGCGAATTCCGGGGGCAGGAAGGGAGACAGTTTGACCACCCGGTCAAAAAGAGCGGCCAGGTTGGACATCAAGGCCTCGATTTCGATGTCCTTGATGTCCACTTCCTCTTCCAGCACCTCCACCCGGGCCTGGAGGTAGGGCTTGCCTTCCACATGTTCTACGATTTTAAAGCGACTTAATCCCTGCACCAGCAATTGTATTCTGCTGTCCTCGCCGCGAGCCATCTTCAGGATCACGACACAGGTGCCGATTTGTGATGGCACGTCAGGGCTGGCAGCCTGCGGGTTCTGAGAAACTTTTTTAGAGAGAACGAGACCGATAAGCCTGTCCCCAGCCATGACCTCATCAATCAGGGAAATGGCATTTTCTTCAATTATTTCGATGGGGAACGTCATTCTGGGAAAAACAATAACATTCAGCAGTGGAATGATGGGCAGGATTTCCGGGATTTTAACCGCTTGGACATCTTCCGGAGCTTTTTCATCAGTCATGGTAAACTCCTGTAAGGATAATGAAAATGAAAACTTTTCACCAGCTGTTGCGTACCGTTATGGTGCGAATATTATTTTGCGGCAGTTTTTCCAGACGCACATGCAACAGGCCTTCAGCATAGCGCGCCTGGACGGTGTTCGTATCGATGGGAACGGCTAAGGGGAAAAAACGCTCGAAGTATCCAGCGGGTATTTCGGCCAGCAGATAGTTGCCATCCTGTCGGCGCCGTCTTTCCCGGCGGATGCCATAAATTCTCAGGGTGCGCCGATCGGCTTCCACGGCAATATCCTCCAGCATCACACCGGCCAGCTCCATAATAAATTCAAGCTCCGTTGCCGTCTCAAATATGTCCGTCTGTGGGCGCCAGGCGTAATGATTCATGGCGCTGGGGTGACTCATCACCCGGAGCATTTCATCCCTGCCACAGCGAAACACTTTGTCAAGTATTGCGAGATCCTGCGTGATCATTATTTTTATGTAACTCATACGCTGCTCCTGGGGAACAATCGTTGTGCCCGACAATAAGATGTTCCGCGGCGGACCGGGGTGACGCGCCGCACCTTCTATACGTGCCTTCCCATGATCTCCTTCAGCACTGTTTCGATCATCGTTCTAATTTCCTGAAGCCTTGCTTCCGTAAGGGCCTCAAAGCGGAGCACCAGAACCGGTTGGGTATTGGAGGCTCTGACCAGCCCCCAGCCATCGGGAAAAGGTATCCGGACGCCGTCAATGTCGATAATATCGTATTCCTTCGCGAAATAGGCTTTGACATCATCCACCACCTGAAACTTGACATGGTCGGGGCAAGTTACCCTGATTTCCGGCGTACTGAAGGTACGGGGGACATCGGCCATGATGGCGCTGATTTTTTTCCCGGTCCGGGAAAGGATCTCCAGCAGACGGGCCGAGGCATAGATGGCGTCGTCATAGCCGAAATAACGATCGGCAAAAAACAGATGACCGCTCATCTCGCCTGCCAGGAGCGCATGTTCTTCCTTCATCTTGCCCTTAATCAGGGAGTGCCCCGCTTTCCACATGATCGGTCGGCCACCGTGCTTGGCGATATCGTCATATAGTTTCTGGGAGCACTTCACCTCGCCGATAATGGCGGCGCCAGGATTTTCCTCCAATACATAGCGGGCAAAGAAGAGCAGCACTTCATCGCCCCAGAGGATCTCGCCCTGATCGGAAACCACCCCCAGACGATCCGCATCGCCGTCGTAGGCAATTCCGAAGTCCGCCTTTTTCTCCTTTACCAGGGCAACTAGCTCACGCAGGTTTTCTGGAACGGTAGGATCGGGAAAATGATGGGGAAAGCGGCCGTCAGGATCGCAATAAATAGCGCTAACCTCACAGCCCCACCGTTGAAATAAGGGAAGGGCAAACATTCCGCCGACACCATTCCCGCCATCAACAACAATTTTGAGTCCCTTCGAAATTTTCACATTATCAAAGAGGCAGTCCTGATATGCCGGGGCCACATCACGGACCTGCCGGGTCCCGGCGCCGACAGTATATTGGCCTGCCTCCATAATCTTCCTTAATTCCTGGATCTCCTCCCCGTAAATGGTATCGGGACCAAGGCAAATCTTAAAGCCATTGAATTCCGGCGGATTATGACTTCCCGTCACCATCACGCCGCCATCTGTGTGTAAATGACGGATGGAAAAATAGAGCAGCGGAGTAGCGCAGAGACCGACGTCGGCGATATCGATGCCGCTTGCCATGAGTCCCCGGCCAATCGCCTCTTGATAGGCTTCCGAGCTGAGACGGCAATCCCTTCCCAAGGTCATGGTTTTCACCCCCTGACGGCGGGCATGAGTACCAATGGCCCTTCCCAGGTCATAGACAAAGTCGCTGTTTAAATCCCTGTCCACAAGGCCTCTTACATCGTACTCCCTAAATACTTCTACATTCATCGTAGCTTTCCTTTAATGTTAAATTTTTTCTGCTGCAAATTTACGCGTTTCGCCTCCCCTGGCCGGTCATGGCAGGGATATTTTCAAGCTCCCCCCCCGTCCCAGAATGTCATGGAGGTGGATGTAGCCCCGAAGCTCATCCTGCTCCGCTACTACCGCCAGCGTGGTGATTTCCTCCCGCTGCATGAACTCAATAGTCGCCGCGAGCGAGGCGCCGCCCCCGATGGTCTTGGGGGAAGGGGTCATCAGCTCTTCAACCCTTCTCACGTTAAAGTCCACTTTTTTACTAATCATGCGGCGGATATCGCCGTCCGTCAATATGCCCAGCAGATGGTTTTGTGCATCCGTCACCAGGACAAATCCCTTGTTTTTGGCGTCTATTTCCGCGATAGCCGCCAAGGCGGTCGCACCAGCCACAACCCGGGGGATATGTTTGCCCACAATCATCACATCTGCCACTTTGGCGCGCAAGCGCAGACCGAGGTTGCCGCCAGGGTGGAAGCGGTAGAAATCACTTTCCTTGAACTCCCGTTTTTCAATCAGGGCCACGGCCAGGGCATCTCCCATCGCCAGCACGGCGGTGGTGCTGGAAGTCGGCGCCAGGCCAAAGGGACAGGCCTCCTTTTCCACACCTACGTCGATGGTTACGTCCGCGTTGCGCGCCAGCGAGGACGCAAGACAGCCCGTCAAGGCGATGATAGGCGCACCGGTACGGTGGACGGCGCTGATGAGCAAATTAAGTTCCGTTGTTTCACCACTGTTGGAAATGGCCAGAATGACATCATCCTTCGTGACAATTCCCATATCTCCATGAATCCCCTCCACCGGATGGAGGAAAATTGCCTGGGTGCCCGTACTGGTAAGCGTGGCCACAATTTTCTTTCCGACCAGGCCCGATTTGCCGATGCCGGTAATGATCACACGGCCCGGCGATGCATAAATCATGTTCACGGCCCTGGCAAAACTTACCCCCACCTTGTCTATAAGATTAAGGATACTTTCCGCTTCTATCTTCAGAACCTCCCTGGCACTGGCTACCAACTTATCATCCGTCATGACGCTATTTGCTGCCTTTCTCTCTCGAATTGGCACGTAAAATAACAAAATTTGCCACCCCTGACAAGGCAATTTGTCCCCTGTTAGGAACGTAAATCTGGGGACACCATACCAGTTATTTCAGAAACCAGTATCGTCCCCAGATTCCGCGGCGTCGGCTGGATGCGGTGGTTGGCTACGCCTATCTTAAATATCTAGGGCAAAACGGATTGCACGCCTAACTTCAACCATTTTTGGCAAAGGCAGAAATGTGATCAATGCCCCGATCTTCCCCTTTGAAACAGTCTGCAAGTGATCGCAATTGACAGCACAATCCTGGGGCATGCCGTCAGCTTTCGAGAGAAATACCTCAGAGGGTATATTACGGATTTTAGTTGTGATGAGAGCGATTGTTGCTTCTCCAAGGTATTCCAGCACAGAATCTCGTGTCAGGATGAGAACTGGCAGCTTTTTATTTGGCGGCATGAACTTGTACCAACGTATTTCACCGTGTTTCATTCATCACTCCAAGCCTGCTCAGTTTCCCAAACTGAGAACTCATCTGCGTCAACGGGGTAGTGCTCGTACCCTTGGCGATGCTTACGTTCAAGTTGCACAAGGCTGTAACGAGCAAGGGCGTCACGAAGCGCTTTTCTTGCGAAAGCAGAACGACTTGTTTGAAGTTCCTTGGAAACGCGATCTACCGCTGTGACAAGATCATCATCAAGTGTCATCTGAATGGTTCTCATATCGCACCTCTATAATGTGGCTTTCTATAGCTGTACTAACCCACACTATAGACTATGTCAAATCGATTTTTTCGGCCAACGCAAAATTAAGTGGCGGCCCGCGTTTGTAGAAGTATGGGGACATGCTGCTTTTTCGCATTTGTCGAAAGCTGCTACAAAACCAAACCGACTTCCCTTCTTGACTTCAATAAATAATGGTAATCTGGAGAGGGCTTGTTTTTACAGTGTTTGTCAAGTCAAGTATGGGTTAGGACACATCAGGCAGGCGCAAAACGTACTTCATCGCCGTCTTTATAGCGATAAATTTTTGATTCGTTTTCAAGCTTTTCCAGGTGCGTAAGAACTATTCCAAGGCATCGTGCAAAAACGATAACACTTTCAAAGGAGGGATAAACAACTTTCATTAAATCCATCATGCTGCTGTCTTTTAGAGATATAGTTTTGAAGATATTATTTTCTCTCTCTTTAACAATCGCTAATAAAGAGCCGGTCAGGTTTGAAAAGGAAGTAAGCGATGGCCCATGTGCTGGAAATATACATTTTGTCTTATCAAGGTATTTATGTATTTTTTTTATTGAAGACTCATAAGATATCAGATCGGAGCCAAAACCATTGAAGCCACCGGTCAATGTCGAGCTTTTGCCGAGAAGAAAATCGCCTGAAAAAAGCAGAGCATTTTTCTCTTCCCACAAACTGATATCCCAGGGGCTGTGCCCGGGCGTGTAAATAATCTTGAACCTGAATTTTCCCGTACTGATCAGATCGCCGTCATGCAGCGCTTCATTTATCTCTATTTTACCGGAGGAAAGATTCCAGAAATGATCAATTACATCAGAATACATACTCACCATTTCCGGATACAAAACCAACTGCTCACGAAAAGCATTTTTTGCAATGGATTTTACCAAGCTGACATACTCACCATATTGTTCCACCCACTCTTTTGCTTCCCAGTATATGCAGTGGCGTATTCCCTTATATTCGTCGGTTCCAATCCCGCCGCCCATGTGGTCAGGGTGTGAATGTGTATAAATGATCCGGGATATGTCTTTAATATCAAAACCTAATTTTTTAAGGGCAAAACAAAGCTTTTCGCTTTTACCGTTGGTATAGGGACCGGCGTCGATCAGCATTAATTCCTCATCAATAATTAGAAATATATTGGCAAATGATTTTTCAAGGCCGGAAGAAAAATAAGGAATCCTGATCAGAGCAAGATATGGATACAACCTGTCCACGTATATATCATTAATTTCATTCATAAAATACAAAATCCATATCAGGAAATATAAAATGATGGGGATAATGGGATGCAATGATGCGGGCGATCCTTGGCATGAGGTGAGATCTATCCGGATTCTCATCAATCGTCAAGTATAAATACGGGGATGTCCCTGCACTATAACAGGAGTAACTTTAACAATGTTGCTGTCTTGCCACTTTCATGTTATAGGAACTTAAAATTATTGGTACTTGGGGCTGTGTTGGTTCGATTTTAACCCCATTATTGAAAAATTAAATGAGAAATACAGCATCCATACTGGCAGGGTTCGTTGGCGAAACAGGATTTGGTGATATTCCGAAAGAGCTGGTCGATGAAACCAAGCGACTCCTGTTGGATTCCCTTGGCTGCGCGATGGCAGGGACATGTACACAAAAGGGCCAAATTGCTCTCAAAGTCGCCAGCAGTTATGGCTCGTCCGAAGAGGCGACGATTATCGGGTCCGGGGAAAAAGCCTCGGCAGCCGGGGCGTCTTTTGCCAATGGAGAACTCTTTAATGCTCTGGATTATGATGCGCTGTGCGCCCCCTCCGGCCACATTACTCCCTATGTCCTGGCTGCTCCTCTTGCTGTTGCAGAATGGAAAAATGCCAGCGGCAAAGACCTGATTACAGCGATAGTCCTTTCCCATGAAATTGCCCAGAGGGTAAGCGCCGGGCTTGTTATTGCCGGCTCACTTTCTAAAAAGACAGCAGAAAATGGGATATCGCTACAGCTCCCCACACACGGCTACGGCGTGAATATCTTCGGTGGCATTGCCGGGGCGGCTAAAATATCAAGGCTGACATCGGAAAAAATAGAGCAGGCCTTTGGCATCGGCGCCTCGATGTGTCCCGTACCCACATTGATGCAGTTTGCGGAAACCGTGCCTGCGTCCATGTCCAAATTTTCTCCGTCAGGGTGGATATCTCAGGCTGAAGTTACCGCCGTATTACTCGCAGATGAGGGATACACAGGAGCTCATAATGTCTTTGATGGTGAATTTGCCTTCTGGAAATCATTTGCCGCAGCCGGATGGAATCCGGAAATTGTCCGGAGCGGTATCGGGAAGGTATGGTTTTTTTCAGGTGCCCTGGGATACAAGAGATATCCCTGTTGCGGGGCAATGCATGGCGGCCTTGACATCTTTCGGGCCATCATTAACAAATTTGCTATTGCCCCCCAGGACGTCAAGGAAGTTAACGTTGTCGTAAACCTCCTTGGGGAACTTTCTCTGTGGAAAAACAGAAATATTGAAAATCAGATCGATGCCCAGTTCAGCGCGGCTTATGTCTTTGCGGTGGCCGCGCACCGCATTGAAATAGGACGCCGATGGCAGGAGAAGGAAATCTACCAATCTCCGAAGGTGAGGGAGTTTATGGAAAGGGTGAAGATTTTTACGCCTGCAACCAGCCATCACGAGGAGAGAAAATCCGTTGTTGAGGTCGTTGTCCGGGATAAAAACACAAAAAGAGAGACACGCTACACGGAAAGAGATGTCCGGCAGGTTTCAGGGGCAATGGACGACCGGGAGCTATATGCAAAGTTCGAGAGAAATGCAGCGCACATGCTGTCCGGTCAAGAAGTCGAGCAGGTGATAAAAACCATTCTTTCGCTTGATGAACTTGATAATGTTTCGCACCTGATGGGTTATTTCAGGAAACATTTCTAAATTTTGTGGATAAAGGGACGTAATATAAGGAGGTGTCGGTTTTGATTGAATGGGAGAAGGGTTTTCAGTTGGCGTTTGTCGGGTTGAGTGGCGTATTTGCCGGGCTTATCCTCCTGGAGATATGCATAAACCTTTTTTCGCGGCTGGTAAGAATTATCGAACGTGGCCCGATTTCGAAGGAAAAGCCATAATAAGAAGAAAAAAGGAATAAAAATGGATGTACTATTTGAAATGATTCAAAAGACGGGTTTTATGCAGATCACTTGGGGAAACGTGCTAATGTGGGCTGTTTCCATGGTTTTCCTTTTTCTGGCTGTACAGAAGGACTATGAACCGCTGCTGCTGGTGCCGATCAGCTTCGGAATCCTGCTTGCAAACATACCGCTTACAGAATTCATGAAGGAAAACAATTTTCTCTGGGTTTTTTATCATTTTGCCATCGTCAAGTGGGACTTGCTGCCACCTATCATCTTCATGGGCGTCGGCGCGATGACCGATTTTGGTCCCTGTGTGGCAAACCCCAAAACCATCCTGCTGGGCGCGGCTGCCCAATTTGGGGTTTACGTGGCATTTTTCGGCGCCCTCCTGTTCGGATTTACCCTTCAGGAGGCGGCCTCCATCGGCATCATCGGCGGAGCGGATGGGCCGACCTGCATCTTCCTCACGTCAAAACTGGCGCCTCACCTTCTCGGCTCTAATGCCGTGGCTGCCTATTCTTACATGGCGATGGTGCCTATCATTCAGCCTCCAATTATAAGGCTTCTCACATCCAAAGAGGAACGGATGATCCGCATGAAGCAGATGCGCAAAGTGAGCAAACTTGAGAAAATTGGGTTTGCTGTCGTAGCGACCCTCGTGGTGTGCATGCTGGCTCCTGGCGCGGCGCCGCTGATGGGGATGTTCATGCTTGGCAACCTGTTTCGAGAATGTGGCGTGGCCACGCGTCTTTCCAATACGGCTCAAAATGAGCTGATCAACATTGCGACCATCTTTCTGGCGGTGTGTATCGGAGCCACAATGTCTGCGGAAGTTTTTCTCAAGCCTCAATCACTGTTTATCTTTGTCCTCGGTCTGGTGGCCTTTTCCCTCAGCACGGTTGGCGGCCTCCTGCTCGCCAAATTCATGAATCTCTTCCTTAAGGACAAGATCAATCCGCTTATCGGATCGGCTGGCGTTTCGGCTGTACCCATGGCTGCCCGTGTTTCCCAGATAATAGCCCGTGCGGATGACAAGCACAACTACATCCTCATGCATGCCATGGGTGCCAATGTGGCAGGCGTGATCGGTACGGCGCTGTCGGCCGGTCTTTTTCTTAATATGCTGAAATAAGTTGATGTAGGTTGAAAAAATTGAGTTGTCATCATTACCTGAATTTTCATGACACCCTTGACAGCCATTATCTGGCCTGTCGATAAAGCCATGCGCTGTTTGCGAGAAATGCCGGGTTGACGCAAGTAATCCATCAACCCGGCGGCCGTGATACGTTTTATGTTCCTTGAACTATCGGATCGCACAGTATCCCCCTGGGACCCCTTTCTTAGAAAAGACTATCTGCCACACGTGCATGTACCGGGAGCGGAATGCTCCTGCACAGCTCAAGAGGTAGTATTTCCACATCCGGTAGAACCTGTTTCCGTATTTATCTCTCAATTTCGGCCAGCTTTTGTCGAAATTTTCAAACCACGACATCAGAGTGAGATCGTAGTGGCAGCCGAGATTATGCCAGTCTTCAGCAACAAATAACCCCTCAACAGAGGCGCTGATCTGCTTCATTGAGGGAATCATCGAATTCGGAAAGATATATTTGCCGATCCACGGATCGACAGCCACATTTGATCGACTGTCCCCGATAACGTGCAGCAAAAAAAGCCCTTGGTCTTGCAAGCACCGGTGTACTGCCTCAAAATAAGTCCGATAATTTTTATACCCGACATGTTCGAACATGCCGACGGAAACTATTTGGTCAAACTTTTCCCTGACATCCCTGTAATCCTGCAATCTGATTTCGACAGGCAGTCCTTTGCAGCATTCCCTTGCAAGCGCGGCTTGTTCTTTTGATACCGTAATGCCGACTACGCTTGCTCCATATTCCTCGGCTGCGTATTGCGCGAACCCCCCCCATCCGCAGCCGATGTCGAGCACCTTCTCGTCGGAACGTAATCCCATTTTTTTGCAAATCAGGTCGAGCTTTGCCTCTTGAGCGGAATCGAGGTCCGTTGCGTCCTTCCAGTATCCGCAGCTATAAATCATCCTTCGGTCCAGCATATGCGTGTAGAGTTCGTTGCCGATATCGTAATGGTGCTCTCCGATCTGAAAAGCCTTCGACTTTTTGCCTGGATTGAAAATCACCGCGGGGAGCGCATGAATCAACTGCTTCGACTTCCTTTTTATCTTCTCGGCGGGGTTAGAGGGAAGAAGTTTGTAAAAGAATTCGTCGAGTTTTTCACATTCCCACCATTCGTCCATGTAGGACTCGCCGAGGCCGAGGCTCCCTTTTCTTATGACCCTTCCATAGAACCGCTCGTCATTTATCTGGATGTCCCAGGGATTGCTGCCATCGACGATTATACCGGCACAGGACAGTGTCTCTTCGAGAAGGCTCTTGCGTTTGTCTTTCCCCATATTGACCTCAGATATCTATTGTATCCCCCTCATACATTCCTCCTCTTTGGTTGCTCCACTTCCGTTTGCGGATTTCCGGTATGTCCTCTGTCGCAGACACCCATCACGAACTGGAAGCGGTGCAGATCATTGAGCGCCGTCATGTCGAAGGGCGCGGCAATGATGCCCTCTTCCTTTTAGCCGCGAACGGGGATGCTATCTTGGTGGTGCGGCGGTAGGGCAGTCGGCAGATATCTATCATGTGGAGCGGTTCCGGGAAAAGAATTTCAAGGGATAAGAACTTCCTTTTTCGCAGGGGGAGTATAGGGGGGCTGTTTTTGCTTGTCAAGGAACATTTTTCATCTGTTTTGCATCAAAAAGCAGGGACTGGCGATGCGGTTGGTGGGTAAGAAAGAT
>JBAQLR010000016.1:0-5355 GCA_049302035.1 Syntrophales bacterium
GGTCTGGAGAAATTGCTGAAGGCCTGCTTTCCCGACACCCACCGGCAGATCCTGGCGATGGCCAACTACCTCGCCATAGAGGGTGGAGCGCTCAGCTATTGCGAATCCTGGGCGAAAAGCCATGAACCCGCCCTCGCGGCGTCCTTGGCAAGCCAGCGCATAAGCGAAATACTTTCCTCCATAGGGACCGACGGGAAGCAGACCTTCCTCGCGAAGTGGATAGGCAAGGTCTTGGAGGACGACTACATCTGCTACGACATCACGTCGGTATCGTCGTATTCGGAACTCAACGAATTCATCAAATGGGGCCACAACCGCGACAAGGAGAAGCTCCCCCAGCTGAACCTCGCGATGCTGTTCGGCCAGAAGTCCGCGCTGCCGGTGTACTACCACCGGGTGCCTGGCAACATAAGCGACGTCTCCACGCTGCGCAACCTCGTGCTGACCTTCAAGGCACTGGAGGTCAAGCGGCTGCACTACGTGATGGACAAGGGCTTCTACAGCAAGAAGAACGTGGATGCTTTGGTGGAAAACCGCGACCGATTCACCTTAGCAGTGCCGTTGAGCAACACATGGCTGCGACAAGCCATAGACGACATCCACGAGACCATCCACGGTCCCGAGGGGTACCGCAAGCTCGATGACGAGGTACTCTATGTCCATTCACGGTTGTATCCCTGGGGGAAGGAGAAGCGCCGCTGCTACCTGCATCTGTACTACAACGCCACCAAACGGGCCAAGGATGTGGACAAGTTCAACGAGGAACTGCTCCAGTACAAGGGCGAGCTCGAGTTGGGCAAACCGGTGGTCGACCATCAGAAGGCCTATGACGACTTTCTCATCCAGAAGACAACCCCCAAGCGTGGCCTGCAGGTTTCTTTCAACGCGGAGGCGGTGAGCCAATACATCAGCCGCTACGCGGGTTTTCAGGCGCTGCTCTCCAACGGGATCAAGGACCCGGTGGAAGCCATGCGGGTCTACCGCGACAAGGACGCGGTGGAGAAGTGCTTCGACGACCTGAAGAACTCACTCGACCTGAAGCGGTTGCGGATGCATACATCGGCTACCGTAGACGGAAGGCTTTTCGTGCAGTTCATAGCTCTAATCCTCATCAGCGCGATATGCAAGGAGATGCGCTCATCGGAACTCATCGAGAAATACACGGTGCGCGAGCTGCTACAGGAGATGAAGACATTGACCAAGGTTAAATATTCAGGGAAGTACGGTCATATCCTCACGGAGGTAACCAAGGCGCAGCGGGATATCCTCAAAGCCCTGGATATCCGACCCCCTGGCATGGCATAGGTATAAT
This sequence comes from Syntrophales bacterium, assembly GCA_049302035.1. Classification (GTDB taxonomy): domain Bacteria; phylum Desulfobacterota; class Syntrophia; order Syntrophales; family JACQWR01; genus JAPLJV01. The sequence goes on from JBAQLR010000016.1 coordinate 1,313, forward strand.
TTTTTCGGGAAATTAGGACGCCATCCCTTTCGGCTGTGCAGGATCGCATCCAGTACGCCATCCGCCTGGGGGCTCTGGCCCTGATCACCGGCGAAATAGGCAGCGGCAAATCGACAGCGCTTCGCTATGTTATCGGCGGCTTCCATCCCTCCGAATATAAAATCATCTACATCACCGCCACATCGGGGTCCATTTTAGAGCTCTACCGGCAGATCCTTTCCGAGCTGGGAATCGATCTGAAAACCATGGATGATTACCTGCGGCATCATCTCGCAATTGCCGGAGTGAAACGGATGCTCTTTGAAGACGCTGCCGTCACTGCCATTCACCAGGGTTCGGGAGGGCTCTTCCGTAAAGCAAATCATTTGGCCCGAGGCGCCATTGTCGCCGCAGCCAGAGACGAATCAACAAGCGTTACGGCAGAGCATGTACGTCTTTCGGCAACTGAAATATTCTGACGAAAAGGGGAAAATATGAATATCTACGAAGATGAATTGCTGGAAAAAAAGCTGGAAGAATTTACCGACCTGTTGGGACATCTTCTTCTGGATCTTCTCCTGGTGAGCCTTAAAAAAATGGCAAAAGAAAATCAAGTATTCTGTGATTTTGCAGATTCCAAATTATCTGCCCAAATTATCTGCCCAAATTATCTGCCCAAATGGATGTTAAACCGTTCTGATTATTATCGGGGCTGATAAATATCAGCCCCGATATATCCTCTTATCTCCCCCTTGCGTATAATGTAAAAATCTCACTATGCTTCTCAAATATATAAGAAATTTAAGTCCATAGAATGGGAGAGGCTACACGGTGGAGGACAAGGCGGCCGTCCCGCTGCTCTATGAGGGCCGCCATGTGGAGATAGCACAGAACAAGGCCACCATCAACCTCTGGTTCGACCGCCACACCCAGGGGCTGACCCGAAAACAGCAGGCCGATCTGAAGCGGAAATACGCCCGCGCCGAGCAAGGCGGCGGCCCTGAAGTATCATGAGCACCTGAGCGATGTCGGCTTTGTGACGCTGGGGAAGTCTTTCCCCCAATGGAAGGCTAACGCTGAACATCGATTTGATCCGGGCGCCCCGAGAATGCATCGACTACGTCATTCTTCATGAATTGAGCCATCTGCCGTACACCGACCATGGCCCGGAGTTTTACCGGCTCTTGGAGAAAATGATGCCCGGCTGGGAAAAAAGGAAGCATCGGCTGGAATTGACCCTTGCTAGCGAGTACGAACTCCGCCGCTTATAGATTATGTCGTTCCAGTATCTTTTTCGCTTTATTTTCCGCCTCCGGGGGGACGGCAATCTTTTTAAATCTATCATCCTCTCCCAGGGCTTTGGTGGCATCGATACCAAATTTGGAGCCAATAACCCCGTCCCGCACGGAAGGATCCAGGGGGTTTGCTTCTACATTCGGGATTACCACTAAATCCCTGTCAGGCTGAAACCGCGTGGCAATCGCCCATTCTACTTCTCGGGGATTGTATATATCCACGTCATCATCGACGATAATTGCCTGCTTGATATAGAAATTATTCATCAAGGCCAGATAAATCGCCCTTCTGGCCTCCCCCTCGTTTCTTTTCTTGATGGAGATAATCGCCGTGGAAGCGTTCCAGCTCAGCTTTAAGCCCCGCAGGGACGGCAGATCGTTCTTAAGTTTTTTGAAACCCTCTCCTGCCCAGGAAATATTGAGAATTAAATCGTCTTCAATAGACCAGGGTTTGAAGACGGCGTAAATGGGATCTTTTTGGCAGCAGACGGCCTGGATTTCCACCACCGGGCTCTGGACGGTGGTATAATACCCGGAACTTTCCCCGAAAGGTCCATCGGTTTCCCGCACATGGGGGGGAATCTTCCCCTCCAGCACAATCATCGCATGCGCAGGAATATCCAGCCCCACGGTTTCCCCTTTCACCATTTCCAGCGGAGCTCCACGCAATCCTCCCGCCAGTTCTATTTTGTCGCCAAAAGGAAACCAGGTAACGGCCGTCAGCAACAAGGCCGGGTCCACTCCGATAGCAACAACCACTTCCAGGGGTTCGTTTCTTTCTTCGGCATGTCGATAAAATTCCGTGGAGGTGCGGCTCACAAGTTGAACGCAGAGGCGATTTTTACCCTTAACCTGCAACCGGTGGACTCCTACCGTTACTTTTCCTGAAACAGGGTCTCGCATGAATACGAGTCCCTGGGTAATATAAGGAGCCGCATCCAGTTCATGGTTTGTCAAGATAGGAAGGAGAGAGATAAGATCAATGTTATCCCGGATCACGACGTCTTTTACCGGAGCCTGGGATACCATTTGGGCGGGAATTCCCCGGGACTTTCTCTTCAGGTACTCCTCGTGCATGCCTGCCACTGTAGTTTCAAGTATTAAGGCCAGTCGCTTCCTGCTTCCCAGCAAATTCCCCGCAACAGGAATATTATAACCCTTGACGTTTTTAAAGAGCACGGCGGGCGACTCCTGACCGCCTAGTTTTTCCAATATTGCCGTCACTTCATATTTGGGGTCCAATTCCTCCTCGATTTCGATAAGTTCGCCTTCCTGTTTGAGCCGTTGCAAAAACTCCCTTAAATCACGATATCCCATAATCACTCCTTCTCTATTGATATGAAACTCAACCATCCTCGATTATGTCGAGGGCGGTTGAGTTTCATACATCAAAGCGGAATAATCCACAAGACGCGTTAGTGATTTCAATTAAAAGAAAGGTCGCAAGAAGCGGCCCGTCAGCGATTCCTTGTGGTGGGCCACCTCTTCGGGCGTGCCGCTTGCGACGATCCGCCCGCCACCCGGTCCACCTTCCGGACCAAGGTCGATGATATGATCGGCTGATTTGATGACATCTAGGTTATGTTCGATGACGACGACCGTATTGCCCATATCCACCAGGCGCATCAGGACATCGAGAAGCTTTCTGATGTCGTCAAAATGCAGGCCGATGGTCGGCTCATCAAGGATATACAGGGTATTGCTGTTCGTCCGTTTGGCCAGTTCCCGGGAGAGTTTTATCCGCTGCGCCTCGCCTCCCGACAGAGTCGTCGCCGACTGTCCCAGCCGCAGGTAGCCTAAACCGACCTCGCTCAGAAAGAGCAGCTTGCTGCGGATGGCAGGAATATTTTCAAAAAAGGCCAGGGCCTGCTGCACCGTCATATCCAGAACCTCGGCAATACTCTTCCCCTTATATTTGATTTCGAGGGTGTCGCGATTAAAGCGCTTGCCGCCGCAGACGTCGCAAGTGACATAAACATCGGGCAGAAAATGCATCTCAATCTTGATCAGGCCATTGCCTTCACAGGATTCACACCTGCCACCCTTGACATTGAAACTGAAACGTCCCGGCCGATAGCCGCGGATACGCGACTCCGCAAGTCCGGCGAAAAGATCGCGGATCGGCGAAAGCACACCTGTGTAAGTGGCGGGATTGGAACGGGGCGTCCGACCGATGGGTTGCTGGTTGATCATAATAGCCCTCTCCACCCCCCCCCGACTGACAAGCCTCTTTAATTTTAGCGGACCGCGCCCCTGTGAAACGCCTAATTGCCGGGCCAGCGCCACGTAAAGGGTCTCAATAACCAGGGTGCTCTTTCCCGAGCCGGAGACGCCGGTAACGGCAGTAAAAACACCCAGGGGGACGTGCACATCGATATTTTGGAGGTTATTTTCAGAGGCCCCTTCCAGGACAATGAAGCTGTTGGCCCGGCGGCGTTTTGACGGCACGGGAATGGCAAGCCTGCCGGATAAATAACCGCCGGTAATGGAATTCTTATCCTGATATATCTCTTCCGGCGTCCCCTGAAAGGTCACCTCGCCCCCTCCAATTCCTGCGCCAGGTCCCATATCGATGATGTGATCCGAGTGGAGCATCATGTCGGCGTCATGCTCCACAACGATTACCGTATTCCCCATGTCGCGCAGCCTTTTCAGCGTCCCGATAAGCCGTACGTTATCGCTCTGATGGAGCCCCACCGTGGGCTCGTCGAGCACGTAAAGCACGCCCACCAGACCGGAGCCGATCTGGGTGGCCAGACGGATGCGTTG
>JBAQLR010000017.1:0-7933 GCA_049302035.1 Syntrophales bacterium
TACCATTCCGGCTTGATGTTTTCCGGGGTGGGGGCTAAAGGGTCTGCCTTGATGCCGATTTCCGGCGGGAAAAATACCGCGAGCGTGACCGTCACCCCCAGCAGCAAAAGCCAAACAAGCAAGTCATGATAAAAGGCATTGGGAAAAAAGGGGATGGACTTGGGGCTGTTTTTTTCTTCCCGCAGGGGGACGCTCATGCCGTGATACTGCACCAGGAGGACATGCAGGCCGATCAGGAAAAGCGTCGCCAGGGGCAGCACGGCAACGTGAAAGGCGTAAAAACGGATGAGCGTTTCCCCGGTGACATCGACGCCTCCCCTTAAAAAGGTCATCAGGAATGTTCCCATAAGAGGCAGGGCTTTGACGCCGCCCGTGGCTACCTTCACGCCCGCCAGGGCGCGTTCATCCCAGAGCAAGAGATAACCGCTGAGGCCGAAGAAGATCAGGATGCCCAGGAGGATAAAACCGGTGAACCAGATAAATTCCCGCGGTTTCCGATATGACTTGACAAGGAGGGTGCCAAAAAGATGGATAAAGAGAAACAGCAGGGTTAATTGCGCGCCCCAATGGTGGAAAGAGCGAAAAAACCAGCCCAGGTTCAACTTGGTCACGATTTCCATGATGCTCTTGTGGGCAAAATCCGGATGGGGCACATAATAGAAAGCCAGGATCATGCCGGTGATAAACTGCAAGCCGGTGAGGAAAAGGATAATGCCCCCGGTGTAATATAAAAAATCGCAACTGTGCACCGGCACGGTCTTGCTTTTCGCCAGCCTGACAAGGCCGCGGAAGTCGTAGCGGTCGGTAAACCAGTTCTTAAGCCTTCGGAAGTTCAACCTTTACCCCTTTCCGGGCCACGATGAGTTTATCACCCTCAATGGTATGGACAAAAATCTCCAGCGGTTTGGGAGGCGGGCCCTTGATATTCTTCCCGTTTTCATCAAACCAGCCTTTGTGGCAGGCGCAGTAAAACTTTCGCTCGGCAGGTTTATAGGTCACATTGCATTCCATGTGGGTGCAGACGCCCTTAATGGCTAAGATAGCGCCGTCGGCCTTCCGGAAGAAGATGCCCGGCTTGCCGCCCCAGGCGAAAAGCTTGGTCGTGTTGGGCGCCAGGTTCATGTAATCCGCCGCCTTCAAGACCACAAAGTCCGGTTCCTTGCCCAGGGTGGGAAAAGCGAATTTTCCCACGGCATAGAGCGCCCCGGCAGAAAACGCCGCCAGCCACCCCCCGAAAAGGGTGTTCAGAAATCTGCGCCTGGTAATGAGGGAATGATCAATCTTCATCTTTACCCATGCCCAACATTTGCTTCGTTTTATATTTGACGAGCCTCTTTCTCAAAGCGACAATGGCATCGGTCGGCCGCACATCCTTGGGGCAGGCGTCGATACAGCGGAAGACGGTATCGCAGCCCCAAACGCCCTGCTCATGATTCACCACGGCAAGCGTACTTGCGGAACGTTCATCGCGGGAATCCCCCATGAATCTCTCCAACTTGGCAAAGGCATGCGGCCCCAGATAGCCGGGATCGCGCGACGGGACAGGACAAGCCCCGTAGCAGGAGGCGCAGAGGATGCAGTTCACGTACTGGTCAAAGCTGTGCCGCGCGGCTGCGGACTGGGGTATTTCTTTTTCCGGGGCAGGACTTTTTCGCACCAGCCAGGGCATGATCTTCTCGTAGTTTGCCCAGAAAGGCGTGAGATCAACCACCAGATCTTTAATGATCTCCAGGTTGGGCAGGGGTTCCAGGATGATGGTATCGGTATCGAAGGGCGCCACCTGGGTGCGGCAGGCCAGATCGATCTTGCCGTTAATCACCATGGCGCAGGAGCCGCAAACCGCCGCCCGGCAGGAAGAACGAAAGGCGAGCGTGCCGTCGATCTCGTCCCTGATCCGGATGAGCACGGCCAGTACCGTAAGGCCCGGGATGACCTTGACGCGGTAGGAGGCCAGGAATGGTTCAAGTGACCGTTCCATGGCGTCGTAGCGCAGGATTTTAAAGGTGTAATAGTCGTCTCTAATCAATATTGCCTCGCCATCGGCTGATACTTGGTAAAGGAAACTCCCTTGAATGAAATCTCCGGTTCGCCCTGTTCCCCTGGGCGGGCAAGCGTGTGCTTGAGCCATTTTTCGTCGTCCCGGGTCTTAAAATCACGACGAAAATGTGCCCCCCGGCTTTCTTCCCGCAGCAGAGCTCCCAGGGTGATCGTCTGGGCCACGTCGAGCATGGCGCCCAATTCCAGGGCATGCATCAATTCGTAGTTCATCTGCCGCTTGGGGGAGGAGACCCTGACCTGTGGGTATCTTTTCTTCAGGTCGGCAATAATACGCAAAGCCTCCTCAAGCTCCTGCTGCTTGCGGAAGATGCCCACGTTATCGCTCATGGTCTTGGCCAGTTCCGCAAAGATCCGGTAATATTTTTCTCCGCCGCTGCCCTCCGTGAGTTGGCGCAGCCGGGCCGCCGCCTGGGTCTCTTTCTCCCGCAAGAGCTTCTCGCTCGGTGGCGCCGCTTGCCCCGTCAGATACTCCGGGATGAACAACGCCGCCAGCTTGCCAAAGACGATGGTGTCGAGGAGCGAATTGCCGCCCAACCGATTGCCGCCGTGCACGCTTACGCAGGCGCACTCGCCCACGGCGTAGAAGCCCTTTACCGCCGTTTCGCAACGCTCGTTCGCGTCGATCCCGCCCATGGAATAGTGCTGACAAGGCATAATGGGAATAGGATCGGTAACCGGGTCAATGCCGATGAAGTCGAGACAGATGTTTCTGATCCCGGGCAGCCGTTCGAGGATACGCTTTTCGCCAAGATGACGCAAATCAAGTTTTATATAGGCGCCCAGCGGATGCTCGAAGGCGCGGCCTTCCTCCATTTCAGTCGTGATGCTCCGGGCCACGATATCGCGCGGCGCGAGCTCCATGGCGGTGGGCGCATAGCGTTCCATGAAGCGCTCCCCGCGGTTGTTCACCAGATAGCCGCCTTCCCCCCGGCAGGCCTCGGACATGAGGATGTTGGCGCCGATAATGGAGGTGGGATGGAACTGGACAAATTCCATGTCCTTCACGGGAACGCCGGCCTGGTAGGCCATGCCGATGCCGCTGCCCGAATTGATCAAGGCGTTGGTGGAATGCAGGTAAACCCGCCCGTAGCCGCCCGTGGCAAAAACCGTCGCCTTGGCCTTGAGGGGCGCGATCTCGCCCCGGCGCAGATCCAGCGCGGTCACGCCGTGACAAACGCCGTCCCGGACCACCAGCTCCAGGACATGCCATTCGTTATAAAAGGTAATACCTTTAGAAATGGCCTTCTCATAAAGCGTGTTCAGCAACACATGACCGGTGATGTCGGTGGCATAACAGGTCCGGGGGTAGCCCGCCCCGCCGAAGGGGCGCTGGGCAATGGAACCGTCGTCGAATCTGCTGAAGGGCACGCCCCAGTGTTCCATCTCATAGACGATGTTGACGGCTTCCCGGCACATGACTTCCACCGCTGCCTGATCCGCCAGGTAGTCGCTGCCCTTCACGGTATCAAAGGCGTGCTTTTCCCAGGTATCGTCCCGCCCCTCGGGGTGATTGGCCAGTGCGGCATTGATGCCGCCCTGAGCGGCGATCGAGTGGGAGCGGAGAGGATGAACCTTGGTGATGATCCCCACCTTGAACCTGTCGCACAAACCGATGGCCGCCCGCAGGCCTGCCAGACCGCCACCAACAATGAGCACGTCGTGGCCAAGCATAATCAGGATACCCGGAAATACAGATAGGCAAGGGTGATGAAAATGACCGATGCCGCGACATTGGAAACCCACAGGAGTTGTTTCTCTTTTTTGTAGCCCAGGTCAACGGCCACGGTTCTCAGGCCATAGCAACTGTGGAAGGTGAAGAGAAAGAGAATCAATACATCGAGCACGGGATGACGATGGAGACTAAGTGCCCAATCGGGCTTTTTGTCGTGGGTAAAGAGGAAAAAGCTGGTAAAGATTTTTGTGCCGAAGAGGATGATAAGTATGACGCCGCTGATACGGTGAAAAAGCCAGATGAACATGGTAATAACCCCCTTTTTTTTTCCGACAACTCCAGCAGGACGCCCGAGGCATCAGCCGGATGCAGGAAGGCAATGCGTTTGCCTCCGGCGCCCAGCCGCGGCGTCTTGTCGATCAGGCGCACCCCCTGGGCCGCAAGCTCCCGCAAAGCCGCTTCGATATTTTCCACCTGCAGGGCAATGTGCTGAATACCTTCGCCTATGCCGACAGATTGGCCTTGACATAGGCGATTATCTCCCCGGTCTCCGTCCCCGGCCCAAATATTTCCCGGATGCCGATAGCCTTTAGGGGGGGGATATCCTCTTCCCGAATAATCCCTCCCCCCAAAACGGCCGACAAGGCTTCATATCCCGTCCTTAAAATATTCAGAAGGGGCTGCTGGGCAGTAAGAGAGCAACCCGCCGTTTGGGCATGGTAACGCAGCATCCAGGAACGGGGGTTTTTCGCCTGGAAGCGCTCCTTCATCAAATGCGCCCAGATCCGGCGCGCCGCGCGGAACTTGGCCGCCTCTTCAAAGAAATCCTGGTGGGAGCTGAAAAAGAAGGATAAACGGGGGCCGATGTCGTCCACCGACAACCCCGTCTGTCCCTGTTCCAGCAAGTAACGGAAACGCCTGTTCGTGTCTTCCGCGGAGCCGAAGCCGACATACTGCCGCATCGTCCGAAGCCTGTACCGGTACATGATCTGCTGAACGCCCCTGGTGAAGGGATATGAGCCGGGAAAGCCCAGACTTTCTGCATAATCGCCGCTCATGTCCAGCGGGGTGTAAAGTTCTTTGACCGGCATTCCGGATAATGTTTCAGCGGCGCTTTTGGCACCCGGATCTTTCGCGAACTGCTTCCGGGCCTCCTCTTCCCACTTTCTCAGCGCCGTCGCCAAATTTTCCAGTTTATCATCGACGCACATCATGCCGCCGATCTCGCCAATCAGGACGATCGCTGCCGTTTGCGGATCATCGTTGTAAAGGGCCAGTAAATCCAAAAAGCTTGAGCCCACAACGGGATCGCCACCGATCCCGATGGAGGTGGATTGGCCGATGCCCAGGCTGGTGAGTTGCCAGATGACCTCGTAGGTTAGGGTGCCGCTGCGGGAGATGACGCCTACGGCGCCTTCCTTGTGGATGAAGTTAGGCATGAAGCCGATTTTCCCCACGCCGGGGGTGGTGATTCCTGGAGAATTCGGTACGATCAGATAGGCGCCGGAACCTTTCAGTGCATGTTTTACCTTGACCATGTCCAGCACGGGAATACCCTCGGTCATGCAGACAATCAGGCCCATCCCGGCCTCGATCGCTTCCAGCATGGCGTCGGCGGCAAAAGCGGCGGGCACACAGATTGCCGTGGCATTGGCGCCTGCCGACTGTACCGCATCGCTGACCCGGTTGTAAATGGGAATCCCCTCGAACTCGGTTCCACCCTTCCCCGGCGTCACACCGGCCACCACCTTCGTACCAAAACTGATGGCCTCGCGGGCGGGGCGTGAAAGCTGCCCTCCGTTCCCGTTATCCCCTGCACCAGAACGCGCGTATTTTTATTAAAAAGGATTGCCACTTCTTTTGTCCCCCAAAATCCCGATAAGCGGGATAAATGCGTTATGGCAGATCATTCCCGGGCAATCCCTCTCATTACTTCAACATGCTCAAGCCGTAAAACCTTTTGCGGGCAACTGCAAACACAGAGACCGCATTCTTCTGCCGCAATTTCCAAGATGACATCAACTTTTAGTTTTGCAATTGGCCCGCAAAAGAGACACTTAAAAAAGGGACGGCATGCCCACATATCATGTCAGGAATCTTTGTCAATAGTAATGCGAAGCCAGATTCGTCCGTTCTTTCAAAATCAGAGATAAGCAACTTCTCCAATTTGCAGGATTTGTCCAATAAAAAAAAGGGGGGGGAAATTAAACCTTCAAAACCATGACCGCAAATTTTCTCAGCAGTCAGGAAAGAAGGGCAGCAGTATGCGAAGGAGCGATTTGCCATAATAGTCGTTTGATTTTAAAAGGAGAATAGACATGGCAGATAAAAGTTTCGATGTAGTAATTGTGGGAGGGGGTAATAAGGCCCTGATCGCGGCAATGTATCTCACCAAGTATGCAAAGCTGGAGGTCGGCATATTTGAGGAAAGGCACGAGTTGGGGGGCGGCTGGTGTCAGGAGGAGCCGACGCCCGGTTTTATCGGCAATCCCTGCTCGATGGCGATGACCGCTCAGTACCATATTCCTACCTTTTGGGACTTTCCGGAGTGGGAGACCTACGGAGTAAAAATGGATTACACCAAATGCAGCGCCGGGGCTATTTTTAGCGAGGATGATACCTGTCTTATCCAGTACACGGCTTTTCCAGATGTTGATCCTGATCAGGAGAAGACCGCCACTGAGATTGCCAGGTTCTCCCAGAAGGATGCGGACACCTACCTCAAGCTCTGGAAGAATTTGAAGACCAAGTGGGAACCCTATCTCTTGGAGGCGTTTTTTAACCCCCCGCCGCCCCCGGGACAACCCGATGCGATCGATCGCATGCTCCGGCAGCCTGATTCCGGCCTTGATCCCTCTTGGTTATTCCAGTCGCCGATCCAGATGAACAAGGCGCTCTGGGATGATCCCCATGTGCGGCACGCCTTTGCCAGGTCCATTCAATCCCTGGGGTTTGAGGGCGATCAGGCCGGGTCGGGCTTTATGGCCAACATTGGCACCACCCTGATGTACCTGCCGCTGTTGTGTTGGATAAAAGGATCCACCCATGTCAAGGCCCATGCCTCCCAGAAGATAATCCTGGAGAACGGCGGGCGGGGCTATACCAACTCTCCTGTCGAGCGCGTGCTCATCAAAAACGGCCGGGCCGTGGGGATCAAGTTGGAGGACGGGACCGAGATCGAAGCAAGAAAAGCCGTGGTTACGGACGTTGATCCCGACCAGCTCTGCAACAGGTTGATCGGCAAGGACTATCTTTCTGCCGATCTCTTAAGAAAGGTAAATGCGATCGAGCGGGACTACATCTGTCTGATGTGGTACACATGGGCCTTCAAGGAGCGGCCAAGATACACGGCCGAGGCCTGGAACCCCGACTGCTGGCAGACGCAGTGGCTGGCCCTGGGCGACATGGATGATGAGACGTTCAGAAAAGAGGGTTGCGAAAGAAGGATCGGCATCTGGCCCACCAAGCTTAATATTGGGATGGCCTATCACGGGGAGAGCGAGACCAGTCCCGGCGACTCACTAATTGCCCCGCCGGACGTAAATTTTACCATTCTCACGGAACAGTTTGTTCTTCCCGCCTGGCGGCTCTCGGAAGCAGAATGGAAGCAGAAGGAAACCGAGCATGCCGAGGAAGTAGTGAAGAAGATACATGAGTATGCGCCCAATGTGAGTTGGGACATTATCGGCGGCTATATACCCATAACTCCCTATTATACCGCCCATCTGGCCAGAAACTTTGCCCCGACGGGGAACTGGTGCGTCATAGATAACATCCCCTCTCAGTCAGGCAGATTAAGGCCAATCGCCGAGCTGGCGCGTCACAAGGCGCCGGGGATAGAAAATCTCTATTGCACGGGGTCGGCCTGGTCTCCCTATGGGGCCGCTCATAGCATGCAGGGCTATAATTGTTACAAGGTAATGGCCGAAGACTTTAATCTTCCCAAACCCTGGGACGTGGATGGCAGGCCTTTCTAAGCAGCAGAAAGAAGAACGGTAAAGAAGGCATTTCTTCAAGACGATGTCGAGGAAGATGCGCATAACATTTAAGCAAGGGGAGGATTAGATGGCATATAAAGATTTTCGGGAATGGGTGGAATTGTTGCAGTCTGAGGGAGAGCTCGCGGAAGTTAAGGTTGAGGTAGATTGGAACAAGGAGATTGCGGCGATTTCCAGAAATGTTACCAGCAAAGAGGGGCCGGCG
>JBAQLR010000018.1:0-1863 GCA_049302035.1 Syntrophales bacterium
CCGCAGAAGTCAAGGCCAGGGGCGGGCGGGGCGGCAAGCCCGTTTGCTGGGGATCGGTTTCTTCGACTTCATCCCCCAGGTCGTCGCCCCGAAGGGCAATGACAGCCCGGTAATCCTTTTCCGCACAAAAGAAGATTTCTATACCGGCTGCAGCGGCAGACGTCAGGCGGACCCGTTCCTGCAGCTTCCGGCACAAACGTTCCGTTTCCTCGGTGGCGATGCGTCCGGCGCGCCGGTCCAGGAGCACCCCCTCTCTATCCACCGTGGCAAAGTTCACCCGCATGAAAACGTCCCGGGGCGTCATCGGGAAATCAACGCCCGTGGCGGAAAGCAGGCCGCGCCCCACCTTCGTTTTTATGGGGTCGTAGCCGAAAAGGGCAAAGTGGGCCGGACCGCTCCCCGGCGTAATGCCGTCCCCCACGGGGTCAAGGAGGCCGCAGACGGATTTCTTCACCAAGGCATCCATATGGGGCGTAAAGGCCGTTTCCAGTTCCGTCTGATCTCCGCCGGGCATGGGCAACCCGCCGAGACCGTCCATAACCAGGAAGACGATTTTTGTTTCCTTTTTTAGCGCTAACGAATCAACTAATTCACCCTGCATAAACACTCCTCTAACTCACTAACATCCCCGAAAGGTCGGTTTTCTCTTTTCCAGGAAGGCCGTCATGCCTTCCTTCTGGTCATCGGTGCTGAAACACTGGGCGCAACATTCCACCTCCAACCGGGCGGCGTTGTCCAGGGGGAGATCATAACCGAAGTTCATGCTGTGTTTGATCATCTTCAGGCCAAAGGCCGGCAATCCTGCCAGCTTGGCGGCAAATTTACGGGCTTCCGCCAGGAGTTGATCCCCAGGGAGGATTTTATTTACCAGGCCGATCTCATAGGCCCGTTTCGCATCGATCGTCGCACCGCCCATGATCAACTCCTTCGCCCGGCCCAAGCCCACCAGGCGGGCCAGACGCTGCGTGCCGCCCCAGCCGGGAATGATCCCCAGGGTTATTTCCGGCTGGCCAAAAAGGGCATTTTCCGCCGCAAAGCGGACATCACAGGCCATGGCAATCTCCGCGCCCCCGCCCAGGGCATAGCCGTTGACCGCCGCGATGGACGGTTTGGGCAGGGTTTCGAGAAAGCGCAGCGTTTCGCTGCCTTTTTCCATAAAGGTCACCGCCTCGGCGGCTCGTAAATCTCGCATCTCCGCAATATCCGCCCCGGCGACGAAGGCTTTTTCGCCTGCCCCCGTTAAGATCAGGGCCTTAATATTTGCGTCATTTTTGCAGACGGTGGCGGCACTCAGCAGCTCCGTCATGGTCTCGGAATTCATGGCATTCAGGGCTTTGGGCCGGTTGAAGGTAATCGTGGCGACACCTTCCTCTACAGTAAAGAGGATGTTATTGTAAGACATAGACGCTCCTTTCTAAAGCTACACTCTTTCCAGCACAATCGCCATTCCCTGACCGCCGCCGATGCAAAGGGTGGCAAGGCCCAGCCGACAATCCCGCTTCTGCATCTGCATGGCCAGGCTGTAGGTGATCCGCGCCCCGGTGGCTCCGACGGGGTGGCCGATGGAGATGCCGCTGCCCTGGAGATTGCACTTTTCCAAATCGACGTCCAGTTCCCGGAGGCAGGCGATGGCCTGACAGGCAAAGGCCTCGTTCAGCTCCACCAGATCGATGTCCTTCATGGTCAGCCCCAGACTGCCGAGCACCTTGCGCGTCGCCGGGATGGGCCCCAGGCCCATGTAAGCCGGATCCACGCCGCCTGAGGCATAGCCCTTGATCTTGGCCAGCGGTTTCAAGCCCAATTCCTTCGCCTTGTCCGCGCTCATCACGAGCACCGCCGCCGCGCCGTCGTTGATGCCCGAGG
>JBAQLR010000019.1:0-2725 GCA_049302035.1 Syntrophales bacterium
GCAGGAAAAAATCGCGAGCCAGGCGGCGCGGGAGATCAAGACGGCCCCGCCCGCCCAGGCCATCAAGCCGATTCTCGACCGCAGCTTTGAACACGCCTTCTGGGACACGATTCACGGCAAGTGCCTCAAGTGCGGCGCCTGCACTTACCTCTGTCCCACCTGCCATTGCTTCGATATCAATGATGAGACGAAGGGCAACGACGGCGTGCGGATCAGGAACTGGGATTCCTGCATGTTTCCCATCTTTACCAAGGCGGCCTCGGGGCACAACCCCCGGACTTCGCAAAAAGAGCGCTGGCGCCAGCGGGTCATGCACAAATTCAAGTATTATGTGGACAATTTCGGGGCGATGTCCTGTGTTGGCTGTGGCCGCTGTGTGAGACGCTGCCCGGTAAATATTGATATCAGGAAAATTATTGCTGATATCGCGCAATTGTAATGGTGAGAGAGCTAATGCAAAATCCCTATCTGCCCATTCCGGTCATCGTAGATAAAATCATTACGGAAGTTGACACGAAGGATATCAAGACCTTCCGCCTCACCTTCGTGAATAAGGAAGATGAGCAAAATTTCCGTTATCTGCCCGGACAGTTTGCGGAACTTTCCGTTTTCGGCAAGGGCGAGTCGCCCATCGGGATCGCCTCTTCCCCCACCCAGCCCGGTTATCTGGAATTTACCGTGCAAAAGGCGGGCGTGGTGACGAGTGCGCTCCACGAAATGGAAGAAGGAGCGCAGATCGGGGTCAGAGGGCCGTTGGGTAACTCCTGGCCTATTGAATATCTGAAAGGGAAGAACGTGGTCATCGTGGGCGGCGGTTTCGCCTTTACCACCCTTAGGTCGCTCATCAATTATATGCTTTACGAAGAGCACCGCGCCAGTTTCGGCAAAATTACCGTCGTTTACGGCGCCCGGATGCCGGGGCTTCTGCTTTACAAGGAAGAACTCGCCGCCTGCGAACTGCGGGACGACATCGATCTCAATATCACCGTGGACCGGGGCGATGAAAGCTGGAAGGGCAAGGTCGGTTTCGTGCCCACTATCTGTCGCGACATCAGCCCCAGCGTGGAAAACACCGTCGCCCTGATCTGCGGCCCCCCCATCATGGTGCGCCTCACCCTGCCGCTTTTCTTCGAACTGGGATTCTCTCAGGAAAACATCATCACCTCCCTCGAAATGCGTATGAAATGCGGTGTCGGCAAATGCGGCCGCTGCAACGTAGGAAGCAAATACATCTGTAAAGACGGCCCCGTCTTCTCCCTCGCCCAGTTGAGCCAGTTGACTTCGGAATATTAACGGGCAATTTGTATCACGCCCACCTGGCGTGATTGTGTGTACCATCCGTCACCTTATCGTGAATTGCGCAAGATGGAATCCTGTGGTACGCTCAGACCCGGATTATGGAGGTATGTGATGCACAACAAAGGATATTATCCAAGAGGCCAGTGCACTCCCGGTAGAGGAGCGCATCATCGTGGTTGACTCTCTCCTTCGCACACTTAATGTCCCAAACCCGCCGGATATTGACACGGAATGGGCAGGGGTTGCCAAGCGCGGCCTTGCGGAACTCCGTTCAGGACGTGTCAATCCCATGCCGGGAGATCAGGTCTTTGCGCGAATCAGAGAGAACTTTGGACGATGACGTTCGATTTTCACCCCGAAGCCGACAAAGAATTGCTTGAGGCCATTGCGTACTACGAAAGCTGCGCACCGGGTTTAGTCGGCAATAAAGGGAGTCCCCCCGAACTTTAAGGGAGAAACACCCCTCAATTGTTGCCTGGCTTTGGTCGTGCTCAATAATTAAGTACGGCGTCCCTGGAATACCCCTGATACTTGGCCGGAAAACGTCAATTGCGTGGGCCTGACCCCTATAGTGTAAGTGGTGTAGTATAGTGTATAGTGTATTAACTTGAGTTTGGGATTGGGATGAAACTTCTGTTTATTTTCCATATTTTACAGCTCCATATCTCAATAAGTGGAATTAGGCAAGCGGTTTGTAATAAGCGGAAAATTCGTCCGTCTATATGCTCTTATATGATGGAATGAGTTCCACTGATTACACTGTTAAGCCAAGGAAGAGATGCATAAAATAGATCCATTAAATGTCGACGAACTGGTCGCGAACGTGTTCGACATGCAGTATGGCAGTTCCGTCGATCTGTTCAGAGAGGCATTCTCTGAGTCCATTCACGAGATATGTGGCTCAGTTAAGGAGTCCTATTTAGGCTTTCTGCAATTTGAGAAACACGAAGCACCGGACGAGCGATTTTCGAATCTGACTGCGCATGTCTACGCGTTGGTGGAGGCCCTTTACACTTCCGTGAAGCTTCTCGCCCATGGCTTTCTCACTCCATCCGGCAACCAATTTCGGGTGGCGCTTGAGGCCATGGCGGTTTCGGTACTGCTGAGCCATCCTGGCGACCTGCTTCTTGAGAAGAGGCCCAACAAGTGGGTGACGAGGAACTTCTATGACGACTTCGCCAAAGAGAATCGCTGGACACGCCCGCACCTTGCCATCAAAACTCTCGACAAGAATAGGGAGCAGCTCGGGTTGTCAGAGGAGGCAATGAAACTCCTCAACGCCACAAAGGATCTATACAACCTGCATTCCCGCGCTTAATGTAACGAGGCAGGTGGAGCAATCCCCATCGCCTCATAAAGTTCGACTTGCCGCTTGGTTACTTCACCTACGCGCAGGTCATGCCCCGGTTGCTCGAAGCATTCAATG
>JBAQLR010000020.1:0-12498 GCA_049302035.1 Syntrophales bacterium
TGTTGATTACAACACTATTTTGAGATTGACTTGAGGTATTATTTTGACTGATGAAGTGGTGTTCAGAGGGTTGTTTATCAAAACTATTTTTCAGTTACAGGCGATTTTGATCACGGTAAAGTAACCATAGGAAAAAGTTGTAGCGAAGTAGAGCATTTTTCCAAGGCCAATAACCTGGCTGGATGTCTTTAACTGAAGCCCCCGGCGTAGTTATTCCGGATAATAGCCGGTGCGTCTATGGGTAAGGTCGAGACGGTCAAGGATTCGCGCGATGGTTCCTTGGGAGGGCAATGGCCGTACCTCCAGGGATTCCATGGCTTGGAGTATTGCCTTGGGGCCGCATGGGCGACCCCGGTTATAAAGGTTGAGCCTGACGAGTGCGACGATTTCTTCGGTTTCCGTTCTCTCCGATAATGTTTTGGCAGCGGGATATGGCATGGCGATGAAGTCTCCTCTGAAGACGAGGGGGGCGGGGATGTTCATATCCCCGCCCCCCGGCACAATCGTTTTTTATCCTTCCAGTTTTTTGACCTTGACGACCATCTCCGGGGTGACGGTGCGTTTATGATCGAACATGGCGTAGGTGAGGGCATGTTCGGTAATGGTTCCTATTTTTCTGGGGATGCCGAAGGAGAGTTCGTGGACTGCTTCGACAGCGCGTTCATCAAGGAGTGGTTCGGCGGCTCCGGCCAGTTTGAGCTGATGGTCGATGTAACGGGCTGTTTCCTCGGCACTCAATCCCGGCATGTGGTAACGGATGGCGATGCGTTGGCAGAAGGGTTCCATAACGGCGAAGTCCATGGTTCTTTTCAGATCGCTTTGGCCGGCCAGGACGATGACAAAGGGATCGTAGGAATCCATTTTGAAGTTGGTGAGGAGTCTCAGTTCTTCAAGGGGGCCGGTTTGGAGGAGATGGGCTTCGTCGATGATGAGGAAGACGGTTTTGCCGAACTGCTCCCGAGATTCCAGGAAAGTCCGCTGGATCTGGAGGTAGGTGGCGCTCTTCGATACCCGGTGCGTCAGGCCGAGGAGCCGGTTTACGTGACACAGCAGGTCGGCGCGGCTCAAGGTGGACAGGGGGGTATAGAAGACCTTGAAGAGGTTTTCGTTCAGGGTATCTACATACTGTCTCAGGACGAGGGTTTTTCCCACGCCGGGATCGCCGGTGAGGAGCATGATGCCCCCGCGGCGCTTGATATAATCGAGGCGCGCGGCGCATTCCTTTACCGCTTCCGTAGCGAGGACATCGGCGGTTTTGATGTTTTTATCGAAGGGAAAGCGTTTGAGTCCGAACCAGGCAAGCAGATCCGTCATGGCAGCACCTCCCCCTTGTGAAAGGACAGCGCATTGCCTATGGTTTTGGGCCGGAAGGTATGGGCGTTTTCTTTTTTGTCCAGGAGTTTGATTCTTCCCACCCGGATGCCGTTATCGTAGAGATACAGTTCACCGGGATCATCGACGGGATGGCGGAGCTCGATCCGCTGCCGGATATAGGCAGTCGGGACTTCATAGAGGTCGCCCTTGAAGCTGATCGTGGCGTTGTTGTTGACGACCCGTTCGTACCGGACGAGAAAGATCTCATCCAGCTCGCTTTGGGACAGGCGGCGGATCGATACCCGTGCGATGGAGGCGTTGTAGCGGTCTATGGGGCGCTCGCCCATGCCGCCGTGGAGCTTATGATGATAATCCTCCTGGAGCCACCCGCGGAAAGCGTCGTTGAGTTCAGAAAGGGGGATTCCTTCCGGTATGCCGGCCAGGAAGCGATCCCGGACCGAGCGGAAAAATCTTTCCACTTTTCCCCGGGAAGGGCTGTCGTACGGCTTGGAATGGATAAGCGATATCCCGGCCATGGCGCAGCTTCGGGCAAGAAGATCGGAAGAAAAGCTGGGACCGTTGTCTACATAAAGACGCTTGCAGAGGCCATAGGCGAGAAACGCCTCCTTGAGCACCACCGTGAGGGCGCTGATGGTCTCCGACGCGCTGAAGGCATGACCGACCACCATACGGGAATGATCGTCGATAACGGCGCACAGGATGGCCTTGGCAAAACGGCCGGCGACCTTTACTTGGGGGCCGTGCATGAAGTCGCACACCCAAAGCTCGTTTACGTTATCGAGTTCAAAGGCCTTGCGCGCGTCGCCTCTTTTCACGACAGTAAGCCATCCCTTCTCTTTGACCAGCCTGAGAAAAGTATTGTAGTGGACGGGAGGATCTCCCAGCAGCCCCTGTTTCTTCAGATCCTCGTAAAGGAGCTGTCCCGTCCAGTGAGGATAGGCCCGGCACTTGATGCCGATGGCCTGGACCATTTCCCCGTCCAGCCGCCGGGGCCTGCCACTGTCCGATCTTTCCCGGGGCTTGAGGGCCTCGAACCCCTTTTTACGATAAGCCCGAAGCCATGACTTCAGGGTGGAGACACTGATCTTTTTCGCCCCATACCGGGGGAAGTCATGAACCCCCTGAGCCTGTTTTCGAAAGTACTCGTTCTGCGCCCTCCCCGGCTCGGCAAGCACGGGACTGATGAGCTGATAGCGCGCCAGAGCGATCCTTTCCCGAATGTCCTTTTCCATAGGTGCGTCCTCCTTTGCTGTTTTTTGGGCAACCCCTTTGGATTACCGCGGTAGACGCCGCCTATATAACTCCCTGAAAAAACATCCGTTAGCAAAGCTCTGTACAAAAACTACCAAAACCACCCCGCAAAATGACCGAAAGCCGTCAGTCAGGGGAAAGGGTGATTATCCAGGACCAAATGAACGAAGGATTTGGGGAAAACAGGGACCAAGAGCCCCACGGTAAGGAAGCAATAGGAGAAAAACAGAGTGTACTTTCGACGCCAAGGACTATCCCGGCGCGACGGCAGGCAAAGCCGCCATTAGCCGTGAGACTTCAGAGAGTTGATCACCAAGAAAGCACGTGGACATTACTCGCGCCGCTCCTGGGAAGGACGGCCAAAAAGAAACGTCCGGGCCTCGATAGTGCAACGTCTCAGGACATCGCTGAGACATGGCCAGGAAGAATCAACTTCCCAGCCAAAGGCCCTAAAATAATCACGCAAGTTCTGCCAGTAACTCGGCTTGGCGGATGTACTCGAAAAACTCAAATCATACCAATGACTCAGGGGCCCGTGGCTGCGCTGAAGCCCACGTAACGCCATCTGAACCCAGGTAAAAACAAGCCACGGCGTTACCGAACTGTCCGGGTCCACCGCAAGAACCGCACCCCAAAAACCCTGACCACCCGAACGCCGACAACCTAATCCCGCAAGCAATATCCCCACCACCGCGCTCACGGTGTACCTTACATACGGAATCAGATGAAACGGCAAAAGAGAAAACGTCCGCCTTGATTTGCAACAGAGAAAACGCGCGACAGGCACCCGACCCTTTGTCAATTGGGGAAACAAATCAATGGCGTATCGCCAATAAGGTGTGATCTCTCGATAGCAGTCCCTCTCCCCGCACAGAGGACATACAGGCCCGATTACCGATAAAAAATCTATCGCCCGGGATTTCATGGCATCCCGGTATTCCCAAATACTCTCGAATGTGCTAAGAAAAGAAATCTGTATAGCTCGTCTGCCTTGTCTCAAGGGGGTAGGTCTTGGGCGCCGAAAACCTTCGGGCCTGCCTCCTTGGTCAGGGTGGTCAGTTTTACAAGGTCAATTCCTGACCTCACTCATCTGCCCGTCCCTATACCATCGGCTAAAACATCTCGCAAATCTTTCCCCTCGAAAACCCTTCAAAGCGTGGTAAATAACACAAAGGAGCCGCTACGGAGTCTGTCATGGGTTGCTGGCAATCCGTCCAGACTGACCCACAGGATATCCGTCGGTACGTCGAGCGGCAAAGTGCCGTTGGTCGTAACGGCGACGGTGGTGAAAAGCTTCTTGGCATGAAGGACAAGGTCGTTGAAGCTATGCGGGCCATCTCGCCAGAGTAAGGGTTCTCCCCCTTCAAAAACAATAATGCGTGTACCCTTTAGCTTAAGGGTGTGCAAACCGGCAAGCGCCTGTTCCCAGGTAAGCTGGGCGTTGTCCGCCTGCGCCCGCAGGTGAAAGGGGCAGCCGCTACAGCGGAGGTTGCACCGATAGGTCAATTTGAAGCTGGCCAGCAAAGGGATTTTTTGCCTGAAGATTATTCTGAAGCCGTAAAATTTCAGGAGATCGAGGATACGGCTCATGCTTCTTACGTTAATCGATCCTGTCCTTAAATTGGATTTTCATTGTAAAGTAGTTAAGTCACAATTTACGACCTTATGCCAGACAAAATTATTATATCACCCCTCGAACCACTATCGCAACATGTTGAATTTGTCCAATGTTTTTTTCTAAAGGAGGCGGTGCATATGTGCGATTGATATTTGAAAGTGCCTGAAAAATTGAAGTTTTTTCGAAAAGAGTCACACTTGAAATCTGTAGAATTCCGCTCCGAGCGTATCGTCCAAGGCATATATCTGTGCCTGAGGAATATTTACATGTCTGAAAAGCAGCCGGTTGGCGGTCCCGGAATTGCTCTTCAAGAGTAGGATGAATATTGATCACGGGCCTCATCTTTCCAATTCTTTCTCCTTGCATCCTGAACTCAGGAGCTGATGGTTCCACCTCAGGTAAAACCTGCGCCGGCGGTGCACGTGTAGCAATGATCGGCGACAGCAATAGGGTTGCCTTCCGGCGGCGGGCCGGCCATTTCGGAAACATGCGTCTTTTGTTTACCCATGTGCAAGCCCTTGGCCAAGTTAAAATCGCAGTCGTAGAGATAACCATTCCATGAAAGGGAAACCAGGGTTCTGCACATGAGCCCCTGCACCGCGCAGGCATTGAAGTTTGATGCCAGACGCCCCAGATAAGATTCAATATCCCCTTTTTCTTCAAGCCAGTTGCGGAATCGCCCCAAAGGCGCGTTGGCAAAAGTAAAGAGATTGTTGAAGACAATCCCCCACTTTGTAAGGAGCGCTTCACGAAATTTCTTTGCAACCTGTTCCTGAGGCTCAGGGAGAAATGCTCCCGTGGGATTGCATACCAGATCAAGTTCCAGGGCTGTTTCTGCATGTCCATAGCCCAGACTATTGAGTTTCCGAAGGGCATCAATACTTTTCCGGAAAATATCATCCCCTCTCTGCGAATCAGTCTGTGCTTCATTCAAAGATGGGAAAGAGGCAACAATGACTGCTCGTCGGGCTTGCAGTAAATCAATTAGATGATTCATCTTCCCACTGTTCAAAGCAGTCAAGTTAGAGCGAAACATGAGCCGCGGAACACGGGAGGGGAGCCTTTCGACAAGGTTGACGATATTTGGATTTAACTCAGGGGCGCCGCCGGTAATATCAATAGTGTCAAAACAGCTCCTCTCGGCGTAGGCGATGATAGCCTCTGCCGTCGCAGCGTCCATATTTTCCTTTCGATCAGGTCCGGCACTCAAATGACAATGGCGACAGCTCTGATTGCAGAGAAGCCCCATGTTGATCTGAAGGGTTGTCGTCTTTCCCCGCTCCAGGCTGAGGCCATGCCGGGAAAGAGTTTGGCGGAAAGGTTCTGATATTGTTTCGGACATACTGCTTCCCTGCAAAGCACAGCCAACATTTATCCCCGTGCCCTCCCTACTAGGTTCGACACCCCTCATAATAGCCTGCTCGATGTTCCACACTGAGACTCTCCGCCACCGTGATGCACACATTATCGCTATATCGCCTGTTCCACCACCTCGTGGCCGCTTTTGAGAAGCCGCCTTGCCATGTTCATACCCATTTTTCCCAGGCCAATTATCGCAATTTTCACCAAACTTCTCCTTTTCTTGCTATCCGCAGGCTCTTCCTTTCAGGTGAAAGAAAAATTTCAACCCCCGCCGGACGTTTTCAGAAAAAATCTTCGGTGAAAAGTAGGCGCCCGCCACCCGTTTATTGATTTCTCCGAGGGTGGGATATGGATGCATAGCGGCAGCCAGGGTGGAAAGCTTCACCTTCCCGTTCAGGACGGCGACCCACTCACTCAGCAATTCCCCGGCTTGCGCCCCGAGTATCTGAACCCCGATGGGTTTTTCGTTCTTGTCCAGGAGCAGCTTGATTTTGCCAACGCTCTCTCCTTCGGCAAGGCTCCTGTCGTTATTCGCCAGGGCCTCTGTAAATACGGCGCATTTGATCCCGGCCTCCTTGGCAGCCGCTTCATTCATCCCGATACTTGCCAGTTCGGGGTCGGTATAGGTGCACCAGGGCAGGAATGTGTAGTCAGCTTTCCTGGGAAGATGAAGAATCGCATTGCCCACCACAATGCCTCCTTCATAACCTGCGGCATGGGTAAATTGAAACTTTCCGGTTACATCGCCTGCGGCATAGATGTGTTTCTGCGAGGTTCTCATCCGGGCATCGACCTTGATGCCCCTGCGATCGAGTTCGACACCGATACCCTCCAGATTGAGGCCTTCAATATTGGGAACCCGGCCCATGGCGACCAGGATTCTTTCCGCTCGCAACGGTGTCACCAGGCCATCTTTATCCTTGATGAGCACTTCGCGTTCGGCGCCCAGATCCTTGACGCTGAGCAGCGCCATATTCAAATGAAAGGCAACCCCTTCGGAAGCAAGAACTTGCATGATTTCGTCTGCCATATCCTTATCTTCCTTAGTAAGGATTTGGCTGCTTCTCTGAACAACCGCAACCTTCGTCCCCAGGCGGCAGAAAACCTGGGCCATTTCTATGGCAATCGGACCGGCGCCCAAAATGACCATCGATGCCGGGAGACGCTCAAGGGAGAAGATATCCTTGTTAGTGATATGGGGGGTTTTGTCCAGACCTTCGATGCGGGGCTCACTCGGTGATGATCCCGTGGCAATAACCCATGTTTTTGCAGAAAAGCTCTGCCCGTTCAGCCGTATGCTGTGTTCATCGGTGAACGCGGGTTCGCCGAATTGCACTTTGGCTCCGAGACTGCAAAACCTTGCTTCCGAGTCATGTTTTTGAATGGTTGCAATGACCGCTTGGATGCGATCTCTTACTTTTACGAAATCAACGGGAGGTAATTCCATGTGGGGGAGCCCGAAGGCCTGGGCGTTTTTCATGATGTGATAGGCCTGGGCTGTGCGGATAAGGGTTTTGCTCGGCACGCATCCGAAGTGCAGGCAGTCCCCGCCCAGCGCCTTTTCTTTCTCAATGAGGATGGTTTTGGCGCCCAACTGGGCAGCGCCTGCCGCCACGGTCAATCCTGCTGCCCCGCCGCCGATGATTCCTATATCATAATCATATTTCGCCATGGCATTGCTCCCTTCCTTTTCGCCGGTGCTTATTGTTTCTGATGCAGTGTAATGCAGAGAGTTCTCGTATTATGAGACAGGGCCAAAAATCCGAAGGATTAAGTCAGGAAGAGTCCCTGCTCTTGCAAAAGGGAAAGGCAGTTGAATATGACGTCCCCAGAATTCCGGGTGCCCCCGATGCCTTCCGGTTTAGTATAGTTTCAGCGGAAAAGATAAAAAGATGCCAGCCCAAATGGATTCAGACTGGTAATCCTTATACGGGTAGTCCTTATCCTTGGGGATGAAATAAGACGCGTACACTTCCACCTTTTTGCTGATAATCCAGAATAGTCCTATCCCGTAGTTTCCGTAATCGCCGCCATAATAGTCGGCCAATAGCAAGAGCCTGTCCGGGACTATAAACGACGAAAATCCCACCATCGGGATATCTTCCGAATCAATGCCGAAGTTATTCCACATATAACCGGCAGTTAACTGGGTCTTAAAGTGGGGGATTGAAATCCATTTGCTGGCAACCAAATAGTAAGCGGGATGTGAAGCCGAGGGGTGATGATATTTACCGGCAGCGTCAAAATATTTCCATGCATCTACATCATTCCTTCCACCCAGATAGCTGAAACCTATGGCCGCCGCAGGGGTAAATTTGCCGAATTGTCCGTCGTTTATGAACCTTACCTTGCCATTTAAAAAGGTATTATCATAATATTCCGAATCCGGCTGATAGAAATCGAGCCCGATATCCGAGTTTATTTCCCAATTATTTCCTAATTTTAACGTAGGCAACCCAAAAGAGACACCGTAAATATCAATTTTAGTATCTTGAAAACTTCCTGCGGTACTGTTAGTAAGACCGTACACTGAATATTGAGGCCAGATAGTATCGGGATAGTAAGTGTCGGCGGTGGGGACATAGTTGATCATCCACCAACCCGCTCTTACCGGCGTAACCATAAAAAAGAAAACGACCAGCACGCAAAAAAAAGCTAAGACGTTTTTTCTCATGATTCACCCCTCCTGCTGCTGATTTTAGCAATGTCAACCGTCGCCGCCCTACTCCGATTTTGGATATAATCCCTGCGGGCCATCCCGATAATAATCAATTTCGCCTTCCAAAGTTTGTGCTTTTTCGCGATAGGACTATATGAGGAAGGATTTTGCGTGTCAAGATGATTTTGCCGCAAAAGATGGAGGCGTTATTGGTGCCGATGGAAGGCGCCTGTATGATGACTTCCGTCTTGCTATCGTGCCCATAATAAATTGACATATTCGTTTTTTTAAGTAAGAAGGGACGATGATTGTTATGCAGACGAGCGTTGATGCGCAGCATCTGAAAAAGACCTACGGCGAACTGGTGGCGGTGGATGATGTTTCCTTCCAGGTACGACCGGGGGAGGGGTTCGGCATTCTGGGACCCAACGGGGCGGGGAAGACTTCCATTATCCAGATGCTTTATGGCTTATCCCCCCTGACCGGGGGTGTCCTTAAGGTGTTCGGGATGGACACCCGGAGCAATATGCGGGCGATCAAGGCACGTCTGGGTGTTTGTCAGCAGGAAAACAGTCTTGATCCCGACTTGACGGTGCGGCAGAACATGGAAGTCTTTGCCCGCTATTTTAACATTTCACTTCCGGTGGTCAGGGAAAGGACGCAAAAACTGCTTCGTTTCATGGCTCTTGAGCACCGCCAGGATGCCCGCGCCGTTGATCTTTCGGGCGGCATGATGCGCCGACTGGTGATTGCCCGCGCCCTCATCAACGAACCGGAACTCCTGATCCTGGATGAGCCGACGACGGGTCTTGATCCCCAATCGCGGCATCAGGTTTGGGAAAGGCTGGAAGAATTGCGGGCCAACGGGCTGGCGATCCTTTTGACTACCCACTACATGGACGAGGCTTCCCGGCTCTGTGACCGGGTCGTCATTATGGACCACGGCCGCATCCTCGTCGAGGGCGAGCCGACAGAGCTTATCAGGGAGCACATCGGCCATAACATCATTGAAGTTGCCGAACCTACGGCAGAGCTCCGGGAGCGCATCCGGGAGAAGCAGTGGCGCAATGAAGACCTGGGCCACCGGATTATCATTTATGTGGAAAATGATCTCCAAATGTTCCAGGAAATAAGTCGGCTCTGTGGCATAGAAGGTTGCTCAATGCGGATGGCCACCCTGGAGGACGTCTTTTTGAAACTTACGGGAAGGGATTTGCGCGAATGAGGACGCCTTTTGATCTTTCCTGGCTTTTCCGCCGCGTCTGGCAACGGAATTTCACGGTTTATCGGGAAAATTGGTATGTCAGTTTTATGCCGCCTTTACTGGAGCCTTTATTCTACCTGCTTGCCTTTGGCTTTGGTTTGAGCGCCCTGGTGGGAGTGATCCATTATGAGGGGCTTACAGTGCCTTACATGAAATTCATCGCCCCGGCCCTGATTGCCATCAGTATTATGAATAACGCTTTCTTCGAAAATACCTTTGCCTCTTTCGTCCGCATGTACTATCAAAAAACCTTTGCGGCCATGATGGCCACACCCCTCTCCCTTGAAGAAATCATCACCGGGGAAATCGTTTGGGGAGCCACCAAGTCCGTCATTGCCACCGCCATTATGATTACGGTAATCAGTTTTTTTGGCCTCGTCTCTTATCCGTCCTGTCTGTTGCTCCTTCCCGTAGCTTTTATCGGCGGTCTGGCCTTCGGCACAATCGGGATGTTTTTCACCGGCATCGTCAAGAATATCGAGCTTTTTAACCTGCCTATTTTTCTTTTTATTACCCCCATGTTTTTGTTCAGCGGCACGTTTTTTCCCATGAATACTTTGCCCAGGTGGGCGGAGTGGCTGGCCCTGGCCTTGCCGCTCACCCATCTGGTAAAGCTATGCCGCTACCTGGGGTGGGGTCGGTATGACATAGCGCTACTCGGGGAGGTCCTCTACTTTATTATTTTCCTCCTGATTTTTTTCCCCCTGGCGATGGCTGTGATGCGGCGGCGCCTTTTGAAATGACCGGGGGGCCAGGCTCATGATTTTGTATTATTTAAGGAAAACAAAATGTTAAATGCGAGAATGCCTTTTGTCGGCAATCTTTTAACCACGGGAATGGGCATTCTGCCGCACAAGGAAAGGGAGCGTGCCCTGGATCTGGCGCTAAGTGTTGATGTGCCATTCTGGCCGCAACTGCCGCGGATGAGTTATTGCGAAGACATGTATGTACAGGCGGCGGAAAATTTCCCCGGCATGATTCTGGACCTGGAAAATCGTCGGCTTTCTCTGCAGACGGAAAAATTCTTCACCGAATTGGAAAACGCCCTGCTCAATCTGGAAAATGATGATTTCTTGCGGATGTCGCCGCAGTTTTCCGCCACCTATCACCACTTTTTAGCTTATGACTTATCTCACTATACGGCTATCCGCGGTCAACTGGAAGGCCCGGTGAGCTTTGGTCTGAACGTCCTTGATGAAAACAGGAAGCCGATTATCTTTAACGACGAGGTGCGAGCCCTCCTTTTTGATTTCATGGCCCGCAAGGCCAACGTGCAATTGCGGGAATTGAAGGAACGCAATAAGAATGCCTTTCTCTTCATCGACGAGCCGGGCTTGCAATCTGTCTTTAGCAGCGTTTCCGGTTACACCAATGACATGGCACGGCGGGATTTGGAAGGTTTCCTCGCCCAGATCGAACCCCCTCGCGGCATCCATCTTTGCGGGAATCCGGACTGGGATTTTCTGCTGAACCTCGATATCGACATTCTTTCTTTCAATGCCTATAACTGTGGCGAGATCTTCGTCAAATACCGGGACGGCATAAAAAGATTCATGCAGAAAGGCGGGATGCTTGGCTGGGGTTTGGTGCCGGCTAACTATGATGAATTCAGGCAGGAGTCCCCGGAACGTTTGCTGTACCATATAGAAAACCTCTGGCAAGAGTTGCAGAAGGCCGGGTTTGACCTTACGGAGATGCTTACCCAAAGCATGCTCATGCCCGCAACCTGCGCCCTCATGAATCCCGACGAGTTCAAAACGGTGGAAGACGCCTACGGCTGGTTGCAAAAGCTGTCCCGTGAGCTGAGGGGAAAATATCTTCCGGATGTGGTTGCCTTGGAATAGAGGTTATTTTCGATTTGCTTCCTGAAAAGATAGAGAAGGACACCGCCACAGGCTGGGCAGAAGGGCTTTGGCGCCGCGGGTTTTGGTTTTGAAGCTGCCAATTCGGTAAGACAGAGTCTAAGATTCTGTAGGCTGGCAAGGATAAGGAGCCGTAGATGGGGAAGAGAGACGGTGCAGTTGCAGCTCATGAAGCCGTAGTGCCGGACCTTCATGAAACCCGCGGGCAGGACATGCTGGAGAAAGCGCCTGATGAACTCGATGACATCGAAGGCGATCTTGCGGGTGCGATTACTGCCTTTCTTGCGGTAGGAGAAGGTAACGGTTCGATCTTTGACAGCCACGATTCTGGAATCGGAGATGGCTACCCGGAAGATATAAGGTGCGAGGTATTTCAGGGTCGCCTCGCTGTCGCCTACGGGTTGACAGTTGACGTTCCAGGCGATCTGCCAGACGCAGGGATCTATTTTGTGAAGCAGCCCCTGCCTTGTCATCTCATCTTTGAATTTGGCCCTGATAAGCATCCTCCATTCCTTTATTGGTCAGGTGCAGGTAGATCATGGTGGTTTCGATGTTGGCATGACCGAGATTTTTTTTGGATGATGCGGAGGTTGACGTCGGCTTCCAGCAGGTGTGTAGCGTATGAGTGGCGCAAGGTGTGGACGGAGACGCCTTTCTTTTTAATGTCGGCGGCGTATTTTGCCCTCCTGAGGGCGCCTTGGACTCCTTCGATGGACATGGGAACTTGGGAAGTCGGTCCCTCCTGGCCCCCTCTGCCGACGGCCGGGAAAATGAGCCTGGGATTTCGGTGGGTGCGCCAATACCGGCGCAACAGGGTATATGTTGATTCTGGCAGAGGAACATAGCGGTCCTTGGCCCTCTTGCCGCGGTGGACATGGATCATTTCTTGGTCCGTCGATATCGGCAACTTCCAGGTACAGACCCTACTGGAGGCGCAGGCCGCAGGAATAGACGGTAGCCAGGTAGGCATAGTTGTGGAAGGGGCGCACCAGCGAGAAAATCTTTTTGACTTCGTCTCTGGAGAGTACGGTCGGCAGCCGCCTTTCCCGTCTCGCTTGAGCGATGATAAGCAGGCGCCAGTCTCGCTTGAGAACATGTTTGAAAAAGAACTTGACGCCGGAATAACAGATGCGCATGGGGGCTGGAC
>JBAQLR010000021.1:0-7298 GCA_049302035.1 Syntrophales bacterium
CTCTGGTTCTGGAGATAGCCGCTGATGGAAAGCTTGTCATCCAGCAGGCTAAAACCGTGAGCGGAAAAAGCCCCGCCCGCCAGCAACAGAACCGCCAAACTAAAAACCAAACCGCATCTTTTCATAAATCTCTTCCTCCTTTTAAAGTTATCAGACAAATAACTTCCCCTCTCCGTTTAATGTTCCCTGGCGAATAACCTCCCTTCTCTTTTTAAGTAAGATTTTTCAGGCTAACAACTGCCGCCGCTTACTTTAGCTTTCTTGGACATATCGCGCGACTTGAATAAATATGTCAAGGCAGGAACCAAAAATAACGCACCGAACATATTTATAAACAAGAGAAAGGCAAGCAGAAAGCCCATCTCAGCCTGGAAGCGGATAGCCGAAGCGTACCAGAAGATAATCCCGACAATTACCGTAAGGCCGGTAGTCACCACCGCCCGTCCGGTAGTAGTGAAGGCAATTTGAATAGCCAACTTAAAATCATTGTGTTTTTCAAGTTCATCATCAATCCGGCTGAGCATATAGATGCCGTAATCCACCCCCAGTCCCGCCCCGATTGCCGCCACAGGCAATACATTGATGGTCATGCCCATCTTGGTAATCGCCATATAGGCCAGAGCGACATAATTAGCCGTTACCAAAGAAGCAAGCAAAATGCCTCCTCTCAAAAAAGAACGATAGGGTACCACACAAAACACGAAAACCACCCCCAGAGCAATCCAGAGGGTAAGATCTGAATACTTGCCCACCGTCTCGTCCACGGCAGCGGTAACACCCATGATGCCTCCCGCCAGCCTGAATTCCACCTTGTCGGTTGGAACGGGATAGCTGGCAAGGAATCGCTTGGCCCGTTCGATAGCCCCACGAACCGTCTCACCCTTATGGTCTTTGAAATAGCAGATGATGTTGCCATGCTGATAAGGAATGTCGGTCCAGCGGTCGAGATCTCCGGGATCGCTCTTGGATTCAAACATCCAGAGGTAAAAGGCGGTCTTTTCCCCGGACGCGGGAAGCACGGCCCACTTGGGATCACCCTCGTGGAACTCCCGGTTCAGTGTTTTGACGATAGCCACCAGACTCTCAGAGCCGCCAAAACCTTCGGAAGCCGCAATATCCCGCTCAAAGGCTTCAACGGCCCGCAGCACACCCGGCTCCTTTAATGCCCCGGGGGCTTTTCCATCCAGGATAATATTCAGAGGGTTAGTGCCGGGAAAAAGCTGATTGATGCGGTCATCGTCCGTGTTGTAGCGGGAATCCGGCCAGAGAAGCGACGAACCGGGATGAGCGTCCCCCACCTTAACATGCTGGGCCAATATCAGACTCCCTACGAGAATCACGATCCAGCTGCCCAGCACCAATGCCAGGCTGCGATGGACTCTTCCGTGCTTGACTCCGGTCATCATCCAGGCGCCGGCCTTTTCCAGGGTTTTTTCCAGCATATCCATTTTGGGCTCTGTTTTAAAGGGCGGCGGCAGATAACTGAAGAGAATAGGCGTCAGGATGCTGACCCCCAATATGGCAGAAAGCAGCCAGACGCCGGATATCCAACCCAGGCTCTGGAGCAGGGGAATGGGAATCATGCACAAGACAAACAATCCCGCTGCATCAGTGACAATGGAGGCGACGGAGGGGATGAACATGCTCTTCATTACCGCGACGGAAGCCTCTTTTGTATCTCCCAGTTCGCGATAATGTTCTCCATAACGTTCGGTCACCTGCACGGAATGGGAGACAAGCCGCGCCGCAATCACAAAGGGGATAACCATTCCCAGGGGATCGAGGTTAAATTTGGCCAGTCCCATCACCCCCAGGCCCCAAACTGTATTTAACAGGGCCAGGGCCACGGGCAGGGGAGTGAAGGCAAAATGAAACCGTTTCAGACACAGGCCTATTAACAGCAGCTCGGCCAGCACGCTGCCCATGAAGATGATAAAGGCCAGGGTGTTATTGTGATAAATCCACCCCAGCAAAGGCGGCCTCCCTGACATGTAAACCTTAATGTCGTCATTTTCTACCTGAGATTTAAGTTTCTGCAGAAAGTCGAACAGCTTCTTGTAATCAATGTTGTCCTTGAAATTAGCAATGATGAGGGCCGCATTGCCCGTAGCCGAAACCAGCTGCCCCCGTACAGACGCATTGGCAAAGATGTTGTCCCTTAAGCGAGCAAGCTCCTCGTCTGTCTGGGGGACCCCTTTCTCAAAAAAGGCACGGATATCCATCCCCCCCTCTATACCACGGATATTCTTCACTTTTTCTCTGGCAATGGAAATCACCTGGGCGGGAACCGCATCAGGATAAAACTTGATTTCGTCGGTCATAAACTTAAATTTATTCAGAAACTCCGCGTTAAAGATGTCTCCCTTCTTGGTTTCCACAGCCAACACCATCGTATTGGCGCCCCCAAACATCTCCTGAAATCGCGCTTGTATCTGCACATAGGGATGTTGAGGAGGAAGAGTGCTTTCCAGGACGGTCTTGAAGCCTAATCCCTTCATGGTATAAAGAAGAACTCCTGTGAGCACCAGGGTAGCTATTAAAATGGGCAAACGGCGCTTAATAACAAATCGGGCAAATCGTTCCATTGTTTGCTTATCTCCCTTCTTTCTTCGCTGGTACTTGCGGTCTAAAAACCATCCCCTTTTCACCTGCTAAAAATATCTCACCGGAGGAGTTGCCCGC
The DNA here is from genome assembly GCA_049302035.1 of Syntrophales bacterium. Classification (GTDB taxonomy): domain Bacteria; phylum Desulfobacterota; class Syntrophia; order Syntrophales; family JACQWR01; genus JAPLJV01. Next base: position 2,683 of record JBAQLR010000021.1, read on the forward strand.
CAGCCCGTAATGCCAGCTAAGCGAAACTTCCGGCGGAAGGGGAACAAGCTGCCAATTTTGCCCCTGATCGGCGCTCACAAGGAAGGCGCCGCGCAATCCCACCGCATACCATTTACCGTTAATGAACTTAACCCGGTAGAGGTGGTTGGTGGTGAGGGGGGTAATGTTTTTCCATGTCTTTCCTCCATCCGGGGTCCTTAACATGCAACCGCTTACACCCACTGCCACCCCGATTTTATCATCCTGAAAGTCCAGGCTGTAAAGGGTAGGTCTCAACGCCCCGAGAGACTCAATGTCCAGTATCTCCTCCGCTCTCTTCAAGACGCTGGTCCAACTGGCGCCCCCATCGGAGGTTGTCATAACGGAGCCAAACTCCCCTACCACGAAACCCTTTTTTTCATTCAGGAACCTCACTCCTTCCAGCAACAAGTCCGCTTCACCGCTCGGCTGGACCTGCCAGCTAGCGCCTCCGTCCTGGGAATGGAGGATGGTGCCGAACTCCCCTACCGCCCAGCCCTTTTGGGGAGTAACGAAGTAAACCCCCAAAAGGTAATTGGTGGTGCCGCTGACTTGCTGCTTCCAGGTCAGCCCACCATCAGCTGTAGCAAGGATAACGCCATTACTGCCCACCGCCCAGCCATGGTCGGCGTCAGGGAAGGAAATAGACGCCAGCAGCTCTTTTGTCCCGCTGGGCACCTGCTTCCATTTACTTCCGGCATCCTCACTTACTAAAATCGTCCCGTAGTAGCCAACGGCGACCCCTCGCTTACCTGTAAAGCAGAGATCGTAGAGCGGATCATGGGGCTGTGCAAAAGCCGCCGCCGCAGAAAACAACAGCACCACACACGCCAAAAACGAAAACACACTGAAGCGCCTTTTAAACATAACCCTCCTCCTTTTAAACATATCCCCCTCCTCCTTAAATGCCCTGCATAGTACATCCAATGCACAACTGCGGCTTCATAATGCCTTCTTTTCGCTGTGTCAAGGGGAAAATTAACCAAAGAGAGGGATAATCCAACACCGTCATGCAGATGGCACGGGTAGCATGGGCATATCACCTGCTGCGCCATCAGGTCTGTCAATGCAGCGTTTTGCGGCGGGGACGTTAACGAGATCGAGAGGGACATCGGAAATCCTCTCGAGGCAGCCGTTTCCCACAATAAACGAAACTTCCAGCCCGACAGCGCCGATGCCGGGAAAGACAAACTTGGGCTCACAGGCGAAAACCATGCCCGCCTCGAGCGTCCGGCGGTGACGGGCTGTAATGACGGGCAACTCGTTCATCTCCAGCCCGAGTCCATGACCGACAAAGGATACCTGACCTTCGCCGTGCCCCATGAAATGCTCTTCCAAACCCGCCTTCTTCACCATCCGGCAGGCTCGCTCGTAGAGCTCCGTGGAATTTACCCCCGCTTTGCCGAATTTGGCGGCATCTTCCAGGATTTCCCGGGCCACCTCATATGGTTTCCGGAAGATTTCCCGCATTTCGCCCGCTACGAACACGCGCGTTTCATCCGTCACGTAACCATTATAGCCGCTGCCATAATCGATGATAACGGGAATGCCTCGCTGCACCGGGAGCAAGGACGGCCCTTGAGGCATGGCCGGAGTAACGCCGAGGCCGGCGATGGGGCCGTCCCAAAAGGAGGGTATGCCACTCGAATAGCCGGCAAAAACGCACATCGGCATCATTTCCTGGTTAAAGCCCCGGATCCGCGGGAATCCCTGATGGCCGCGGATTCTTCCCTCGGCCACCAGAAGAGCCTGTATTGCCACTTCGCTTACGCCCTCCCGAATCACCTCCTTTGCCCGGTTATAAACATGGGAAAAGATGGCGCCCGACTTCCTGATCTGTGCAAGTTCGTAGGGGCTCTTCAGCATCCTCAGTTCTCTGATCAGGGGCGAAATATCCACAAAGTTATCGCACCCCATAACGCTTTTGAAGCGCTCAAAGACTGTGACCGGAACCACATCCAACTCCATACCGCCCCTTCCCTGCAGGATATTCTTCGAAACAAGCGTGGCTTTTGCCTCCCTGTTGTTTTTGATGGGAATTATCTCCAGGGGCGTATCCAGCTTCGCCCTGGTCACACTTTTTTCAATAAAAAGGAGCGGGTCGTGATCAGGGGCAACGGCTAACATCCCCTTTTGGAGCGTGCCGGTGAAATAAAACATATCAACATTTTGCATGATGATCGCAAAATTGATGCCCCGTTTCACCATCACTTCTTTTAGGCCGTCGATTCTCCGGCTTATTTCCTGTCTGCCGGGGGGGGTAAAAGCCCCCAGCCGTTGCAGCATCTTTTCCATCGCGCCGTGCCTTTCCTCTTCCGCTCATGCCCCTGGCTGGAGCGGGAAGCCCCAATTAAAAACAATATCCGATGCCTCCTAACAACACATCGGTATCCCGATTATAGTCTGTCATGGTTCTATGCCAGGAAATACGGGTTATCCATTGCGGCAAGAATCGGTAGCCCGCCGACAGGGTGGTGAAACCGGCAAGGGACAGTTCGTCATTGTCCGGTCGGCGTCTGTCAAGAGCGACGTAGGGTCCGGCGCCGACCCCGAGGTTCAGCCGATCGCCGAAAAAAGACCGGACAAGCCACAGTTGGGTAATCAGCCCATTGCGGTTTATGGGGTCGGGATTTCCCTCGTTCAGCCATCCTGCGCTCCAGACGACATAACGCCCGAGACTTCGCCGGTACTCAACCATCCAGGATGTCGCATTCTCCGAATTTCGGCTGTTCACAATCGTCTGACCCCCGAAAAATGTAATCTCATTTTGCGGGGTGTCTGCCGTTTTGAGTGTTGACGGGGGCGACTGAGCCGGCAAACGGATGGCTTCAAGCTGATAGCCGATGCCCGCCAGTATTGAAAAGGTGTCGATGCTCCGTGCTGTTTCAATGAAGTTTGACTGTACGGAGAAAAGCCAGCGGTTATCCATGCGCCAGGTGGCGGACAGGCCGACAATCGCACCCCAGCCGTGGGAGTCCACATAAGAGGCCCCTTCCCGGTCCCATTTCGTGTCATAATATTGGTAAGGGCCGATCCCGGCCCCAAGGACAACTCTTTCCCCGAGAGGTTTGGTGCGCGCCCAGAGCTGCAGGGCATGGCCGTCGCGGTGATGATCCTCAAAATGACCTTCGTTCAGCCACGAGAAACTCACAGCCCAGTGTTCGTTCAGGTCATGCAGATATTGAATGGCCCAGGCGGTGGAGCGGTCCCGCGAATCATCTTCCTGAATAATTCCACTCAGGAAGTGGATCTCCTCGGCGATAATCTCCTGATTGCCGCCGGAAAGCACAGACAGGAGGGCCAAAGCAAAAATTATGATTGCCCGCATCCGTATCTACAGAGCTACCCTGGAAAAAGTTATGAGGAATCCGTGCATATATCACCTATTTTTTCAATCATTGGGAATCATTATGTGTTTTGCCGCAGCCGACCCTCTTCAAGCGCTCAATTTTTTTATCCATAAACTCAGCGCTTCGAGCAATTCCTTTACCTTCGACCTGGTATGGTCGTCAGTGAGACGTCCCTTCTCATCAAACTGTTTGTCGGCAAAAGGCACCATGACCTCAGGTCTGTTGAGAGGATGCATGTTGAAAAATACCAGTGTCTGACGCAAATGATACTGGGCCCGCGCCGTTCCCAGCATGCCGATGGATGCTCCCATGATGGCTGCGGGCTTGCCGTCGAACGGATTGTCGCCGTATGGCCTGCTGGCGGCATCAAGGGCGTTTTTCAGAACGCCCGGCACGGAATAGTTGTATTCCGGGGTGGCAATGAGAATGCCGTCGGCGGCCCTTATTTTTGCCTTGAATTCCTGCAACCTTTCGGAAGGCTGATTTTCCAGGTCCTGATTGAACGGAGCGATGCCTTCCAGGTCAAAGATTTCAAGATCAACGTCGCCGGGAAGCACCTCCAGGGCTGCCCTCAGCAGTGATTTATTGAACGAGTTTTTTCGTAAACTCCCTGCGAACCCAAGAATAGAAACTTTTTTGCTTTTTTGTTCCTGCCTGTTCACCATGTTCGTCGCTCCTTTCTTTTTTCCCCCTTCGGTTTCGGATATCATATCATAATCTATTATTCCTTTACAGGCAATAGGGTTATCACCTTACGAAGCGCCCCCGCCCAGCGCCTTATAGAGCGTCACCCGATTGGCGAGCCGGGTGAGTTGGAGATCAATCATGCCCTGTTGAACTGCATACAGGGAACGCTGAGCGTCAAGAACGCCCAGGTAGCTGTCAATCCCCTTTATAAACCTGGCATTAGAGAGGCGATAGGTTTCCGCAACGGCCTCGACCAGCGATTGTTGCGCCGCGATCTGTTGGTCCAGTGTACCCTGCGCGGCCAGGGCATCGGCCACTTCGCGAAAGGCCGCCTGGATCGCCTTCTCGTATTGGGCCACAGAGATTTCCCTTTCCACTTTCGTAACATCATAGGCTGACCAGGTACGGGCATCAAAAATCGGGACGGCGATTTGCGGCGCGAAACTCCATGTACCCGAACCGCCTTTGAAAAGGCCGGACAAGTCGGCGCTCGCGGTTCCGATGGCGGTTGTCAGGGAGATGCGGGGGAAGAAAGCCGCCCGGGCAGCGCCGATATTGGCG
>JBAQLR010000022.1:0-8449 GCA_049302035.1 Syntrophales bacterium
GCCGTGAGCGGCGGCCTCAAAATAACGGAAGCATACAGGTTGACCCCCGGCGGGGAGAACCATTGCCGCCGTAACCGGCCTTTGCCCTGGGTCTGGCTGTCGGCAATCACCACCGTCCCCTCCGGCGCACCTTCCTCCGCCAAGCAAAAGGCCTGGACGTTCGTGGATGACGTGTCCCGGTAGAAATGCAGGGGCATGCCGAAATCTTTACCCGTCAAAGCCGCCTTCAGGCTTTGCTCATCAAAGTCCATGGAACTACTCGTCACGACACTCCACACGCAAGGAGATGTCCGCCGCCGTCACAGAATGGGTGAGCGCCCCTACGGATATGTAATGCACCCCCGTGGCGGCAATCTCCCTGACGTTAGCCAGAGTTACATTGCCGGAAGCCTCAAGCAGCGCCCGACCGGCAACAAGCTTAACTGCCTGGCACATCTCTTTCAAACTCATATTGTCCAGCATAATTAGCTCGGCGCCCGCACTCAGGGCTTGCTCCACTTCGGCAAGATTTTCTGTCTCAACCTCGACCTTCACCGTATGGGGCATACGACGGCGGGCGCGGGAAACCGCCTCGGCAATCCCCCCGGCGGCCACGATATGATTCTCCTTGAGCAAGACGCCGTCAAACAGTCCCGCACGATGGCTGTAACCGCCCGCCACCCGGACAGCATAAGTATCCAGGGCCCTTAAACCCGGCGCTGTCTTCCGGGTATGAAGAATCTTGACCCCCGTGCCTGCCACCGCCTCGACCAGCCGACTGGTCAACGTGGCAATCCCGCACATCCGTTGCAAAAAATTAAGGGCCGCCCGTTCCGCCATCAAGATACTCGTCAGCGTTCCCTGCAACTCTCCCATGATGACGCCCGGCCTGATTCCTTCACCGTCTTCCACATGGGCGGTGAAGGTGATGTGACTATCGAGCAGCAGAAATGTCTCCCGAAAGACGTCAATCCCCGCCACCACCATTTCCGACTTGGCAACCGCCTTGGCGCTGCCCTTCTCTCGGCCTGTTAAAATGCCTGCCGTGGTAATGTCGCCGGAACCAATGTCTTCATCGAGGGCCATCGCGATCAATTTATCCACCCTACCCTTGGCGGCCAGCAGGTTTTCTTTCATGATTTTTTCCCCGTGACAATCAGCGCCGTTTATTTTCTTCAAATACATGGCGGCGGCGCCAAGGCTTTAACCTTCCTTAAAGCAACCTCAAGAACGGCGCGCTTGCCTTGCAGATCCCGATATTTTACTTCCTCTTTCTCTACCACCGTTGCGGCAGCCTTGGCCACAAAATCGCGGTTGGCAAGTTTCTTCCCCACAAAGGCCATATCCTTGTCAATCTTGGCCATTTCCTTTTCCAATCTCGCCCTTTCCTCGCCTACATCCACCAAACCCCCAAGGAGCACAAAGATTTTCATCTCCCCCGCCACTGCGGTCGCTGCTTCTTTTGGTTCTTCCCCCATCTCAAGTATCTGTAAATCTTCCAGGTTTGCCAGATTGCGAATATAACCTTCCCCGTTTAAGACGATTTCCCTCGTCTGCCCCTGGGGCGTCTGAATGATCACGCGCAGCTTTTTGGCCGGCGATATTCCCATTTCGCCACGGATATTTCTGATGGCGGCAATCACCTCCATGATCGTGCCAACCTGGCGCTCGGCTTCCTCGTCATACAGCGCGTCTTCATAAGCAGGAAAAACGCTGACCATCAGGGATTTATCGTGATCAATCAGGTGGCGCCAAACTTCTTCACTCATAAAAGGCATAAAGGGATGGAGGAGTTTCAGCGAGGTTTGCAGCACCAAAAGCAATGTCTCCTGGGCGGCTTGGCGGGAGCCGGCAGCGCTTTTCCCATAGAGAACGGGCTTCACCAACTCTACATACCAGTCACACAGCTCATGCCAGACAAACTGATAAACTGCCCCGGCAGCTTCATTAAAGCGGTACTCCTCAAGACCGTTGATTACCGCGCTCACAGTGGCATTAAGGCGCGATTTTATCCACCGGTCGGCAAGAGACAAGCCCCCTTCCCCCGCCTCACTTGTCCCGGTCTGATAATCTGCAACGTTCATTTCAATAAACTTAGACATGTTCCAGATTTTATTAACAAAATAGCGATAGCCTTCGATCCTCTCTTCGGACATGCGGACATCCCTGCCCTGCGCCGTGAAGGCCGCCAGCGTAAAGCGAAAGGCGTCGGCGCCGAACTTTTCTATCATGCCGAGGGGATCGATGCTGTTCCCCTTGGACTTGCTCATCTTTTCGCCTTTTTCGTCCCGCACCAGGGCATGGAGATAAACGTCATGGAAAGGGATATCCTTCATGATGTAAAGTCCCATCATCATCATCCGGGCCACCCAAAAGAAGAGGATGTCAAAACCTGTGATCAGGAGCGAAGTCGGATAAAAGGTCTTTAAGGCGGGCGTCTTTTCCGGCCAGCCGAGGGTCGAAAAGGGCCACAAAGCGGAACTGAACCAGGTATCGAGCACATCTTCGTCCTGCTTTAAGGCAGCGGACCCGCAATGCGGACACTCGGCCGGTTCGGCAACGGCCGCAATGATCTGGCCGCAAGCGCAGTACCAGACGGGGATGCGATGCCCCCACCAGATCTGGCGGGAAATGCACCAGTCGCGGATGTTGTTCATCCACTCAAAATAGGTGCTTTCCCAGGTCGGGGGAATAATCCTGGTTTTACCTTTGGTAACTGCGTGCATGGCCGCTTTGGCCAGGGGCTTTACCTTGACAAACCACTGCCGGGAAATGGTGGGCTCGATGTCCGTGCGACAGCGATAGCAATGACCGATATTATGGCTGTGGGGCTCACGACCGGCCAGATAACCACCGCTCTCCAGGTCGTTCAGAATATTTTTACGGGCCTCATAGCGATCCTGCCCTTGATAAATACCGCCAGCGTCATTTATTACCGCATCGCCGTTCATGATCCTGAGGATGGGAAGGCTATGTCTTCCCGCCATGGCAAAATCATTGGGATCACAGGCCGGGGTGATCTTGACGGCGCCGGTGCCAAATTCCATGGCGACATATTCATCGGCAATAATCGGTATCTCCCTGTTCACCAGCGGGAGCAGGACGGTTTTACCGATTTTGTCCCGGTGCCTTTCATCCCGGGGATTTACGGCCACAGCCGTATCGCCGAGCATGGTTTCCGGACGGGTAGTCGCGACAATCACCTCGCCGCTCCCCTGGGCCAGCGGATAGCGGATACGCCAGAGGAAGGAAGGTTCTTCCGCATATTCCACCTCCAGATCGGAAATCGCCGTATGACAACGGGGGCACCAGTTGACAATATAGTCGCCCTGATAGATCAGGCCATCGTTGTACAGCCGGACGAATGCTTCGCGGACGGCCCGCGAAAGCCCCTCATCCATGGTGAAGCGTTCCCGTGACCAATCGCAGGAACAACCTAGGCTTTTCAACTGGTTAATGATGGCGCCGCCTGATTTGGCCTTCCACTCCCAAACCGTGGCAATAAACTTTTCCCGCCCCAGATCATGGCGTGAGATGCCCTCGGCCGCCAGCTGCTGCTCCACCACATTCTGCGTGGCAATCCCGGCATGGTCCATACCGGGCATCCAAAGGGCGTTATACCCCTGCATCCGGCGGTAACGAATCATGATGTCCTGGAGCACGTTATTCAGGGCATGCCCCATGTGCAGGATACCCGTCACGTTGGGAGGCGGGATAACGATACAGAAGGGTTGCCTGGAACTTACATCCTCAGCATGGAAATAATCATGGGCCTGCCAATCTTCATAAATACTTTTTTCAGCTTCGCGAAATTCGAAGGATTTACTCAATAACTTCATAATTTTACTAAAGATCTCCAGGCTAAAACAACATGCTTAGAATTTTAACTCTTCCTTGAACTTCCTGATGATCAACAGAGCATCCACCCCTGGTACAGGCCCCAGTGGCACAAATTCGCCAGTGGTAAAATCCTTGGCCTCCATGATGCCCCGGGTAGTCAAGGTTACGACGGCGTTGAAATAGGGAAGATCGGGGCGCAAATCCGGAAAAGGGGAGGCCTGACCAATGAATTTGGTGGGCAGGGCAGTGTCGCCCGTGATCTTGATGAGTATGTCTTCGACCATGATGGCATAAGCCGCCCGGTTGACAAATTCTTCGGGATGATAGAGGCCGTCGGGGTAGGTCTCCAACCCCCGCACCCCGATGCCGATGATCCCCTCAATATCGGCCCGTAAAGGATGGTCTTTGATATCATCCGGCACGGATGGGGCGGCGGGAGCGCCTCTGGCCTGCTCTGGATCCTTATAGAAAGTATCGAAAGTTTTCAGGGTGCGTTTCTTGTAAAGATTATCGATTTTCATCTCTTCCATGAACAAAGCCGCCGCATCTGCCCGGCTGATGGACGGCAAAAGCGCGATTTTCTTGCCTGTAATCGTCCCCGGCATGGCCCGCTGGATTTTTTGCACGAGGTTCCACCCGCCATCGGCTTCCTTCACGAATTCATTGTTAATTTCCAGTACCTTTTTAAACATCTGGCCGGCCTGAGCGAAATCCAGGGCAGTCTTGTAAGCATCCCCCATGTAATAATAGGCAGCGGCATGGCGGGGATCGAGTTGCACGGCATCGCCAAACTCCTCCCGCGCCTGAGCCAGCCAGTCTTTATCGACCCTGGCCAAGGTTAGCAGCCGGATGCGGCCCACACGGACAAATAGTTTTTCTTCTTTGTTCTTCGCATATTTCCAGGCATCCAGCATCGCCTGTGAGGCTCCCGGAAGGTCTCCCTGATAGGCCTTGGCCAGAGCCATGCCGACATGAGCCCTGGAAAAATACGGCGCCAACTCCAGGGCCAGTTCAAACTCCCGCCGGGCCTGATCGTAATTCTTTTCGGCAAGCAAACGCTCCCCTGTGAAGACGTGGTGTTCCGGGGTGTCAAGTTCACCGCCCGGCTTGCGCAACTGCGGCGCACAGGACAGGACAAACACCGATAAAGCTAAAACTACCAGCAACCGCAGCGTTCCTCCAACCAATAAATTATTCATACCATTCTCCCTTCTCCTGGGGCCATAATCATTGCTAAACTTGCCAAAATCCGTGCGTAGCGCGTATTACCAAAGCATTCTCGCTGTTTCTCCGAGGTGCGTTACGTTTCCGGCTAAACGCACCCTGGAATTTATAAAGCAGGTGGCAAAACAACTATCTTCATACCCCCTTTATGTCAAGATATTTCCAGTTTTCCTGACTGCTTCGGAACTATCTTAAGAGACATCTCCCTCTTGGAATGCCTCCCAATATTTCGTTACCGCAGGCAGATCTTCGGCATCAAACCAGGTGATCTCCCGGTCCCCCCGAAACCACGTCGCCTGCCGTTTGGCATATTGCCTGGTGTCGCGCTTCATCTTCTCCACCGCCTCTGTCAGGCTCTGCCTGCCGCTGAGATAAGCGACGATATGGCGATACCCCAGAGACTGCATGGATTTCAGATCGCCGTGGTAGCCATGCCCCAGCAGCCATTTCACCTCTTCCACAAAGCCCCGCGCCATCATCTCTTCCACCCGTTTGTCGATGCGCTCGTAAAGACGCTCCCTGGACATCGTCAAACCGATCTTGAGATAACGATAGGACCGCGTGCCGAAACGGTGCTCCCCCTGCTTCCGCACAATCGATGACCCGCTGATGTCCCACACCTCCAAGGCCCTGATAATCCGGCTCACATCATGGGGTTCGATCCGTGCCGCCGCCAGGGCATCCTTGCCCGCAAGGAGACGATGAAGGTGCTCCCGACCGAAGCGCTCAAGCTGATCCCGATAGTAAGCGCGCAGATTATGATCGGCGCCGGGACCGGCAAAGAGCCCCCCCAGGAGCGCCTTGATGTAGAGACCGGCGCCCCCCACCACCAGATAAAACCTATCCTTGTTTTCCGGCGCCCCCAACAACTGTTGGACCCGCTGCCTGTAGGCCGACGCATTAAAGGCTTCATCGGGATCGACGACATCAATCAGGTGATGGGGAACGCGGGAACGCTCCTCTTGATCAGGTTTCGCCGTACCAATGTCCATGTAACGGTACACCTGCATGGAATCAGCGCTGATTACTTCCCCCTGCGCGCTACGCGCCACGGCCGCCGCCAACTGCGTCTTGCCGACGCCGGTGGAACCCACGATAACAAGGAGCCGTGGCTCAAGAAAAGATTCGGGCAAGGTCTGTTGCTCCATTAATCACGATATAAACGGTACTTTTTTCAGTACCCCCTTGAGGGGTATAAGCGCGTTAACAAAATTCCTTTTCCATCGCAAGGAACTTTGTTAACGCCTCTTAAATCTTCTCTCCAAATCACCAACAGTTTCGATTATATAGACGGGACGTCCGTGTGGACAGGAGGCAATATTGGGAATCTCATCAAGCGCTTTGCATAGGGCAGCCACTTCCGCAGGCGTCAGCTTCTGGTGGGCCTTGACGGCGCCACGACAGGCCAAAAAAGCATATAGCTCTTCTTTTTTCCCGGCCAGGGTAGCCACGCCACGTTCCGTGAACTCCGCCAGAAAATCATGGATCAAGCCTTTCGGCTCTCCTTTGGCACAGAAGCCGGGCAGGGATTTTACCACTACCGTACCCGGCCCGAAAGGTTCAATCTCAAAGCCGCAACCCCGGAGCAGCGGCAGGCAATCCTGCAAAAAGGCGTAATCGCGCGGCGGCAAACTAATCACTTCGGGAAGGAGCAGGCGTTGCGCAGGCGGCTCACGCTCGGCATTTGCCGCCGCACTCTTTAATTTCTCAAAGAGGAGCCGTTCATGGGCGGCGTGTTGATCCACCACAATCATCATATCGGCCGCAGCAAAGATCAGATAAGTATTCAACACTTGCCCAATATAGGCAAGCTTGCTGAAGCGCAGGTTGCAATAGTTTTTTTCCTCACCGAAACCGCTGTCTTCCTGGCCTGCCAATGCTTTTACGGGAGCGCTTCCGGCCCAGGCTTTCTCAAAAGGCGTTTCCCGCTGGACTGCCGACGTCAACGTGTAACGCTTCAGCGCTTCCTCCACCCGGGCGTGATAGGGGAAAAGACCGGGGGGGCGCTGTCCCAAAGTTGCAGAACCACCAGTTGCAGCAGACGAGCGCGACCCCATACCCCCCAGGGCGCCAGCCAGTGATTCCACAATCAGCTCATAAACCGCCCTCGGCTCGCGAAAACGCACCTCCATCTTGGCAGGATGAACATTGACATCAACGTCATGGGGGGGTAAGTCGAGCAGCAAAACTACCGCCGGATATCTTTTGGCATCGAGCAAGTTCCGGTAGGCGGTCAGCACCGCATGATTGATAAGGTGATCACGAATAAAGCGCTGATTAACGAAGGGATAGATGTGCCGGGCATTGGCACGGGTCAAAGCAGGGCGGGCTGCAAACCCTCGTATATTAACGGCCGCCCGGCTTCCGGCAATTGGCAGCATCTGATCGAGAAAATCGGCGCCCAGAACCAGGGCCAGACGTTCTCCCGGCTCTTTGGCCACGGGAATGCGCAAAATGTCGCGACCATTCGCCACAACCTTAAAGCTGACCGCCGGGTGCGCCAGCGCCAGTCTGGCAACCACATCCAGGCAATGGCCCTGCTCGGTGGCTTCCGACTTCAGGAATTTACGGCGCACCGGCACCGTCCCGAAGATGTTCGTCACGTGCAGGGATGTACCCACGGGACAGCCCGTCTCAGTGATTTCCCCGATGTTGCCCGCCTCGGCAATTACCTTCACCCCCGCCAGCGCCCCCTGCTGCTTTGTAACCATTTCCACATGGGCGATGGCAGCAATGCTGGGCAGAGCCTCGCCGCGGAAACCAAAGGAGCGCACCTGATAGATATCATCAAATTGATATATTTTGCTCGTGGCAAAACGGGAAAAGGCCAGGGCGGCATCCTCGGGAGCAATGCCGCAACCGTTGTCGGTAATCCGGATCGCCTCGCAGCCACCGCGCTTCAATTCAACGACAATATCGCTGGCGCCGGCATCAAGGGCATTCTCCAGGAGTTCTTTAACGATGGAAGCGGGCCTCTCGATGACCTCACCGGCGGCAATCTTGTTGCTCAGATCCTCCGATAAAAGAACGATGCGACCAGTCAAGATCAATCCAGCACGATCATCACGCGGCATTTTTTCATAAAGGCCATATTGTCGGCGGCAGCCTGCAGGGCGGCAGCATCGGCATTGCTGATAATGATGTCGGACCTCCCCGCGCCCTGCACCTTCACACCTTTAACGGTCAGGGGATTGTTGGTGACGCGGGCATTCCCCTGGGCAGAGGTAAGATCGCGAGCATAGCCGCTCACACCCTGCTGCACGGCAAATTCCCGGTCCACAATAATCGTGCCGTAAACCTCCTGACCGCTTTCGTCCACGATCTTAGGAGACATGGCAGGCCTAGCCTGCATTCCCCGCGCATCCACCACCAACCCCGTATAAACGACGGGGGCCGGAGCCGCAGG
>JBAQLR010000023.1:0-1871 GCA_049302035.1 Syntrophales bacterium
CGTCCTGCGCGTCTTTAAGCCATGCTTCAGTTGCCGTCCTCATATACAATAGCCTCCCGGTATCCATGACCTCTTCAATGAACGGACTGCCGACAGAGTAAAGATATCGGACCTCTCGCGGCGTATAGAGACCTTTGAATTTTGTCATTTCGAGGAGCATTAGCGACGAGAAATCTTAATGCTCGTGCATAGTTAAAGATTTCTCCCTTCGGTCGAAATGACAATATTGGCAGTTATTCAAAGGTCTCGTATAAACGAGTATATCCAGCGGCACCTCACGATCGCTTTACCAGATGACCTCGCTTGCGGAGAAGATCCCGTATCGGCCTCTCATCCTTCGGATAAATATGGCCCGTCGGTAAAATTTTCAACCGCAACATCTCCGCCAGCCAAAAGGCATCATCCTTGTCGTCTGAATGCTTCATCCCACTGTATTTCTGAATCGCCGTCGTATTGGCCAAATGTACCCGATGCCCGCTTCCATCAATCCGTCCACAAGCCAGTACCAGTTGTAGGTAGATTCAACCACAATTCCAACCATTTGTGCTTTATATGGCTCAAGAAACTGAAGGATGTGCCCAATGTCATTCGGTAACCGCTTCCTTGCTTCTCTCTTGCCTTCAGCATTGATGATCCCCACGTAACTGTTGTTTGCATGTAAATCAAAACCCGTGTACAATTCCGTTTCGCACCTCCTTGGTAAAGTTTGGTCGCTTTTCCAAAGCATAGCAGAAAGTGACTACTCTCCGCTATGCGGGAGGTGCCTTTTATATGATTATCAGGTCTTGAAATTTAGCGTTTTTGCGGGGAGGATTTTGTTGTTTCTTTTGCCTGCATGAAACAATCAGGCAGGGCATAAATGGATTTATACGGTTCCTTGGCTATTTCTGCCTCGCTCAGCTCCTTAAAACCCTCTTTCTTCAGCATCAAGACGACTTCTTCTTCCTGCGATTTTCTTATTTTTTTTGCCATCTCATGTACCTCTCAATGTACATCTCAAAGTTATCCTTCAGATCTTTTACCGCCAGATTCAAACCATCATTGTTATCGATGAATTCAAACCACACTTTTCTTATTACCGTGCCATCGTCAATGATATCCTTATGCGGACATCCATGAGCGCTATCAAAGCGGATGATTTCCCGATAGCCGTCATTTTGTATCAGAACCAGTTTTACAACAAAATTGATGATCAATCCATTGAGAACCTCGAAGTAAACATGGATCTCAGCGCCATTTCCAAGCTCAATTTTGTAGTATTTTTTCGGCATCAGTTTTAGGGTTTTTTGGGGGTCAGGTCTTGCATTTTAGCGTTTTGGCCGAGGGGCAATCTAATCTTCCTTGACCTTGTACAGAGATTGATGCGCCTCCGTATCTCGGCGGTGGGCCTTCAGGTCGGCGGCTACGGCATCGAGCTTGGTCGCCGTGATGCTACCCTGGGCGGCTACGGCATCGAGCTTGGTCGCCGTGATGCCACCCTGGGCGGCTACGGCATCGAGCTTTCTCACTATACAATCGATCCGGCCGTCAAGCCGCTCTTCCACCCGATCCAGCTTCTCCGACAGCATTTGGTGGCCTTCCACAACCAGGTCCAGCTTATGTTGAAATGCCTCCGACTGAATGCCGAGCTGATGCCGGAATTCCGCCTTAATTTCATCCTTGAAATCAACCAGCATTCTTTCAAGCTTCGTTTTTTTGGGGGTCAGGTCTTGCATTTTAGCGTTTTGATTTCCTTCATTAAGCACCGGGCAGCGGCAACAGCCCTCCCGGCATCCTCCGCCTCCGGCTCGCCATGGGGCAGCAGTCCCTGTTCCGTCGGATATCGCCCCTTATAGATACTGTTTAAGAAGACTGCCTCATCCATGGTTAAA
>JBAQLR010000024.1:0-5869 GCA_049302035.1 Syntrophales bacterium
GCCCCATGCTGCACGGCCCCCGCCAGCCCGAAGGACTCTCGTGCAGCGCGGGACAGTTTGGCCAGAGTGTCAAAATCGAGGTTTACCTTGGCAATCGTGCCGTCAGCGAGAGGCACGCCACCGTGCGTCGTCCCGGTTTGCACACTGATCTTGCTGATGCCCTTAAAATTTTTGTCATACTTTTGCAGTTCCGCAAGGTAGCCGCTCATAAAGGCCTGCAATTCTTCCACCGTGCTGTTTTTGCTGCCCACTTCGCCAATCTCGCCGCCTACGGAAACCGTCAGCGCCGACGGCTCCAGATCACGGATGAGGGAGGTTAATTCGGCCGCCAGGGTATAATTCAGTTCCTGTTGTTCCGGAATGCTTGTTTTGGCGAGATCGACGAGGGTGGAGGTGTCAATGTCAATGTTGTAAAAACCGGCCTCCAAGGCCTCCCATATCAAGTTCTTGAGGGCCTTTACTTCCTGATCGGCATCCTGCTGATACCTTTTTGCAATAACCTGAAAGTGATCGCCCTGAATAAACAGGGGGCCGCGATAGCCCGTCTTGATGGCCGCCGCCGTTACTGCAGCGGCGTATTCGGCCGGTCGCTGATAAGTGTAACCAATTTCCGAACGGGCGATTTCGAAGATAACGGCGCCAACTTTTTCCTTCATGGCGGCCCGCAACGCCGCCTGCACCACATCATAGGTCAACCCCCGGATATTGACAGCCGGGACGGTAAAACCGGCAACCTCGCCCCGTCCCATCGCCTCGTAAAGAGGCTGGATGGAGGCTAACCGGATGCCCAGGGCCACCGCCGTCCGTCTGATCAGCCAGCGGGCTGCGCCCAGCGTTTCCTCCGAGGGACCGAAAACGGCGGCGCCGATCAGAGTATCAATCAACTCCGTGCGGAGTTTCTCCCCGTCCAGAACCTCCACGTCATTCCCTCTGACCGCCAGGATTCCCCGACAGGCGGTTCTCAACTGTTGGACGTTTTCACAAATCATTGCCGCCACCTCCTGCACCGGTTGTGTCATTTCATTGCCTGCCGATTAAGAAACACTTTCGCCTTTTCCACTTCCTGGCAACTCCCAATATAGATCGGCGCCCGCTGTTCCAAATCCTTTACCTTAAGGGACAAGATGTCCTCTTCACCATTGGTGGCCAGGCCACCGGCTTGTTCCACAATGAAGGCCATGGGTTGCAGTTCGAAGAGCAGACGCAGCTTGCCGTTGGGCTCCTTTTGCAAGGCGGGGTAGGCGAAGATGCCCCCCTTTTTGATGAGGAGCTGATTGATGTCCGGCACAAACCCCCCACTGTAGCGAAGTTTATAGCCCTCCTGTTCCAGATGTTCCAGAAAAGCCAGATGCCCGGGGAGACAATCCCTTCTCAGGCCGCCGGGGCTGTAAATCGATCCTTTTTCTTTCAGGGTAATATTTTCCTGGGAAAGGACATATTCCCCTTCCCGGTTTAGCACAAACTCGTGGGTTCCCCTGCCGGCGGAGTACACCATAGTTATCAAGGGGCCATAGGTAATGTAAAGGGCCGCCACCATGGAATTGCGGCCCGTTCCTAAAACTGCTTCCTGGTGGATGCCGATGATCGTGCCGATGGACAGATTGGTATCCACCAGCGAAGAGCCATCGAGGGGGTCAGCGGTAACGAAATACCTCTCATGTCCCTTGCCGATTTTGACGATGGTTTCCTGTTCCTCCGAGGCATACTCCCGCACGAAGCCGGAATACTGGAGCTGGTTTTTCAGGATTTCATCGGCGCTGCAATCAAGGTCTAATTGTTCCTCGCCGTAGATATTCTGCAAACCCACCAGTTTGCGGTTAGATTCATGAATCTTGGCGGAGATGTATTTGCCTGTTACGGCGATCTGCCAGATTAGACGGCGCAATTCCGTTTCCACGCCGTCGAGCCACATATGTCGGCGGAGATCCACAATAAAGCGGGTATAATCACATATTCCGGCCCCCATACATCATCCTTTCCCAACTGAAATCAGTGCGCTTCTTCCAGAGCACCGGCGATATACATCATGGAAAGCAGCATGAAGACCACCGTCTGGATAAGGGAAGTGAAGATCATGAGAACAAATACCGGCAGCGGCACCAGGGCAGGCACGAGCAAAAGCACTACCGCCAGCACGATATCTTCTCCCTTGATGTTGCCGAAGAGACGCATGGTCAAGGATAAAGGCCGGGCGAAGTGTCCGATGAGTTCAATGACGAACATCAGGGGACTTAACCACCAGATCGGTCCCATGAAGTGCTTGAGGTACTTCATGCCGTGCGTCCTTACCCCGATGATATGGGTCATGAAGAAAACGACAATTGCCACTGAGGCGGTGGTGTTGATGTTGGAGGTGGGGGATTCAAAGCCGGGGAGCAGGCCCAGCAGGTTGCAGGAAAGGATGTAAAGGCCAATGGTGGCGACCAGGGGAAAATACTTGCGGCCTTCATGCCCCACAGTATCCGTCAGGAAGGTGTCGATGCTGCTCAGCACCGCTTCCATGACATTTTGCAGCTTGTGGGGATAAATATCCAGCCGACGGGCGGCAAAATACGACAGGACTGCCAACGCGGCCATGATGAACCAGGAATAGGCAACGTGCGCCGGTACCAAATGGTTTTCCAACAG
Source organism: Syntrophales bacterium (assembly GCA_049302035.1). Lineage (GTDB taxonomy): Bacteria > Desulfobacterota > Syntrophia > Syntrophales > JACQWR01 > JAPLJV01. The sequence goes on from JBAQLR010000024.1 coordinate 2,629, forward strand.
CAGTAGAGGGTGCATCTTTTTATCAAACCTCCCCAGAGTGACTTTTACTAAAATACGCCCGGATGATCGTCAGGGTAATGGCAATGATCACCGTGGCAAGGCCAAGAACGAGGCCGAAAATGTCCGCCGTGGTCCTTGCCAGCAAAACATATAACACGAGGCCGATAGCGGCCAGGCGCAACAAATATCTAACAACGAAGGGCGTCTTGGACAATTTGCTGTCCGCTTCCCACTGCCCGAAGGCTTTTTGCAGGCCCCAGCAAAGGCCATAAAAATTTAAGATACTTATCAAACCGCCGACCAGAAGACCCAACGTAAAATCCCGCGCCGCAAAAAAACTGCTTGCAAGCAGCATGATTCCCATCACGAGCCAACTGGTAAATTCAATCCTTCTTTGCAGAGAACTTTTCCCGATCCGCACGCTCCTTATCTCCCGCAGGCTTTTCGTCGGCGATACTTCTCTTTACGAGCACGTAAATATTCTTAAAGCCGACCACAATGCCCAACAGGAGAAAAACAAAGGCAAAAAAATACCCCGTCCCCAATTTACGGTCCAGATAAAGGCCAATAAAAAAGCAGCCGAAGATCGTCAGGCCAAGGGCAATGCCCATGCTGCTGATGTTGGCCACCCGGAGGAGAGCCTGGCTCGTTTCTTTATCCATCGACAGGGCGGCCTCTATCACGAACGGCCCAAATAATCAATCAACAATTAACCGTGGCCTTCTTGTTTATCGCTGCTTCTCCCGGTACCAGGCAATGGTTTTCTTTAAACCTTCCCGCAGATCTGTCGCCGCTTTAAAGCCCAGTTCCTGAAAAGCACGGCTGGTGTCCAGCATGCGCCGGGGCTGGCCGTCCGGCTGGGCGGCATCCCAAATGATCCGGCCGGAAAATCCTGTTAATTCCACGATCAGTTCCACCAAAGCCTTGATGGAGATTTCAAAACCTGCGCCTAAGTTCATCGCCTCGCTGGTGTTGTATTTCTCCGTGGCAAGGCGAATCGCCTCCGCCGCATCCTCCACATAAAAGAATTCCCGGGTGGCCTGGCCCGTACCCCAGACAGTGATCTCCTGAGTCTTGTTTCGCGTGGCATCTACGCATTTCTTAATCAGGGCGGGAATCACATGGGAAGAACGGGGATCAAAGTTATCGCCCGGACCATAGAGGTTGACGGGCAGGAGGAAGATGGAGTTAAAGCCATATTGTCGGCGGTAGGCCTGGGATTGGACCAGCATCATTTTTTTGGCCAGGCCGTAAGGGGCATTCGTTTCCTCGGGATAGCCGTCCCAGAGGGCGCTTTCGTGGAAGGGAACGGGCGTGAACTTGGGATAAGCGCAGATCGTGCCAATGGCGACAAATTTTTCCAGGCCCGCACGGAACCCCTCATGGAGTAGTTGCACCCCCATCATCAGGTTTTCATAGAACAGGGCGGCGGGGTTTTCCCGATTGAAACCGATACCCCCAACCTTGGCCGCCAGATGGATCACGATCTCCGGCCTGGTCTCGACATAGAGACGCCGGATATCCTCGATACGGACTAAATCGTAGGCTTTGTGATCCACCACAAAAAGATCGCGGTAGCCCTGACGCACCAGATTATCCACCAGTTGCCGCCCCAGAAATCCCGTGCCGCCCGTGATGACGATTCGCTTGTTTTTCAATATCTTTCCACCGTTAAAGAGTTTTTATCGTCTCCGCGCAGGCAACCCGGGTTTTTTCCATATCCTCGTCCGTATGGGCAAAGGACAGGAAGGCAGCTTCAAACTGGGATGGCGCCAGATTGATGCCCCGGCTCAACATGCCCCGGAAATAGCGGGCAAACTGCTTTGTATCGCTTTGTACGGCTGCGGCATAGTTTGTTACCGCCGTGCCGGTAAAGAAGATTGTAAAAAGGGAGCCAATCCGGTTGATCCGGACCGGCAACTGCCGGTCGGCAAAAAGCGCTGCCATTTTTTCGCAGGCCGCAGCGGTCATCCCGGCCAGTCGCTCATATTCCCCTTTATTTTCCTTAAGTATCTTTAAAGTGGCGATCCCCGCCGCCATCGCCACGGGATTTCCCGAGAGGGTGCCGGCCTGGTAAACCGGACCTACGGGCGCCAACTGCTCCATGATGGCCTTTTTGCCGCCAAAAGCCCCCACGGGCAGCCCGCCGCCAATAATCTTTCCCAGGCAGGTTAAATCCGGTTCGATGTCGGCCAAGTTCTGGAAGCCCCCGTAGGTAAGGCGAAAACCGGTGATGACTTCATCAAAAATCAGCAGGATGCCGTGCTTTCGGGAAAGTTCCCGCAGCCCCTTAAGGAAACCCTCTGCCGGCAGCACCACCCCCATGTTGCCGGCCACCGGCTCCACAATAATACAGGCGATTTTTCCGCCCTCCTGATCCAGGACGGCGTGAACAGCCGTGAGGTCGTTATAGGGAACGGTGATCGTCAGTTCCGCCAAGGCCCTGGGGATGCCGGGGCTGCCGGGGATACCCAGGGTGGCCACGCCGGAGCCGGCCTTCACCAGCAACGAATCGGAATGCCCGTGGTAACAGCCCTCGAACTTGAGAATTTTGTCTCTCCCGGTGTACCCCCTGGCCAGACGGATGGCGCTCATGACGGCCTCCGTCCCCGAACTGACCATCCGCACCATCTCTACGGAAGGAATGGCATCAATGATCAGGCGGGCCATCTCGATCTCCGCCTCTGTCGGCGCGCCGTAGGATGTGCCGCGCCGGGCTGCCGCAACGATGGCCTCAATCACCTGTGGATGGGCGTGCCCCAGTATGGCAGGCCCCCAGGAAAGCACGTAATCAATATATTCCCGGCCTTCACTGTCGTAGATTCTGGCTCCCTGGGCACGCTCAATAAAAAGCGGCGTCGCCCCGACGGAACCGAAGGCTCGCACCGGGCTGTTCACGCCGCCGGGAATTACTTCTTTTGCTTCCGCAAATAACCTGGCATTCATGGCCTCTCCTTTGCTGATACTGCTCGTTTTCCTTCATAAACCTTAACCTTGCACCCTATAGCATGAACAAATATCCCTTGACAATTTTTTTTCGTCTGGCTAAATGTGCCGGGTCGGGCCTCTCGGATTTGCCGCTCCGGCCTTTTTAAGGCAGAGGAAGGCAAAAATCACGGCAGACCTTATAAATAAAAAAATAATCAAAGAAAGGAGAAAGCAGATGAAAAAGAAATTTGGATATGCCGCATGCAGCGCCCTGGCCATTGCCCTCACCACCTCGGTGGCGGCAGCGGCAGAG
>JBAQLR010000025.1:0-2712 GCA_049302035.1 Syntrophales bacterium
GGTGCGTCACTCTTCCGCCTCTTCTGCCTTCCGCAGGAGCAGACCGGCCACCCGGGCAATCAATTCTCTCTTGTCTGAGAACGCGCGGATCGTCTGCCAGCGAAAATTGAGGTAGCGATGGGCCAGGCGATTCCGCTGGAGAGCCAATGCGGCAAGATCGTTTTGCTCCTGCTCCGTCAGGCCCAACTCTCTCCCCGCCTTTCTTAGTGCATCGCCATAATTTTCCGCGGCGATTCCCTGATTGGTCAGAAACGCCCCGCAAACCTCGATGAGAGCGGTCAGGATATTTTCAACCGTCCTATCGATTAACTTCTGTAACTTTTTGTCCTTCTGGTAATCCTGCCAGGACCGATCCGCGTAGTCCTCCTGAAACTCTTTCATCTCCTCGGAGAGATAGCGGATAGAATCCACGATGCGGCCGCGCGCGTAGCGGAATTCAGGCATTTTTCAAGGCCTCCAGGTTCCGCCTGGCGATCTCGGCCTGCCAGTGCAAGCCAAAGACGCTGAAATCTTCCATTTCGTCGATGGGTGTCAGGTCTGTCATGGGGGTCAGGTCTTTAAAATTAGCGTTTTCGGGGGAGGTCAGATCAAGCGTGTTCCGGTTTCCAAAATCTCCCTCACAAAGGGATCATCAAAAACAAAATCTTCCGGTCGAAAAGGAATGGTTTCAGTCGCACAACTCCCGAAAAGAATCGCCTGCCTTACAGGAATTCGGTTTTCCTCAAGCCTTTTGATGTACAGGGCAATTATTCCTTTGATGTGATCCGGGATCTCAGCCATTGGCATCGATGATTCCCACGTAACTGTTGTTTGCATGCAAATCAGGTTAACGGTAACTATCGTCCTAACAGAGGCACTTCAAAGCCCGCCTGCCTGAAATGCTCATCAAAACACAACGCCACCTTCAGCCGCCCCTCCTTCATGACCACAAACGAAAAACAGTCCACAAGACCCCATGCTTTATCAGGACGTTCCTTATACAGGGCGAGAGCTTTCTCCATTCCTTCAGAATCAAAAGAAACAACCCTGGTATTCCCGTCTGAGCGTATCTTCTCAATAATGGCCACTGCGGTTGCGCGATAAGGAGGCTGTGAGAGGCAATTGGCAAGCTCGACAAGCACCAGATCCGTCGTTATAAAAGGACCCGAATGGTTTACTGTTGCAGTAAGCGCATCCTCGTGCCGCGCATCATTTTTTCTGATAAGTGCAAGAAGATAGCTCGTATCAAGAAATATCGTCCGCATCACCTCTTAGATACCCCATAGAGATAGTGGTCATGCTGCTCTGCCAGATCGGCGGGCAGGTCATCCTCTATCGCATAAGCGGCAACTTCGGAAAGAAGGTTTGCGGGTTTCTTAGCCGTTGTAGATTGCCGTTTCAATTTATTTACGAAATGCTCAACCTCGACCAGCAGAGAAGGCGGCAGTTGATCAATATCTCTTTTTAGTGTTTCCGCTTTGTTCATTTGGCAACCTCCGTAACATTTTTGGGGGTCAGGTCTTGCATTTTAGCGTTTTTGCCGGGGGTGGGACATTAAAATTGTTTCGGCAGGCCGGCCTGTTTGAGAACGCCGTTGGCGGTGTGGCGCGACCGGATTTTTCCATCCACGGGGAAACGGAGCTTCGTAAGCGGGCTATACCAGATTTCGTGGTCGCCTTTGCCCTGCCTTTCAAAGCGGCATCCGCTTTCGGAAAGCATTTTTTTGACGGTCGGGGCGAAATCAGCCATTTCTGGTCTGAGCTTTGATGACTTCCTGCCATTTGCCGAGCAGATGAATGGGGATGTCGGTCGCATCCGATTCGCTGAGCAGACCGTTTGCCTGGAGCAATTCGGGAATTACGACTTTCAGCTTTTGCATAAGATGCTCCATCGTGGCTGCTTCTGTGATCAATCCGGGGACATCGTTGCTGGAGGCTACCCAGACTTGGGCTTCCTCATCCCAAAAGGCATCTACATTTATCTCTTTGCTTAGCATTGGTCGCTCCCTATTTTGGGGGTCAGGTCTTGCATTTTAGCGTTTTGCCGAGGGGATATCGAAACATCAATAATGAAACCGGCACGAGATAATAATCACTTCGCCGTCGCGGTATTGATAGACCAAACGATGCTCATCGTTGATCCTCCGCGACCAGAACCCGGACAACTGGCCTTTCAAGGGCTCCGGTTTACCCATGCCATGAAAAGGATCGCGCAGGATGTCTTTGATCAGCATATTGGTGCGCTCGACGATTTTCTTCTCGGTGTTTTGCCAGTATAGGTAATGATTCCAAGCCTCTTTTGTGAAGGTAATCATATCCCGAGATCATTGGGAGATTTTGAAATTATGTCATGGCTTTTCAATTGATCGAGTGATCTGAGGATGGACTCGCGATTTGCCGGCGTTGAAAGCAGGTATTCCGTTTCGTCTCTGTCATCCAGAACGTTTATTTCAACTAATTTATCGTTCTTGAAGAGACTTTTCAACTTTTCAATTAATCCGGCATCCAGCTCATTCAACTTCATGGTAAAATTTGCTCTTATCATATTAATACCTCTTTTGGGGGTCAGGTCTTGCATTTTAGCGTTTTGATTTCCTTCATTAAGCCCCGGGCAGCGGCAACAGCCCTCCCGGCATCCTCCGCCTCCGGCTCGCCATGGGGCAGCAGTCCCTGTTCCGTCGGATATCGCCCCTTATAGATACTGTTTAAGAAGACTGCCTCATCCATGGTTAAA
>JBAQLR010000026.1:0-1720 GCA_049302035.1 Syntrophales bacterium
CTTTGGCGCCCTCGATGCCCGGGTCCGGCTGGAGTTGCGTCGCTGGCTGCGGCGGCTGCATGACGAGATCCACGTGACGAGCGTTTTTGTCACCCATGACCAGGAGGAGGCGCTGGAGGTGGCCGACCGCGTGGTAGTGATGAACGAAGGACGGATCGAGCAGGAGGGGACGCCGGAAGAAGTTTACGACCGGCCGGTAAACCCCTTCGTTTACAGCTTTCTCGGCAACGTGAATCTTTTTCACGGGCGGGTGGATAAGGGCGAGGCACAGATCGGCGCCATGAGCATCGACCTGCCGGAATATCAAGGGACGGAAAATTGTCCCGCCGTTGGCTATGTCCGTCCCTACGACATCGAGATCAATCGAACCCGGCAAAGTCCGGAGGAGATCGAGGCGTTGGTTCGCCATATCCAAGGGGCCGGGGCCGTAGCCCGCTTCGAACTGGAGCGCTTGGACAACGGCGGGCTTGTAGAAGCGGAACTGAACAAAGAACGCTATCGGGAATTGCAAATCGGGGAAGGCGACAAGGTCTTTCTGCGCCCGCGCCATATGCGGGTGTTCATTGCCGACGATTATCAGATCTGATGGATACGGCCATGATCATCCGCTGTCCATGATGGTGCGTCAATTATTACCATCCCCAAGTTTTATTAGTAGTTAATAACTGCTAATAGGCTTACTATTTGCCATTATTGCATATTTCCCCTCCAACTTATAAGTTCCAATTAAAACCAACTTAAAATGCATGCAGGGAGCGATAAGATGAAAACTGCAAGATATTTACTGCCAGGCGTTGCCATCCTATTTTTATGCGCTACTCACGGAATCGGGGCGGAACGCCGGAAGTTTACCGCTTCTGTCGACACGGATGGGGTACAGCGGGTCGAGATCGTGCCCGGTTCTCATAATGTGATCATCTCTTGCCTTCCTGATATTAACCAACTACACTATTGCCGGGTGGATCAAGGGGCAACTTCTTTCTGGAGGACCCCGCACTTCATGATTGGCTCATTGGTCATCCTTTTTTACCTCATCCAGATTTTTCCCGGTCTCGACATACTTCTTTAGATAAAAAAGCTGCGCGGATGCTTCCGGCTCCTGTCACGCAAAATTGTCCCTTCTCACCTCCCGCCTTTTGGCCATGTCCTGGTGCGATGACCGGCCTAGCGGCAATTTACAAAAAGTCTTGAATTTTTGCCGGGGAAGTTTTAGTGGTGGTGGCAAGAAAGAAAAGACTGGTACTATGGAAAGCTATCAAGTGGAAGACTGGGAGATCGTCTTCGACCGGGTGGGCCGGAATGATTGGGGGAAGTTCAGCTTTCCTGTATGGTACGGCATCCCCGTCAAGGTAAACTGGCGGGGTTACAACTTCGATTTCAATCTTCGGGGTTGCCTGAAAAGAATCACAGGTCAGCGCAGCGTCTGGCCAGAACCCCATGAAATGCTGAAAAGAACCGACGCCAACGACTTCATCTATTATTATGGCGCCGATGGTTACGATTCCAGCTATGATCTAATCAAAAATTACTATGTACCGTTTAACGGCCGTTCCGACTGCGATCTCCTTACCGAAAACCCTCTGGTCGGACGTCATGTGAGCCAGGCGCTGGCGGCTTTTGACGAATTGGTGAAAGAGGCGAACCGCTTGTCCTGCCGCATTATCCAGGCTCGTGCCAAGTCGTTTCTGCGGAAATTAGCCGTCCGGGGCCGGGATAGGCT
>JBAQLR010000027.1:0-2115 GCA_049302035.1 Syntrophales bacterium
AAGCCGTGGGAGTGATCCTGCCGGGGGAAGGCGCCTTCGCTCATGCCAATAAGGGCGACGATCCGGAAGGGGATACTCCGCATCGGGAGCATGGCGCAGAACGTCACGCCGCCGGTGATGAACCCCAACCCCTTTTCCTCCTGGTCCAGGCGTGCGGTGAGCCATGCCCGCAGGACGGCCAGTTCCACGCGTTTGTCGAATCCGGCCTCTTCCCCCAGTTCTCCGATGTTTGCCACCACGCCGACAATCGTGGTTAACTCATGGGCCGCGTCATCATCCGCGATGATGAAGTCCGCAAGCAGGGCAAGGCATTGTTCCTGCCAGGCGCCCAAGGTGCGGGGCCTGGTCAGACTGGCGGTACTGGCCGCAATGCTGTTGATGAACTCTACAAGTTTGCCCAGGGTCTGGGCGTCGGCGCCTTCTATCTCATCGTAAGGGAGCTTGCCATGGAACAGACGGCCCTCCTCGTCGGGCATGGCATAGCCGAGGAGCAGGCGCTCAAGTCCGGCTCGCCAGGAGTTATCACGATAGCCGGGGAGTCCCAGGCAGATGCGGCTCTGCTCGTCGATTCCCCAGCGTACCCACGTTGCTTCGACCCAGCGGCGGATGACTTCAAGTTCTTCATTGTCCAGGTCAAAACGCTTTCTAACCGGGCCTGTTTCAAGGATGTCGAACAACTGGATGACGGTGAGCCGACTGCCGGGGAGACCGAGCAGCTTCAGCAATACGGCCGCGATCTGTCCCTCGCTTTTCAGGCGCCGATCTGCGATGGAGTAAGGGACTTTCAGTGAGGCATCCTGACTTCCGTCGAAAACCGATGCGATGTAAGGTGCATAGGTCTCAATATCGGGGGTCATCACAACGATGTCTCCGGGCGTAAGGCCGTCAATTTTTTCCAGGAGAGCCAGGATATTGTCGTAAAGGACCTCTATCTCGCGCAGTGGGCTGTGGCAGGCATGGATCTGTATGGACCGATCATCCAGGTCAAGCGTCCGTTTTTCCATATTCTCCCCGCCGCCGGAGAGGTTGAGAATGTCGGTTTGCATCTTCTGAAGGAGCGAAGCTTCGCCCGGCTCTTCGTAAAGGTCTGCCTGGGCGGCAGCCACTTCGCCGATCTCGATTGCCATGTCGGAAAAGTCGCGGCCCAGTTTGCCGAGGGAGGCCAGGAGTGGATTCCCTTCGCTCCGCAGGCCATCGTTGGCAGGTGTCAGCCGCGCTTTTGCCTTACGCGAGACGATATCAGCCCAATATTCGCGAGTAGGGCTCAACAGGAACAGATTGACGGTTGTGCTCCGGGCAACTGCTGCCAGTATTTCCATATGATATTTCGGCAGATAGGAAATGCCGAAGACCGCGATCCTCTCCGGTATTTCGCTCCCGACGGGCACGCTTGTCATCAACCGACGGCAAAACTCCTCCTTAAGTTTCCCCCGGTGCCGCCCATTGCTGTCTGCCACCAGCGCCCGCCAGAGGACCGCCTGCCACTCGCCTGCCCGCTCCGTTTCTTTATCTGTTTCCCATCCGGAAAGCATGTCGGGACGGAACAGTGTGTACTGGTCAAAGATGTCGGCAATCCGTTCCGCAAGCTGGAAAAGCTTGAGTCCGTCCCTGTCTTCCGCGAGGTAGTGTTGCAACGGGCTAAACTCTTGACGTTCCAGGCACCCCGGCAGCAGCCCCATGATCTTCCACGTCATAACTTCCGGAGCAAAGGGGGAGACGTCAGGGGGAACCTCCGGCAGGAGAAGACTGAACAGCCGCCAGACCATGGCGTTCGGAAAGGGATAGTTGCAGTTGGCCCAGACGCCAAAATGCTTGGCAAGCTCCATCGCAACCCAGCGTTGCATCCCCTTGCTCTGCACGACAATCGTTTCCGGCGCCAGAGGCGAGGCGAGGGGTTCTTTGAGCACATAGGCAAGGGCCGCAACCAGATTTTCCATCCGGTTGCCGGTGTAGATATTAAGGGGCATGGGTCCTTTCTTAAAGGCCTTGTTGGACGAAGCCGCTACGCGGCGGAAAAAAATCTCAAATCAGTGTATAACCTCCCCTAGTTGCCCAATTCCGGGCGCTATTAAAAGGGAGTATACCATGAACCAAGCTGAAATGAATCGATTTAAT
>JBAQLR010000028.1:0-12471 GCA_049302035.1 Syntrophales bacterium
CCCCCCCCTGCGAAAAAGGAAGTTCTTCTTATCCCTTCGAGAATAATGTTTGCAGGTAATGCGATATTCAAGCGGGGTAATTCATTTTTAAATAGCTGAGGAATTGTTGGATTGCAAGACCTGCCCCCTATTGTTTGACCCCTATTGTTCTTATGAGATTCTTTCAACCTTGATGTTAAGAATTTCAGCTATCCGTTTTGCCATTGCCGGTGAAAGCCTGCGCTTGCCTCTTTCGTAGTCACTTATCATATTTTGACGGATACCGAGCGTATCGGCGAGTTGCGACTGTGACAGATTGGCTTTTAGCCGGGCAGCCGAAAGAAGGTTTCCAATTCTGTTAGACTGCATTTCTTTCCAGAAATCAGTCTCACCAATGGCTATACTCTCAGGATCTGTTAATGAGAGAATATTCACCTCATATTTTTTACTTATCCAATCAATGAGTTCATTAGTATGCTCACCTTGAAGGGATATTTCAATACGGGGCTTTTTCACGAGAGCCAACATAGTACACCTCTATTTCTATTTCCCCCTGCCGATAAGTCCAGCATGCCACATAGCGATAACTTAAATGGCAGTGGTGTCTATCATCTCACAAGGGCGAAAAATTGTCCCAAGTTTTTTGAATCGGGCCATCTGCTTTAAGGTCCTCAACCAATAAAAATAACAGCTTCCGCACGCTGTTGGGCAGCTTTGCCAGTCTTCGGAGCAAGGGTCTTTAGCTTCGCCGTGAGCACAGCCAGTGAGTGGCCATTGACGCTTGCCTTTGGATCGAGCTTCAAAATAAACCCTTTCAGATAAAGTTCAACGGCATGAAACGCGAGCCAGAGTACCGCTTGCCCTCGATAGTAATTCGAGGCCCACACTCCGTCGCACATGAGCGTATTGAGTTTCTCTGCGGCTTCCAGGTGCGCGCGGGCCTGTTTCAAAAACTCCATTGGCACGTCGCTAATCTCTTGACGAAGTCAGCGCCGCGAGCCGGCGCAGCCGCTGGTTATCACTTGTCTTTGTTGCCGTGTACGTCCAGTCCGTTCATCTTTCGATGCCTGTTCCAGTCTCTGTCGAGACTCTTCAACCGATCATCGTCGATGACCCCAATTTTTCTCAGTGCGAACAAAGCAGAGCGTATCGATATTGGCCCCAACGCAAGTTTACCACCACATGTCTTACAACTTCCCCAGGAGGTATTTATGTTTTGTGCTTCTTTGATCATTTGTCTCTTTTCCGTCATTTCACGGCAGAAGATCACAAGTTCATCCCATGTCATCTCGTGGGACAACCATCGTTGCTTTAGATCTGCGAGCATTTCAGGGAACCATGCCCTTTGTACGTCGCCTGATGCCATCTATGTCCTTCCTAGGAGCCTGTCGGACTTGAAATAATCCCGATCACCCCAAATGTCAAATAATCAATTGATTTTGCATGAGAAAAACGGTTATTTGTACTTGCATAAACCATGTTCCCTTGCTATATTGCGTGCAAATTCCAACGGTTAACCTGATTGTGAGGGGTTCATAAATGTCACGCTTTAAACAGACTGACCACTACACTATGTTTCTTATGCCGCCTTCTCTGGAAGACTGGCTTCCAGAGAACCATCTTGCCCGCTTCGTTATGGACATCGTCGCTCAGCTTGATTTGCGGGCAATCAAAGGCGCTTACGAGGGGCGCGGCTCTGCTGCCCATAACCCCGAAATGCTCCTGGGGCTTCTTTTCTACGGGTACTCCACCGGAGTCTTCGCCAGCCGTAAGATTGAACGCGCCACCTACGACTCCGTTGTCTTCCGGTACATTGCCGGCAATACCCATCCCGACCACGACGCGATCTGCACTTTTCGAAAACGCTTTCTCGATCAACTCAAGCCCCTGTTCCTGCAAATTCTCACCATCGCTCATGCGATTCCGGAAGAAATAGCTCGTCGGCAGGACCGGCTTGTCGCCATCGCCAAGGCGAAGGAAGAGATCAAGAGGCGGGCTGATGAGCGGTGTCTTAGGGAAAAACAAGAGTATGACGATAATATGCAAAAGCGGCAGGAACCTGGCAAGAAGAGAGGCAAAGAACCCGCGCCCCCGCAGCCCGGCCCTCAGGCCAAGGATCAGGTGAACCTGACCGACCCGGAATCCCGGATTATGCCTAATGCGAGCAAAGGGTTTGAGCAGGCATACAATGCACAGGCCGCCGTTGATGTAGATTCTATGTTGATTGTCGCATCCCATATCTCACAGAACCCCAATGACAGGCAGGAAATAAAGCCAGCGCTGATGGAAGTGGCCAAGCTCCCCGGAGAGGGTTAGGGACGGTGTGATAGGTGGCCTTTTGCCTGTTATTAGGCCCTTTGGGTCTCTGGCGGGAGGAATGCTGGGTATCACTTCTCGTAAGGGGAAAGTTGCCCACTTGAAATGATAGAGAGCCATTAATTGTATAATTTCGGTTGATAATTTTACGGCAAACCCGTAGTTTAGCGGTAACGTTAACGCACTTGGCACCTTGCCGGGAAGAGACATGGCCCCGCTTTGAAAGGCGAAGAAGAGAAACTGATGAATCTGGAAACTTTTTTCAAACCCCGCACCATGGCTGTAATCGGCGTTTCGACAACTAACGATCGCCATCCGGCCAACGTGATTTATAATAAGAACCGCCACCGCTACCCGGTGGAGGTTTTCGCCGTTAATCCCCGCGGGGGCCGCTGTCAGGGTGAATGCGTTTTCACCAGGATAAGTGAAATCCCCACGCCGGTGGAACTGGCAGTGATTGCCGCCCGTGCCGAATATGTCGAGGGTATTATGGCGGATTGCATAAAAAATGACGTAAAAGCGGCGGTGATCGTTTCCGGTGGCTTTGCCGAAAGCGGACGGTCTGATCTTCAGGAGCGCCTCGTGCAGATGGCCCGGGAAGCGGATTTCCCATTTATCGGCCCCAACTGCCTGGGCATCTATGCGCCGGGTCAGGCGGATACTTTTTTTCTGGCCGGCGAGCGCATGGTGCTGCCCCCGACGGGTCATGTCGCACTGATCAGTCAGAGCGGCGGTATTCTAGTGGATCAGATGATCAAATTTACTGCCGAGGAGGTGGGGCTTTCCATCGCCATAAGTATCGGCAACAAGGCGCTGATCCGGGAACTCGATCTGCTGGAAGCCCTGGCCGCCGATCCGCGTACGCAGGTTATTGTTTTTTATATCGAGGGTTTTGGCCGGAACGAGGGCCGACGTTTCGTGGAAGCGGTTCGCCGCTGCCCCAAGCCGGTGGTGGTAATCAAGGCAGGTAAAAGTCGGGCGGGGAGCCGGGCCGTTTCCAGCCACACCGCTTCCATGGCCGGCGATTACGAAGTCTTCTCAGCCGTACTTGCCCAGTTTAAGGTGCTCGAAGCGAAAAATGAAACGGAGCTCTTGTCCTTCTGCCAGTCCCTGCTTTGTTACCCCAGAAACATTGAGGGCCGGGTCGGAATCGTCACGGGCAGTGGGGGCCACGGCGCCGTAGCGGTGGACTATTGTTCCGATCTTGGCATTAATGTGCCCGACTTCTCACCGGACGTGCAGGCAAATATTAAAACCCTCCTTTCTACGAGCATCCAGAATATTGCCGCTATCGGCAATCCCATTGATCTGACGGGCAGCGCCGTGGATGATGATTTTGTCAACGTAGCAAATCTTTTGAGTCAGGCTGAGGATGTCGATTGCCTACTTTTCCTGATGCTGCCCTATCTGCCTGGCATCACTTCCGATGTGGGGGCGAGATTGGGACAGGTTTACCAACAGCTGAGAAAACCCATGATGGCCTATGTGCCGCTGGTGGAAAAATACCGCATGATCATCGATGGTTTTGAGTTCAACGGCATACCTGTCGCCAATTCGATCGAGGGCGCCGTACAGATGGTCGAGGCGCTCCGGAGGCCTCCATCATGCTAAGGAAGGCGATTGAAGAAATTCTGGTCGCCCATAAAGGCCAGGGTTGGATAATGGAACCGGAATCAAAAAGGCTCTTGTCCCTGGCCGACCTGCCCGTTCCCCGCCACTTTTGGGCGCATACCATCGCCGCCGCCCGGCGTTATGCCGATGAAATCGGCTATCCCGTCGTTGCCAAAGTGGTCTCCCCCAAGATCGTGCATAAGTCCGACAGTGGGGGCGTAGCTGTGGGGATCGCTGATCCGGAGGAGCTGGAGGCGGTCTTCCACCGCCTTGCCGCTTTGCCGGGCTTTGCCGGGGTGCTGGTGGAAGAGATGGTCGCCGGCCTGGAGCTTATCATCGGCGCCAAGATAGATTATCAATTCGGTCCGATCATCCTGTTGGGTATGGGGGGAACAAAGGCGGAAATTTATCAAGATGTGGTCTTGCGTATGGCCCCTCTGGACGATGTCTGCATCATCACCATGGTCAAAGCCCTGCGGGCAAATCGCTTGCTTACGGGTTATCGGGGAGAAAAACCGGTCAATCTTGCTGCACTCTCCCGGCTGCTGCTGCTTTTTTCCGGGCTCGTGATGGAAATGGCAGAATATATAGAATCCGTAGATCTAAATCCCGTCCTTTGCAACAGCGAAAATTGCGTGGTTGCCGATGCCCGCATCATGCTCCGCCCCCCGGAACGAGGTGCAGCCTGAAAGGAAAAATAATCAAGCTTCTGGCCACCGGCTTCGGCAGCGGCCTCGCGCCGCTCGCACCGGGAACAATGGGAACTCTGGTCTCCATTCCGCTCTATCTGCTGCTGACCACTTCTACCTGGCCTACCTATTTTTTTCTCCTGCTCCTCTTGACAGGAACGGCGATTTATCTATCTCAGGCCGCCGAAAAACTTTACGCCGCCAAGGACCCGCCCTGCATCGTGATCGACGAAGTGGTCGGCTTCCTGTGGGCCATGTTGTGGGTGCCGCCGACGCTGCCGGGCATCATCCTGGGTTTTATTTTCTTTCGTTTATTCGATATTCTTAAACCCTTCCCCATACGGGCTTTGCAGGACAAACTGCCGGGCGGCTACGGCGTTGTGGGGGATGACGTAATGGCCGGCATCTATAGCTGCCTGTTACTTCATTTATTGATCAGCTTTTCCCCGTTATAGGGACTCTGCCTAAGGAGTAAAATAAGTCATGAAAATCGGCATTCTTACCATTGGCAATGAATTGACCAGCGGCAAGACTCAGGATAGGAACAGTTCTTTTATCGCTCGCAACCTCTACCGGCTGGGCTGGCAGATATTGGCCATGCTGTCCGTAGGCGACGATGACGCGGCCATCAAGGATGGCTTGGCATTCCTCATGGAGCGGGCGGAGGGCATCATTGTCACGGGCGGTCTGGGACCCACGACCGATGATATCACCACATCCGCCATCGCCCGCGCCTTCGATCTCCCCCTGGTCACGGATGAGGCGGCCTTGCAAAACATCAAGGAACGGCTGGCGGGATATAATCTTATCTGGACGGATAATAACGCCAAACAGGCCCTTTTCCCCGCAGGCGCTGCAAAAATCGTCAATCGGGCAGGCACCGCCTGGGGTTTTTCCCTCAAGAGAAACGGTAAAATCATCGTCGTCATGCCCGGCGTGCCATCGGAAGCCGAAAAAATGCTTCTGGGAGAGGTCATTCCCCTTTTTCGCCGGGAACTTGCCGATACCACCGAAGTGGCAACGCGAATCATCAAGCTCACCTGTATCTCGGAGTCAGCCGTTGATCAAGCCCTCGCAGCGGCGCCCTTTGCCGAGCTCGGCGTCACAGTGGGCTTTTATCCCCGCTTTCCAGAACTCGAAGTGGTGTTGACCGCGCGTGACACAAGTCAGGATAAGGCCCTGCAAAAAATCTCCCTGGCGGAGGCCGAGGTGGTCAAGAAGCTCGCCCAACACATTTTTGGCTATGACCAGGAGACATTGGAGGGAGTAGTGGCCGCTTTGCTGAGCAGCCGGAAACTAACTTTGGCCCTTGCGGAGTCCTGCACAGGCGGCTTAATCGCCGATCGCCTGACGGACGTGCCTGGAAGCTCGGCATTACTGGAAAGAGGCCTTGTCACCTACAGCGACGTCTCCAAGGAAGAACTGCTCCTTGTACCCCCGGCAATCATCCGGCAGTATGGCGCCGTCAGCCGGGAAACGGCCATTTTAATGGCGGAAGGAGTAAGAAAAACGGCGCGGACCGATCTGGGACTCTCCGTTACGGGAATAGCCGGGCCGGATGGCGCCACGGCAGGAAAACCTGTCGGGACGGTTTTTATTGCCCTGGCGGATGGAACCAAAACACTTTGCCGCCCGTTTTCCTTTCCCTGGGACAGACGAGGCATAAAGGTCATGTCTTCACAATGGGCTCTCATTATGTTAAAAAACTACGTCACGGGCGATTGACGCAGGCCTTCTTTCACCGTGGCAAAGGGTTTGGTTCCCAGATTGCTCAATTCTCTTTACTGACGAGACGTTAGGCGCAGCGCTGATGAAAAATAATCACATAAAATATTTTAAAATCGACTTAGATCAGTTATCCGAACAGCAGGCCACAGAAAAACTGCGCGAATTGGCAGAGTTAATCGCTTATCACGACCGTCTCTACGAAGAAGCCCGGCCAGAATTGGATGACGCGGCTTACGATGAATTACGCAAGTGTAACGCCGCAATAGAGGCGCGCTTTCCCTCACTGATCCGGCCCGATAGTCCCTCAAAAAAAGTAGGCTACAGGCTGGAGAGCGGTCTTGCCAAAGTCCAGCACGCGATTCCCCTCTTGTCCCTGGACAATATGTTCACCCTGTCGCAAGTAGCGGAGTTTATAAATGGGATAAGAAATTTTATCATGGAGTTGAAGGATCCCTCCACCCCCCTCGAGATGGTCGCCGAACCAAAGATAGACGGCCTGTCCTGTTCCCTGGTTTATGCAAATCATCGTCTCGTCCGGGCCGCTACCAGGGGGGACGGTGAGGTAGGCGAGGATGTCACGGGCAATGCCCTGACGATAGATGATATTCCCCGGCAACTCCCGGCAGACGCTCCCGACCTGATAGAAATTCGGGGGGAAGTGTACATGACGGATGCAGATTTCCTTAAACTTAACGAAAACCAGGAAGAAACGGGGGATAAATTATTTGCCAATCCCCGCAATGCCGCCGCCGGCAGCTTACGGCAGTTGAACCCCGCCGTCACGGCGTCCCGTCCGCTCCATTTTTTTTCCTATGCCTGGGGGAAAGTATCGCGCCCCTTTGCGCAAACCCAGTGGGAAGCCCGGCAAGCCATGGGTTCCTGGGGATTAAAACTTAACGAACCGGCGTCCCTGGTAGCAAATCTTGAAGAAATACAGAATTACTATAATGATATTGAAAGTAAAAGATCTTCTTTGGGTTTTTCCATTGACGGCGTGGTTTATAAAATTAACAGAATTGACCTGCAGGAACGTCTGGGCTTTGCCAGCCGTTCGCCGCGCTGGGCAAGGGCTCATAAATTCTCACCGGAAAAGGCGCAGACACATATTAAGGATATCGTCATCTCCGTTGGCAGAATGGGGACTTTAACGCCTATTGCCGAACTGGAACCGGTAAGCGTCGGTGGAGTTCTGGTTTCCCGCGCCACTTTGCACAATCAGGATGAGGTCGCACGCAAGGATTTCCGCGTGGGTGATATGGTTATCGTACAACGTGCAGGAGATGTGATCCCCCAGGTAGTCGCCGTTGTGCTCGAAAAGCGCCCGCCTGCGGCTCAGCCATTCGTTTTCCCGGATCGTTGCCCGGTTTGTCACAGCATCGCGGTGAGAAAGCCCGGCGAAGCCGACTGGACCTGTACGGCGAGTCTGACCTGCCCGGCGCAAGCATTAGCCCGGCTGATCCATTTCGCTTCCCGCGATGCCTTCGACATTAGAGGGTTAGGAGCTCAGATCATAGAAGCTTTCTACAAGGAAGGTTTGCTGAGTTCTCCCGCTGATATCTTTAGATTGGAAGAGCGTTTGGCGCCCCGTGATATCTTCAGCGCCAATGTCATCCGGCACGTTACACCTCTGCAGGAACGTAAAGGCTGGCAAGCGCTGTCCGCAAAAAAATTGTTCGCCTCTATTCGCAGGCGCCGCACCATATCGTTGGACCGCCTGCTGAATGCCATCGGCATTCGCGAGGTTGGGCAGGCGACGGCAAAGTCATTGGCCCGCAATTATATCTCGCTCAATAATTTTTTAGCAGCGGTGCAATTGGCACAAAACAGGGACGCGGATGCCTATCGGGCTCTCGAAGGTATAGACGGCATTGGCCCGGTGGTCGCCGGCAACATCCTTGATTTTTTCAGTGAACCGCACAATCGCGCTGTACTTGATGATCTCTTTTCCATCCTGGTGGTTACCGACTATGAAGAGGCGCAAACCGCCATTTCTCCCCTCGCCGGGAAAAAAGTGGTCTTTACCGGCAGGCTTGAACAAATGACCCGCCATGAGGCCAAAACGAAGGCCGAAGCGCTGGGTGCAAACGTGAGCGGCAGCATTTCCAAGAATACGGATTTCGTCGTCATCGGTATCGATGCCGGCGCAAGTAAACTTAAAAAGATAGCAGAACTGGGCATCCCCTCTCTTACCGAAGCGTCATGGCTGGCCTTGATAAAATCAGATTAAGAGGTGAATAAACTCATGAAAAGCAAGTACATCCTGATCAGCGGCAAAGTCCAGGGGGTATTTTTCCGCGCCCAGATGCAGAAAAAGGCCCAGGAACTGGGTTTTACAGGGTGGATAAAAAACCGCCTGGACGGCCAGGTGGAAGCCGTTCTGGAAGGAGCAGAAAACAACTGGAGTGCCATGTTAGACTGGTGCTGGCAGGGACCGCCGACCGCTGTGGTCCGGGAAGTCAAGGTTTCCGATGCACCTTACAGTGGCACTTTTACTGACGTCTCAGTTATTTATTAGCAAAACGCTTTATTACCCTGCCAAAACCTTCCATGGCATTCAAGATCGTCCCGTCTTCCACACAATACGAGATGCGGAAAAAACCCGGGGCGCCAAAACCGCTGCCAGGCACGGTAATGATTTGCTCCGCCAGGAGGGCCTTTACAAACAGCACATCATCGGCGATGGGGCTCTCGGGGAATAGATAAAAGGCCCCTTCCGGCTTATGAAATTTATAGCCCAGCGCCGCCAATCCGTCGCAAAGCAAGCCCCGTTTGCGGGCATATTCCCCCACCGCCACCTGAACGCCCTGAAGCTGGGCAATTACCCGTTGCATTATCGCCGGCGCATTGAGAAAACCAAGGATGCGGTTGCATAAGATGGCGGCCTCCAGCAACTTTTCGACATCGCCGGCCTCCGGATGGATAGCCAAATAGCCGATTCTTTCTCCCGGCAGTGATAAACTTTTGGAATAGGATGTGGCAATTATGCTGTTTTTATAGGCCGCAAGAATGCTGGGAACCTTAATGCCGTCATAGACAATATCCACATAAGGCTCATCGGAGATAAGATAAATATCCTTGCCCAGAGCACGGCTTTTCTCCCTCAAGATATCTCCCAAACCGTTGATCGACGCGGCATCATAGACCTTGCCGGTAGGATTGTGCGGGGAATTTATGAGGATTGCCTTCGTTTTTTCCGTAATGGCGGCGCTGATCGCCGACAGGTCGAGAGAAAAATCGCTTTGGGTTTTTACCAGCCTGGGGATGCCGCCGGCATTGTCCACATAGAAAAGGTACTCCACAAAATATGGTGTAAATATCACTACTTCGTCACCAGCATCAAGCAATGCTTTAAGTATTACATTCAAGGCGCCTCCGGCCCCGCATGTCATAATGATGTGCTCTCCCGACAAAAAGACGCCGCGCTGAGCGCCTTGATACTCGGCAATAGCCTGCCTGGTTTCCATATAGCCTGCGTTCGGCATATAACCGTGTTTGTTCGGGATATCTACAGCCGCTATCTCGCGGAGCATTTCCTTGAACTTTAGCGGCGGCTCCACATTAGGATTGCCGAGGCTGAAATCGAATACCCGGTCCGCGCCGTGGAGCTGTTTCAGGCTGGCCCCCTCCTCAAACATCTTTCTTATCCATGATGACTGAGCGATAAAACCTTCAATTTTTGCAGAGATAGACATATGCAGCCTCCTGGGGATTCCTTTGATTAACGCGACTATCCTTGTATAAGTAATTTTTCCTAAAATCAACATTTGTCTTGACCGACACCTAATTATCAACTATTTCAGGCCAACGATGAGTCAAGTAAAAACTATTCTCCTGATCAATCCTTGGATACACGATTTTTCCGCCTACGACCTCTGGACAAAACCTTTGGGGCTTCTCTATCTGGCAGCCTTTCTGCGGAGAAACGGCTTTAATATTCAATTCATCGACTGCCTGGATCCCTGGAATCCCCAGATGAGGGGTGACTCAACCATGCGATTGCCGTCGCGCCTTCCTTCCGGACGGGGCAAATATTTCCGGGAGACGATTCCCAAACCGGCCGCATTGAAAACCATCCCCAAAAGATATCACCGCTATGGCCTCACACCGCGCGTGTTCAGGGAAATGCTGTTTGCCTTGCCTAAACCTGCGTTCGTACTGGTTACCTCGATGATGACCTACTGGTATCCCGGCGTTTTTGAGACGATTGGCGTGGTGCAGGAAATAATGCCCGGCGTCCCCATCGTCCTGGGAGGCAATTATGCAACGCTTTGCCCGCAACATGCGGCAACTTCCGGAGCTGATTTTATTTTCCCCGGCTATGGCGAGGAAAAACTGACAAAATTTATGGGGGACTTATTCCATCTGGAGATTCCCTTTCAGCCTGATGAAAATAACCTGGATTCCTACCCTGCCCCCGCTTATGATCTTATTTCCCGTCCTGAACAAATACCGCTCCGCACCTCCCGTGGCTGTCCTTTTGCCTGTTCCTATTGCGCCTCCGATATTTTAAACTCCCGCTTTCAACGGCGTGACCCCGACAAGGTTTTTGCCGAGATCGCCTCGTGCCATCGCGACTTTCAGGTGCGGCATTTTTCCTTGTACGACGATGCCTTTCTCGTACACCCGCGGGAAATGGCCATCCCCTTATTACGGAGAATCATTGACAGCCGCCTGCCGGTGCGCTTTCACTGCCCGAACGGCCTGCATTTAAGCGAGATAAATGAAGAGATGGCCGGTTTGATGTATCAGGCCGGCTTCCAAACCATCCGCTTCGGATTTGAGACGGCGGACGTAAGAAGGCAATGCACCACGGGGGGAAAGGTCTCCAACAGCGATTTAATGCAGGCGGTTAAATATCTGGTTAAAGCCGGTTATCAAAAAGATGAAATCGGCGTCTATCTACTTTGCGGCTTGCCCGAACAAACCGCGGCCGAAGTGCGGGAAAGCATCGCCTTTGTCCAAGCATGCGGGGCCAGGCCGATCCTGGCCGAATACTCGCCTATCCCCGGCACGGCCCTATGGGATGAAGCGGTAAAGGTTTCCCCTTTCGACATCGCAACCGAACCCCTTTATCACAACAACTCGCTTCTTCCCTGCCAAAGCGCCGACTTTACCCTGGAAATGTATCGTGATTTGAAATCATTAACGCTTCTTTGAAGCCGAGCGCCAGAAATTATTGGAAGACATCTTCGTTGTCGTTGTGTTATTGAAAGCGCCAAGTGCATTTCGACTGGTTTGTTGAATAAGGCAGAAAATGTTGCGACTCGAAGACCTTCAACCTAATGCCGCAGTGCGCGGCCTTCTTCCGGATTGCCTTCTCACGGTTGTCGGCGTGCAGTGGTTTGGCTCCGAGGCCCTCGAACTTACCTACAAGACGCCCGCCGGTAAGGTGGCAAACGAGCTTCTCTATCGCCACGACGAACCACGCCTTGTGCTCGTGGAGCAAGGCCGCCCCTGGAATTTCGACGGCGACTCACACCGAGTCCACTATATAAGACAGCCTTTCCAACGCGAACCGGACTTCGGCGTGACGAGCGTCAACTACGATTTCGCCGAGCTACTCTTGCGGACGAGTCGTTTGGAAGGAAAAAGAATTCTGATGACTTGTTGACAGATATTATTGGCGGTTTACCTTTGCTGTCATCGATGTCTTCGCACGCATTAGACAAATGCACGCCTAGAAGCCTTATGCGATCCCCCTTTTGGAAAGCCATGGTACTTTCATAAATCCTGACTGACAATGCGGAACCGTGAGCGATCTTTCTGCAACATATGCAAATGGCATCGTAGCTTCTTGATCCATGAGTATTTTCGATAGCCACTTCGATATCCATCAATGAATTTGTTAAATAATTGTTGACCAATAGATTTTGAGTTTCACTTTTCCAATACTCATTACACAGGTGGCGAATGCCACAGGTCCGACAATTTTCAACCGAAGGAAAGGCTTTTGGGGGATGTTGAGCGATCATTTCGATTGCTGCCTTTGTGCGATTAATTATAGAGTACTTGAACCCACTTAGGATGCGTTACAAATTAACATAAGCAATCTATCTCGGATGTAATGTGTAATTCCACTCACCATGAAACTCTTCCCTTTCGAGAGCTAATGTTTTTATTTCCTGATCTGTGATTTTAATCCCTTTGG
>JBAQLR010000029.1:0-9353 GCA_049302035.1 Syntrophales bacterium
ATTGTATAGGATGCCTCTGCCATGTCCTGCCTGCCCTATCCTTTCTGAGCAGGCGCTGTAACATAAATTATCCAATGTCGCCATAAATTCCTTACCAGTTTGAAAAATAATTCTGCGGGCTACCCCCCTGTGATCGCTTACGGCAGAAGGTTCATAAAGGCGTCTCTTCCACCTTCGTCTTTGATTCCAAGTTCACGACCTACGAGCATCTGTCCCTCCTGAACAGTCAGGGAGTCAGGTTTATCACACTCCGGCGGCGGGTGGAGAATGTCATCTCCGAGGCGGTCAAGTTTTTCAACCTCAACGCCCTGTCTTCCCCCATCTTGGTGAAGGTGCACTTCGACGTCCTGATGACCATGACCGCCGACACTCTCTACAGCATGCTGGCCCAGAAGCTCAGAGGTTTCGAGCAGTGCGGCGCGCAGAAGGTCTTTCGCCATTTTATCCGGGGAAAGGCCGACGTGGACATCACAGCCGACGAGGTGAAGGTAATCTACCCCCGCAGGGCACATAACCCGATCCTCAGAGAGGTTCCCTGGCAGAGAATGCCGCAGACTATCTCCTGGCTGGACGGTGCCAAACTGACCCTGAAGTTCCAATGGGGGAGGCATTAAAATCTTGTCCTCAAATGACGGTTATAGCTCCGCGAAAATCGGTGTTAAGTGAACAGCATTGCCACTAAACGGGACTTCTTCAAGGCGCCATTAACCATGCCGTTCCAACCCCAACGCACCTTCCGTTATTATTATCCCAAGTTTATCCGGCTTCAGGGTGACCCCGTTTCCCTGGCCAGAGGGGTGGCGCTCGGCACATTTATCGGCATCACCCCGACCATTCCCTTCCACACCATCGCCATCATTCTGCTGGCCGGACTCTTGCGCGGCAATCTTATCGCCACCCTGCTGGCGGCAACCGTGGTCAGCAATCCCCTCACCTTTTTCTTTCAGTACTACTTTTCCTGGCGCCTGGGCTCGATATTTTTCCCCTGTGATCTTTCCTGGGAACGGATACAAGCCCTGATGGACCGCATCGGTTCGGACGGTTCATTCACCGAAACCTTGCGCGCCTTTGCCGATCTTGGCCAGAGCACCACCATTACCCTGCTGCTGGGGGATGCCTCCTGGCCCTGCCGTTCGCCCTGGCCGCATATTGTGGTTCAGCTATCTGTTTTTCATGAAGCTGAAACAGAAACGGTACGAAAAACATCGGCTGACCTGAACTATTTCCCATGATTGCAGAACGTAATATAAAAAATATTTTACATGACCATAAGTTGGCGCCGCAGAAGAGTCTGGGACAGAATTTCCTGGTCAATCCCCAGATCGCGGCGCGGATCGTCGAGTTGTCCGGGATAGGGCCTGCTCTTCAGACTTATCGAGCACCGGCAATACCTGGAATTCGCCGCCTCGATGCTTCAGAAGGAGGTCGCGGCCCGGCTGACCGCCGCGGTTGGCGCCAAAAGTTACGGGGTGCTCTCGGTGTTGCTCGGAAGTTGCGCCACAATCGAAAAACTGCTGGAACTTGGCCCTGGCCAGTTTCATCCCCGGCCCAAGGTGGATTCAACGGTGGTCAGGATCACCTTTTATCCCGCGCCCGATCTCCTTTCGGGCCTCCCTGATTTTGACTACAGCACTCTGAAAACCATCGTGAATAGCGCCTTTCAGCAACGCCGCAAAACCCTGTTGAACGCCTTATCATCGGGTAAAATTTTGGACAGCGACAAAAAACAGGTGCGGTTATTGCTGGAGGAATGCGTTCTGGCGCCGGACATCAGGGCGGAGAGACTATCTGTTCTGGATTACATAAGACTTGCCAATCTGCTGAACTCGAAAAAAAGACAGGGCGTTACCGGTTGACACGCGAGATCAAGCAGTTATGGAGTCTCCGCCAACGGCGCGCCTGCTCCCTCTTCTGTTCAGAGCATAAACGATCCCGACAAATGTAGACATTTTTGTCTACTTGCCTTCATTCCTGTCCACCATTCAACAATCAGGATACTTTCGACTGTTTGATAATTATTCGCATCCCCTGCGATAACTTCTTGTTTTTGCAGTAAAAAAAATTTTCATCACCTTGGCACACTCCTTGCGGTTATCCCAAGTCAACATGTAAGCCGGAAACAGACAATTTTTCATGGACCGGTAGTAAGTCAGCCTGGTCCGTCTGTTTCTTAAATATTGATCTGCCTGAAGCGATCGACGTTATCGCTCCCGACATCAAGAGCTTTTTACGGACAAGCTCTAAGGCAATTGCGGTATGTCCGGAAAGAGAATGTAATTTTTGATCAGCAACAGTCAAAGGATTTTAAGGAGAAAAATTATGCGAAAGGTAGCAATTTATGGCAAAGGCGGCATCGGCAAGTCCACAACCACACAGAATACCGTGGCCGGATTGGTGGAGATGGGCAGAAAGGTCATGGTGGTTGGCTGCGATCCAAAGGCGGACTCAACCCGCCTGCTTCTGGGCGGTCTGGCCCAAAAATCGGTGCTTGACACCCTGCGCGAAGAGGGCGAGGACGTGGAACTTGAGAATATCCGTAAAGCTGGTTACGGCGGCACCTGGTGCGTTGAATCAGGCGGACCTGAACCTGGGGTGGGCTGCGCGGGACGCGGCATCATCACTTCTATTAACATGCTTGAATCTCTGGGCGCCTATGAAGAGAGCGAAGGACTTGATTATGCCTTTTACGATGTTCTGGGCGATGTGGTCTGCGGCGGGTTCGCCATGCCGATCCGTGACGGCAAGGCGGAAGAAATTTATATCGTCTGTTCGGGCGAGATGATGGCCATGTACGCGGCCAACAATATCAGCAAGGGGATCATGAAGTTTGCGCAGTCCGGTTCCGTTCGCCTGGGCGGCCTGATCTGCAACTCCCGGAATGTTGATAACGAGAAGGAGATGATCGAGGAATTTGCAAAAAAACTGGGTACCCAGATGATCTACTTCGTGCCCAGGGACAACGATGTCCAGCGCGCCGAGATCAACCGTAAGACCGTGATCGAATGGCAGCCCGGGGCCAAGCAGGCGGATGAATACCGGGGCCTGGCCAAGGCCATTGATGAAAACCAGATGTTTGCGGTCCCGAAGCCGCTCGCCATCGAAGAGCTTGAAAAATTGCTGATGGACTTTGGGTTGTTGATGAACTGACCGAAAGACAAGTCTTATACGATCTATAAGACTTATTAAAACTCCACTGTTTTTTAAGGTTAACCAACTTTCAAGGAGAACATACCATGTTGACTATGATTAGAGCAATTGTCAGGCCGGAAAAAGCGGACAAGGTTCTTGCCGCTCTCATGGAGGCGGGCTTCCCATCCGTGACCA
Source organism: Syntrophales bacterium (assembly GCA_049302035.1). Lineage (GTDB taxonomy): Bacteria > Desulfobacterota > Syntrophia > Syntrophales > JACQWR01 > JAPLJV01. The sequence goes on from JBAQLR010000029.1 coordinate 3,325, forward strand.
AATATTCGGTGGCCGGGCGCGGTAAGCAGCGTGGCATCAAGATCGGCGAAGTCACTTACGACGAAATCCCTAAAGTCATGCTGATGAGTGTAATCAATTCCGCTGACAAGGATTTTGTCATCGATACCATCATGACCACCGCCCGTTCAAGCGGCAAGGGGGCTTTTGGCGACGGCAAGATTTTTGTCTCCGAGGTGGAGGAATCCTACACCATCAGCTCCGGGGTCAAGGAAACTGCCTACGCGGCTAAAGGGGTGGAGCCATGAAAGAGGTGATCGCCATTGTCCGCATGAACATGATGAATCAGACGAAGCAGGCCCTGACCGACTGCGGCATTGATGCCTTTTTTGCCCATGAAGCGCAAGGCCGCGGCAAGGGCTTTGTCAACCCCTTGGTTCTGGAGGGTGTGCAAAAAGGCTATGAGGAAGCGGCCGCATTGCTGGGCGCCAAGGGGCAGCTTTACCCCAAACGGATGGTAACAGCGGTAGTGCCGGATAAACAGGTCAAAGAGGTGGTGCTGGCGATTATTGCCGCCAATCGGACCGGCAAACCGGGCGATGGCAAGATTTTTGTCCTGCCGATCAAGGACGCGGTGCGGGTCCGTACCGGTGAAAAAGGCGGCAAGGCAATAGAATGAGCGATCGAGCGTTTCAACGTTCGAACGCTTGATCGCTTGAACATTCGAACGCTTACATCTGACATTAAGGAGGAATTTTCTATATGGCAACAACAACGAAAAACAAGCCGACGCGGTTGGTTCCGGCCGAGGTCAAGGCCGAGCTGCTCGCCAAGTACCCGGCCAAGGTCGCCCGCAAACGCGCCAAACAGATCATGATCAACGAGGCGCTCGAAAACACGACGCCCGAGATCACCGCCAACGTGCGGACCACGCCCGGCATCATCACCATGCGCGGCTGCACCTACGCCGGGTGCAAGGGCGTTGTGCTCGGCCCCAGCCGGGACATTGTCAACATCACCCACGGCCCGATCGGCTGCGCCTTTTATTCCTGGCTGACCCGCCGTAACCAGACCGATGCCGGGCCGGACGGCGAGAATTACATGACTTACTGTTTCTCGACCGATATGCAGGACTCGGACATCATCTTCGGTGGCGAGAAGAAACTGACGGCTGCTATCCAGGAGGCATACGACCTTTTCCATCCCAAGGCAATCGCGGTGTTCGCCACCTGCCCGGTGGGATTGATCGGCGACGACATCCACACGGTGGCCAAAAGGATGAAGGAAAAATTCGGCGACTGCAATGTCTTTGCCTTTTCCTGCGAGGGCTATAAGGGAGTTTCTCAGTCCGCCGGCCATCATATCGCCAATAACCAGTTGTTCAGGCACATCGTCGGCGAAAACGACGCGGCAAAGCCGGGTAAGTTCAAGATCAACCTGCTCGGCGAATACAACATCGGCGGCGACGGCTTCGAGATCGACCGGATTTTGAAAAAATGCGGCATCACCAACATCGCCACCTTTTCAGGAAATTCGACCTACGATCAGTTCGCCTCGTCCCACAAGGCCGATCTGAACACGGTCATGTGTCACCGGTCGATCAATTATGTTGCCGACATGCTGGAAACCAAGTTCGGCATCCCCTGGATCAAGGTGAATTTTATCGGCGCTTACGCTACCGCCAAGTCGCTCAGGAAGATCGCCAAATACTTTGGCGACCAGGAGCTGACCGACCGGGTGGAGGAGGTGATCACCGAAGAGATGCCAACGGTCAATGCGGCGCTCGTCGAAATCAGGCCGCGGACCGAGGGCAAAACCGCCATGCTGTTTGTCGGCGGCTCCCGTGCTCATCATTACCAGGAGTTGTTTGCGGAGATGGGCATGAAGACTATCTCGGCCGGTTATGAATTCGCCCACCGCGATGACTATGAAGGCCGTCAGGCCATTCCGACTTTAGAGGTTGATGCCGACAGCCGCAATATCGAGGAACTCCACGTTGATCCGGATCCGACCCGCTTCGCGCCCCGTAAGAGCGACGAGGAAATGCAGGCCCTGGAAGCGGCCGGCTACCAGTTTAAACATTACGACGGCCTGATCCCGGACATGGACAAAAATACCCTGGTGATTGACGACCTGAACCAGTACGAGGCTGAAAAACTGGTGGAACTGATGCAGCCGGATATCTTCTGCGCCGGCATCAAGGAGAAGTTTTCCATCCAGAAGCTGGGCGTGCCCATGAAGCAACTCCATTCCTACGACTCAGGCGGCCCCTATGCCGGGTTCAAGGGGGCGGTCAATTTCTATAAGGAGATCGACCGGCTGGTGAACAGCCGGGTCTGGAGCTATATGAAGGCCCCCTGGCAGGAGAATCCGCAACTGTCCGCCACCTACGGCTGGGAGTAACAGAGCGTTCAAGCGTTGTAACCAAATACTAACAATGAGGCACTAAAATGCTATTACGACATACACCAAAGGAAATAACCGAGCGTAGCGCCTTGACTATTAATCCAGCCAAGACCTGTCAGCCGATCGGCGCCATGTACGCGGCCCTGGGAATACACGGCTGCCTGCCGCACAGTCATGGCTCCCAGGGTTGTTGCGCTTACCACCGCAGCACGTTGACCCGCCACTATAAAGAGCCAATCTCCGCCGCCACCAGTTCGTTTACCGAAGGCGCTTCGGTGTTTGGCGGCCAGGCCAACATGCTGCAAGCCATCGACAATATTTTTAGCGTCTACGAGCCCGAGGTTATTGCCATCCACACGACCTGTCTGTCCGAAACCATCGGCGACGATCTGAGGCAGATCAGAAGCAAGGCCGAAAAAGAGGGCAAGATTCCGGAGGGCAAAACCGTGATCGGCGCCAACACGCCGAGCTACGTCGGTTCGCATGTCACCGGTTTTTCCAGCATGGTCAAATCCATGGCCGGTTTGGCTGCCCCTACCGGCAAGAAAAACGGTAAAGTCAATATCATTCCCGGCTGGGTTGAGCCCTGCGACATGGAAGAACTGAAACGGCTGGTTAATCTGATCGGCGTCAAGTCCATTCTCTTTCCAGACACCTCGGGCATCTTGAACGGGCCGTTGTCCGGCGAGTACAAGATGTTTCCGGAAGGCGGCGTCACTGTGGCCGAACTGAAATCCACCGGCGACTCGATCGGCACTTTAGCGCTTGGCGAATGGTGTTCGGCTGATGCGGCCCGCTGGCTCGATGCAAAGCACAAAGTACCCTGCCGGGTGCTGGACATGCCCCTTGGGCTTAAGGCGACGGATCGCTTCATCGATACCCTGCGCACCATTGCCGGGGTTACGATCCCCGATGAGATCACTCATGAACGCGGCCAGTTGGTGGACATGATCTCCGACATGCACCAGTATCTTTATCATAAGAAGGTGGCCCTGGTCGGCGATCCGGATCAATTGATCAGCATGTGCGAGTTCCTGGTCAACCTCGACATGTGGCCAGTCCATATTGTTACCGGCACGCCAGGCAAGAGATTCGAGGAGCGGATCAGGGAGATCACCAGGGAGATCCCGAACGAGGTCAAGGTCAAGGCGGCCGGCGATATGTTTATGCTTCACCAGTGGATCAAGAACGGGCCGGTGGATCTCCTGATCGGCAATACCTATTGCAAGTATATCGCCCGGGACGAGGACATCCCGCTGGTCCGCTGGGGCTTCCCGATCCTCGACCGGCAGGGCCATCAGTATTTTCCGACCGTTGGATACAAGGGCGCTTTGCGGTTACTCGAAAAAATCCTGGGGGTACTCCTTGATCGCCAGGATCGGGATAGCCCTGAGACGAGCTTCGAACTGGTGATGTGACAAGGGCAGGTCCTATGTGACTTATAGGGCCTATGATAAAACACAACGGCTGCATCCGGCAGCGCGAATTATTGGAGAAACGACAATGGCAATTCCCAGACGACAAATTCTCGTCTGCCAGAGTTTTCGGGTGGCGGGCGACAAGAAAGGCATCTGCCACAAGCAGACCGACGGTTTCATGCAATACCTGGAAGAAGAAATCCTTGACCGCGGCTTGAACTGCCTGGTCACCGCCACTACCTGCCTCAAACAGTGCGAATCAGGGCCGATCATGGTGGTTCAGCCGGAAAACTGGTGGTTCAAGGGCGTCGACAGCCATGACGCCATCAACGCTATTCTGGATGGTATTGAAGACGGCTCACCGGCAGCGGCATATAACATTGCCTAGATAAGGGAGAAAATCATGCAGGTTGCCATACTTGACGAACGACAAGATCAGATACACCGCACCGGGGACTCCCCCTGCGAGATCGCCTGCGACCGAGACAGCCTGGCCGGGGCGGTCAGCCAGCGGGCCTGTGTCTTCTGCGGCTCACGGGTAGTGCTCTACCCGATTGCCGATGCCCTGCATCTGGTGCATGGGCCGATCGGCTGCGCCGTCTATACCTGGGACATCCGGGGGGCGTTGTCCTCCGGCCCGGACCTGCACCGCTTGAGTTTTTCAACCGACCTCCAGGAGCGTGACATCATTTTCGGCGGCGAGAAAAAACTGAAAGCCGCCCTGCTCGAACTGATCGCCCGCCATAGTCCCAAGGCCGCCTTTGTCTATTCAACCTGTATTGTCGGCATCATCGGCGACGACCTGGAGGCGGTGTGCCGCGCGGTCGAGGCCGAGACCGGCATTCCGGTCATTCCGGTGCAGTCAGAGGGATTCAAGGGCAACAAACGGGCCGGATACCAGGCCGCCTGCCGGGCCATGTTTCGCTTGGTTGGCACCGGGGACACTAAAGGCATTTCACCTTACAGCATCAACATCCTGGGGGACTTTAACCTGGCCGGCGAAATCTGGCTGGTGCGCGATTATTTCAAACGCATGGGCATTGAGGTGGTGGCCAACATCACCGGCGATGGCCGGGTGGATGACATCCGCCGTTGTCATGGCGCCGCCTTAAACGTCGTGCAGTGTTCCGGTTCCACCATGGACCTGGCGCGGATGATGGAGGAGCGCTACGGCATTCCATCGCTGCGGGTCTCTTATTTCGGCATTGAGGACATGGCCGACTCGCTTTACCGGGTGGCTGCCCACTTCAAAGACCAGGACATGATGGAGCGAACCCGGGAGGTTGTGCGCCAGGAAGTATCCGTCATCATGCCGGAGTTAAAGCGCTATCAGCAAAAACTGGCCGGCAAAAAGGCCGCCATCTATGTCGGCGGCGCCTTCAAGGCCTTTTCCCTGGTCAAGGCATTTCGGCTGCTTGGCATGTCGGTAGCCATGGTCGGCTCCCAGACCGGCACCAAGGAGGATTACCAGGAACTGGCCGAAATCTGCGATCCGGGCACAATCATCGTCGATGACGCCAACCCCTTGGAGCTCACCGCCTTCCTGGAAGAGAAGAGCGTCGATATCTTCGTGGGCGGGGTCAAGGAACGGCCGATTGCCTATAAGCTCGGGGTGGGATTTTGCGACCACAACCATGAGCGCAAGGAGTGCCTGGCCGGATTTTCCGGCATGTTGAATTTTGCCCGCGAGGTCTACGCCTCGGTGATGAGCCCGGTCTGGCGTTTCGCGCCGCGCTCTCCAGCCACAACCCCGCAAGAGGCACAACCATGAGCAAGAATCCGCCGAAATACGTTTCCACCACCAATGCCTGCAAGCTGTGCGCGCCGTTGGGCGCGGCCCTGGCCTTCAAGGGCGTGGCCGGCGCCGTGCCCTTTCTGCACGGCTCCCAGGGCTGCGCCACCTATATGCGGCGCTATATTATCAGCCATTTCAATGAGCCGATTGATATTGCCTCGTCGGCCCTGGGTGAAAAAAACGCTATTTTTGGCGGAGGTCCCAACCTGAAGCTTGGGCTTACCAACGTCATCAAAAAATACCATCCGGAGCTGATCGGCGTGGCCACCACCTGCTTGACCGAAACCATCGGCGACGATGTCGGACGCTTTCTCTTCGAATTCACCCGGGAGGTCAATAATCCGGCCCTGCTGCCCCGGATCGTGCGGGTTTCCACCCCGAGCTATTCCGGCGCCCACATGGATGGTTTTCACGCCGCGGTCGCGGCCCTCCTCGACGCCCTGGCCGAGGCC
>JBAQLR010000030.1:0-8210 GCA_049302035.1 Syntrophales bacterium
GGGCATGGCAGGCGGCGCCCCGGCGGGGTATTTAATGGTGCGATGCCCCTGGCGCAGGCGGGCAAGAATCACTTTATACATATTGCGTGCCTCATTCGCTTCATAGATCATGCCCACAATAGGACAGGTTGAAACTCTTGTTGCACAGCGGGAAATCAGAAATCCCCTGATTGCGCATCGCATACGCCAGCCCCAGCCAGTTGTGAAACGAGGGATCCACGATTTTGTAACGTGAAAACCGGCTCTGCTCATCGGTAAGGGCCACATGACAAACTTCGCCGCGCCAACCCTCGTTGAGAGAAATGGCAAGACAGCTCGGAGACAGGGCATCGAGCCGGGTCAAGAGTTCACCGGTAGGAATACTCTGAAGCTGCTCGCGAATAAAGGCGAGGGAGCGTTGAATTTCGAGCCAGCGCACGAAAGCGCGCCCAAAAACATCCCCGGAGTCATAGGTGGAAACAGGAATTTGCGCCAAACGAAATATCCCTGAAGGTTGATCGCACCGGACATCGCGCGTCAAACCCGAGGCACGGGCCACAGGGCCGACAATGCCCAGATCAACGGCCATCTGGCGCGGCAAAGGCCCCGTACCCACAAACCGCGCCATTACCGACTGGGTGTCCCAGAGCAGCTCCACGGCAATGGTGGTATCCCTCTCCGCCACCGCAAGCTGGTGCAGCAGTATCGCTACACGCTCCTCATCCATATCGAAAGCGACGCCGCCGGGTTGGAGCAGGCCGCGTCCGAAGCGGTTGCCGCAGAGAAGAGCGGTCATATTAAGAAACTCGCCACGGATGCGACCACAGAAGCTGGCGGCGGGCAAAAACCCCACATCCCCCGCGAGCGCCCCTAAATCACCAACATGATTGGCCAGGCGTTCCAGTTCCAGCGCGATGCTGCTTAACGCTTCGGCACGGGCAGTTTTCCGGCAGTTCCCCAACGCTTCGACAATCTGGCAATAGGAAGCGGCATGGGCAATCGTCGTGTCACCGGCCAGGGTTTCGGCATAGGGCAGGGAACGCTTGGTCGGCCCCCCCAGCATTGCCTGCTCTATGCCGCGGTGTTGGAATCCCAAGGCGATTTCCAAACGGAAAACCTGTTCGCCGTGGCATTGGAAACGGAAGTGACCAGGCTCAATGACGCCGGCGTGTACCGGCCCCACAGCAACTTCGTGTACTTGTTCGCCTTCCACGCGATAAAAATCGCCGACGGCAGGCAAAACGGTTTGCTTCTGATCCCGTCCCCAGGCATCGCGGACGGTCCACGCATGGTGGTACCGCAGGGGTTTCAACCAGGGGTGCCCCAGCGGAATCAGCCCGAATTGTTCGGCAATTTCACGTTCAAACAGGTGCACCTGCGGGCAACGCGGGGTAAGGGAGGGGAAGCGGTCCCCCTTGACCTCTGTGCGCCCCACAAAAAGCTGATTCTGTTCATCATCGGCCAGTACCACGTACAGGGTGGTCGTCTCCAGGGGGGGGCTTGCAACGCCAAATAGCGAGACTACCCGCAGGCTTGCCGCGACGCTGTCCAGAATGGTCTGCATAAAATCATCCATTGCGAGCACCGGGATTGCCTCCAATAAGACGGTATGGCAACTCTTTATGGGCGCAAGATTGAGAGGGGTTCGAATCATGGTCGGCTTCCTAAAAATTGGACGGCATCATTAAGCAATGTACGAAGGGGGTGGGGAATATACAAGCCCAGCAACAAAACCAGGGACATGAACGCCAAAGGCGGCGCCGCAGTCAGGAAGCCGTCGTGGTAGGGGGTATTATGGACCTCAAGCGGCGCACGGCCCTGTAGAACATTCAAGACGGTTTGCCCCATGCCGATGAAGACCAGCAGCAGGAAAAGCAAAAATAGCCCCGCAACCCAGAATTGCCCGCCGTCAAACGCGCCGTTTAAAATAGCAAATTCGCTGATGAACGGGCCAAAGGGAGGAGAGCCCGTGATGGCCAGAAAACCGGCCAAAAACAAAGCCCCGGACAACGGCAGGCGCCGCATGGCCCCTCTCACTTGCTCAGTGTTTTTACTGGCGTAGGCACGGTGGATGTTGGCCGCAGAAAGAAAAAGCACCCCTTTGGTCACGCCGTTGGTCACGGTGTGCAGCATGGTTCCGAATAAAGCCGGTCCTCCGATCCCCAATCCCACCATGAGGATGCCCATGTGTTCCACACTGGAATAGGCCAGCATCCGTTTGAAATCCCTCTGCCCTATCATGAATAAACCGGCTACAGCCATGGAAAGCAACCCCATGAGCAACAGCAGCGGCGCCAGGTAAGGGCCTTCGCCGGCGGCCATGCAGATATGATAGATACGTAAAAAAGCGAGAAAGGCGCAACTGGTGACGCCCCCCGCGAAGATCGCTCCGACAACGCCCGGCGCTTCGCCGTAGGCATCAGGCTTCCAGGTGTGCATCGGGGCCAACCCCATCTTGGTGCCGTAGCCTACAAGCAGGAGGACAAAGGCAGCACGCAGCCATGGTTTTGAAAGGAGGGGTGCATTATGCAGCAGCTCTTCAAAGGTGAGTGTCGGGGCGAGCCCCGACGGCACGGAAGCATAAGCCAGGAAGAATGTCCCCAAAAGAGCCAGGGCAATTCCCACCGAACCGACTAACAGATACTTCCAAGTGGCTTCAATGCTACGTTTGGAACGATTGAAGTAAATCAAGGGGGCGGTCGAAAGCGTGGTGGCTTCGATGGCAACCCACATCAAGCCCAGGTGATGCGCCCATGTGACCAGGCTCATAATGCCCAGGAAGATCAACAGGCAGGCAGCAAAGATACGATTGGAACGTTCCTGACGGTATTTCAAATAGCCAACACAGTAGAATGAACAAAATAGAAAGAGCGTGCTGACAACAAGCAGGACTAATTTGCCGGGCGGATCCAGCACCAACCACCTACCGCTTACCGCCAGGTCAGGACGTGCAAGCACCCACAGCGTCAGGGCTGTATGCACCGTGGCGGTTACGGGCAGCAGCCACGGGCGCCAGCGGTTGGAAGGGACGGCCGCCGCGAGGGCGGCCATGATCAGGGGAAAACAGATCAGCGCTTCGGCCATCGTCATTCCTCCCTCAGGGAAACCAGCCAACGGGTATCCATGGAGGAAAAGGCCTGATTGATATGGTTGGTGATAATGGAGATCACAAAAATACCGACGAAAAGGTCCAAAAACATCCCCATCTCCACAATGAACGGAATAGCCTGCACCAGGAGCATCCCGAAAATGAAGATGCCGTTTTCCAGAACCAGATAACCGAGAACTTGCGAAAGCGCCTTAAAGCGGGTGGTCAGCAGGATGAAGCCAACCAGAATCGTGGAGATGGAGGCAGGCACAATCAATGTATCGATCTGTTGGTCGGCCAGGGGTAATTGTTTGGAAAAGAGCAACACGAAACCGGTGGCAAAAGCGCCGAGCAGTACGGAAGGCAAAAGCCCGATCATGGGCTCCACTTCGCGCTTGATCTGGGCAGCACGTAAGGAGCGGATCATAATCGCGGGAATAGCCATCCCCTTGAGGATGATGGCGGCTGTAGCCGCCAATACCACCGGCAGTGATAATCGGCCATGCAGGAGCAAGGGGATCACACCCAAAAGCGCTCCCTGGGTGGCCACGATATGAATTACCGAAAGAATGCGGCTGGTACCCAAGGCAAATAAATTTAGTACCAGCACGATCACAAGCAGGGCATTAAGCATTTCCAGCACGTTTGTCACCTCACCAACAAAATAAAACCGGCCCCGCACAGTAGGAGCGCCCCGGTTAAAAGATAGGGAACCCGCTTCATCTGAAGCCGCGCCATGAGGGATTCCAGAATGCCGATCAGGACTGCCACCCCGAACGTTTCCACCGCAAAGAGCAGCCAATCCAGATACATGTAGCCACTCTGAAAAGGGGCCGCTAAGTGCAACAGCAAGGCGCTTAAGATAAAAAGCTTGAGTGCGGAAGCGTAAAGGATCACACCGAGCAGGGGGCCGCTGTGATCCAGCGACATGGCCTCGTGGATCATGGTTAATTCCAGATGGGTGTTCGGATCGTCGATGGGAATGCGGCAGGTTTCGGCCAGCAACACGACGAACAATCCGAGGGCAACCAGCACCAGTGGCGCCTCGGCCGGGGCCGGAAAAACGGTTATGGGTCCATGCAGCATATGGTTCAGCGTCAGCGAGCCCGTTTTTTTCGCCAGAACCAGCAGGGCAAAGAAGAGCGCCGGTTCGGAAAGGCAGGCGAATGTCACTTCACGCGCCGCCCCCATGCCTTCAAATGCCGAACCGGTGTCCAAAGCCGCAGCCGTGGTGAAGAACCGCGCCAGTCCGAATAAATAGGCGAAAAGGATCAAATCGCCGACAAAAGCGATCGGCGCATTGAAGGGACCGAAAGGAATCAGGAGACCGGCCAGCATCACGGCGGCCAGGGTGATAACCGGTCCGGCCGGAAATATCCACGTCGTGGTTGTACTCAGCACCATGCCTTTGCGCATGAGCTTGAACAGGTCGTAGTAGAGCTGGAGATATGGCGCGCCGACCCGGCCTGCGGCCAGGGCTTTCGTTTTATTGATTACACCCAGCAGCAGCGGCGGCAGTAGTAAAAGCAACATCAGATGGATTAGCGTTTCAATCAACCCCATCCCCAACATAAGCAAATCCTTTTTCTCAACGCGTAATCAAGAACGTAAATATCTCTCTGAAAGGCAGCAAGGCGCCCAACATCAAGATTACGGTAATCAGTATGTAGAGGATATAGTGCTGCGTCAGTCCTTGCTGAAACCGGCGAAACCAGCCGAAACATTGCTCAAGAACATGGAAGCCGGGAATAATGAAGCGATCCAGGACAACTTCGTCAACATGGCTTTGCAGCGTCGCAGGATCAGGGAAGTACCCTTGGAGCTGCGGTTGCTGGCCTCGTGGCCGGAGTATCCAGCCAAACATGGCCACAATCGTTCGTGCAAAGGAGGAAGCCGTATACTGCATCCGTGAAGTTGGACAGGCATAGCCGCAGTCCCAGGTGATAACGGAGCGCCGAACCCGGTCTTTCATAAATAAGGCTAACCAAAGCGACAGGATGCACAACAGCAGCAATGCCGACATTGCACCGATGATTTCCAGCGGGGCAAGGGAGGTCAGGCTTAGTTGCCTTACATCCACTTCCCCTGCAATATTGGCAATCACCGCATCGAGAAGCGGGGCGACTAACATCGGTACCAGGCCAATAAGCACACAGACGGCGGCCAGGACAATCATCGGGCCGCGCATGGAAAAGGGAACCTCCTGGGCCTGGAGGGCGGCTTTCGTACGCGCCGTTCCCAAAAATATCGTGCCGTAAACCTTAACAAAACAAGCTACGGCCAGTGCTCCGACCATGGCCAAAAGCGGTGCCCCGACCATGACCAGCGCACCGCTCACTCCCCTCGCCATCCCAGCCTGGAGGAGCCCCAGGAAAACCAGCCATTCACTCACGAAACCATTCAAGGGCGGCAGGCCGCAGATGGCTACGGCCCCCACAAGGAACAGGGGCGCGGTCCAGGGCATGGACTTGGCCAGACCGCCCAGACGGTCAATTTCTCGCGTACCCGTCGCGTGAACTACCGCGCCAGCCCCCAAAAAGAGCAGCGACTTAAAGAAACTGTGGTTCCACACATGCAGCAGGCATCCGGCCATGCCTAACACCACCCATTCCGGCCGCCCCAGGGAGCGTCCCATCATGGCCAGCCCCATGCCCATCAGAATGATGCCGATGTTCTCTACACTGTGATACGCCAGCAGCCGTTTAAGATCATGCTGCCCTAGAGCAAAGACCACGCCCAGTAACCCGCTTGCCACGCCAAGGACAAGAAGCGCTCCTCCCCAAAACACCGGTGGATTCGGCAGTAGGGAAAGGATCCTCAATATGCCGTAGATACCCATTTTCAATACGACCCCAGAGAGCATCGCCGATACATGACTGGGCGCTTGCGTATGCGCTCCGGGCAACCAGAAATGCAGGGGCATAAAGCCGGCCTTTAAACCGAACCCGAACAAGGCAATAAAGAAAAGGCCGTTCATCACGCCCAAACTAAGTGCATCACCGGCAGGGGGTTGCAATGTATAGGAACCCGTCGCCCAGCGCCAAAATACGAAAAAACCGAAAAGCGTCAAAGTGCCGATGTGCGCCGCCACAAGATAAGTCAAGCCTGCCCTGCGGCACTCGCGACGCTGGTCTTCGAGGCTGATCAAAAAAAAAGCCGACAGCGCCATAACTTCCCACCCCAGCAGAAAAGCCATGGCATGCTTGCTTAGCACCAGCAAAGCCATGCCGGCTACAAGACCGCCCCAAAATAAGTGGAGTCGCTTGCTGTCGCGTGGGTGCCTGCGCTGAGGCCAGTAACCCAGACTGTAAATCGAACCGAGCCCGCCCATCAAAAAGATGGGAACGAGGAAAAAGGCGCTCAATGCATCGATGCCAAGCAAAGAATTTCCCATCGCCGGCCAAGGGAAGTTGGCGGTTGCATACACGGGAACGCGGAGAGCGCTAAAGGCTCCGATCAAACCCGCAAGCGCTCCTATGCTCATGAAACCTGCGGCGATACGCTGGCTCCAGAGGGAAGTGCGGGACATGACCAGGCCCGGCAAACCACTGACAGCCGTCAATGTTAAGGCGAAGATGAGCAGGTCAAGCGACATCATATACATATCCGTTCATGGCACACCGGTTCAGTCGTGCCTAGATAATCTTATCCTTGCCGAAATCGTGTTTGGAAACAGGAATGGCAGCCTCAGCGACAATCAGGGCATTCGTTAATTCTTCGCGCGAGGCGCGTCGTTGCACCGCTCCCTGAAAATCTTGATTCCGCAGCACAAAACCCAGCCGGGACAGCAGATGCAGATGAGCACGCACGGAAGGACTGATCAGGACAAATAAAGTATTGACGGGCTGTCCGTCAATCGCCCGAAAATCAATAGGGTGTTCGAGGAAGCAAAGCGTGACTGTCGGTTTGGATACATGCAAAACCACGGGATTGCGGACGTGGGGAATCGCGATGCCGTTCCCAACGCCGGTTGATCCCAAGGTTTCACGAGCCAGCAAGACTTGATACAGGAATTCACGATCCACTTCTTCCGGGAGATTAAGGACGTCCACCACCGCCCTCAGTACGGCCGGTTGGTCCAAGCCTCCGATGCGGTAAGCCACCCCTCCGGCTTTTAAAGCATCGGAAAGACTCGGCAGGGAAACCATGCTTTCATCGCCCTCGATAAAGATATTGGGAGAGACCTGAATGCGCCGTGAAGTAGCCCATTCCAGCAATTCTGCCCGATTGAATCGGAATTGTTCATTGATCCGGTAAGCAGGGATGGTCTCTTGCTTGATCCAGCGGTAAATCGTTTTTTCGGAAAGATTCAGGACGCTTGCCGCATCTTTGACTGATAATTGCATTTCCGACCCTCCGTAATATACTTGCCCGTGAATGGACAATGGTGGACAATATAAAATTATATCCACAAATGTCAAGTCATTTTCACCATTTTCCCAGGCAAAAAAGCCAAGGGAACTTGCCCTATTAAAATATTGCCATCATTTTAGCTTGATATGCCGACGTCCATTTCATATACTCGGCCCGCAAAATCGTGGGACCCGGCTAGTTTTGCCTAACTCGCAAAAAATCCAAGAGCTTGCCTGGTCGGGCAAACAAAAAAGTGTTCCGTGAGGGGGAAATAATGATGGGAGGCAGCGCAGGCGAATTGTCAGGGCAAGCGCACCGCAAATTCATTTGCATGGCCGCCACCTTCTCCCTGGGCGTTTTCAACGACAACTTTTATAAACAGGCCGCCATGCTCCTGGCTGTCAGCGCCGGCCGCCCCGAAATGCAGGGCTATGCCCTGGTAATTTTTACCCTGCCCTTCGTGCTTCTTGCGGCTCCGGCCGGCTGGATGGCCGATCGCTTTTCCAAAAGCCAGGTGGTCATCGGGGCAAAATGCTGTGAACTCATCGCCATGCTTTGCGGCGCCGTCGGCATCTGCACGGGCCATTGGCCACTGATCTTTATCATGCTCGCCATTATGGGCGCCCAAGCCACCTTCTTAAGCCCTGCCCTGAATGGCTCCATCCCGGAACTTTATCCAGAAGGCTACATCATGCGGGCCAATGCTCTGCTGCGGGTGACGGTGACCCTGGCCATCCTGGGCGGCGTTGCCATGGGCGGTCTGGCCCTTGACGTCAGCGGTGTGGGCGGG
>JBAQLR010000031.1:0-2928 GCA_049302035.1 Syntrophales bacterium
GGTTGATACATCATGGATGACGTCTCTCAAGTCCCCGTCAATGACGATTACCTTTATCGGGATCCCGAATATTCCTGGGATGAATACATCCAGTCATAATGCATTTTGAAAAAAGGCGTGCCGGAGAGGTGTGTCTGAAATGGGCTCAAAACTTGTTACCGCGAAGGCGGAGAATGCCCCCTTGTCGACTGACTCGACCAAAAGGGGGGCTGATTTCTCAAAAGAACGGCCACCAATCCATCTTTCTTACCCAATCGCATCGCCAGCCCCTGCTTTTCGATGTAAAATAGATGCAAAATACCCATTGACAAGCCAAAACAGCCAACCTATACTTCCACCACGAAAAAGGAAGTTCTTATCAATTCAATTATCAATTCAATATTTTTCAGCGCACAACAATACGCCATTTGATGTACATCCCCCCGAAAAGTATTTCTAATGGAAGGATAATGATGCCGTTTATCAATCACTTTCCGCCGAGAACTATCCCTTTGCCTTTACTGCAAGTCGGGCAACCTGCATAACAAGGTCTTTGAAACTATTATTTTCGATTTTTCTAAAATATCTAAGGAGCTTACTTTCATCGGCAGACAAATATGTTGTTGCTTCTTCTGCAACCATTAATATTTCATCGGATGCAAAGAAATGCGAGACAGGAACGGATAGGATATCGGCAATTAACTGGATATTTTCCACATTGAGCCTGTTGGTTCCGTTTTCATACCGCTGCACTTGTTGATATGTAACACCCAATACGTCAGCCAGTTTTTCCTGGGAGATCCCAAGCTCAACCCTCCGTTTTTTAATCCTCCCACCAATCTCTTGGCTCGTTATTATTATTTTTTCTTGCATGGATAACTTTGTAACAGTTTTATATTACGCTTGCCACAATGTGCTGAGTGTGTAAAGTTATTGACAAATACTATGTTAATAGTGTAAGGACGGGCCAGGCTCAAGAAGGTAAATGAAGTTGACGAGCAACTCCATGAGTGGGCAGCCCTCGACAATAAGGCATCACATGACCATCGCGGGCCATACCCACCGGGTGGTCGTTGAGAACCTGTTCCTCACGGAAAGACGCTATCCGGGATCGAAAATTTTAGATATCTGCTTTGGGAAAAGTCAGGGATTGAGTCTTGTAGAATGGATTTATGCGACTGAAGGAAACATACTGACCATCCAAAGGATGGCACTTTTTCCCGATGCGATGTAAGAAAAAAACTATTTAACTTTCTCTGTATGAATTTTTTCTTCGACGGCTCCGATGATCGCAGTAGCAGACACATTGAAGGCTTTGGCCAATTGAAAGATCGTGATCAAGGAGGGTTGTTTATGACCATGTTCAAGAAGGGAGATAAAGCTTCACACTAAAAGGATCATGCGGAGTTCCCCTGCTTCGTCCAGACCGATGCCGCAAGTCTGTGCCCATTGCAGGCCGAATACAATTCAATCGAGGATACGGCATGAACAACATAGGCGTTATCCTGGTGGTTGACGAAACCCCGGAATCCATGGAACTGCTGACGGAGATCCTGACAGCGGAAGGCTATCAGGTGCGTCTGGCCCACAGCGGAGAACTGGCGCTGACTTCCGCAGCAGCCAAGCCGCCGGAATTGATCTTGCTGGGCAATCACTTGCCGGATATGGATGGTTTTGAAGTATGCCGGCGGCTTAAGACGAAGGAGGAGAGTCGCACCATCCCCATCATCTTTATCAATGCGTCCCCGGACGTGGATATGCAGGTGGCGGGTTTGCGGCTCGGCGCCGTGGACTTCATCACCCTGCCGTTCCACCCGGAAGAATTTCTGGCCCGTATCCAGACCCATCTGGAACTTGGTCGATTGCATGCGCGGCTGGAACAACAGGCAGCCCACCTGCTAATGACCAACGCGCAACTCCAGCGAGAGATTGCCGAATGCAAGGGGGTGGCGGCGGAGATAAGGAAAATTTCATTGCGCGACGAGTTGACAGGACTGTACAACCGGAGAGGATTCATCACCCTGGCAGAGCAGCAACTCAGAGCCGCGAAGAGGGCCAAAAGTCAGATCATGTCCGTCTTCATCGATGTCGATGACCTGAAAGGGATAAACGATACCTTGGGCCATAAAGAAGGAGACAAGGTCCTGATAGATACGGCAACCATTCTCCGCGCGACCTTCAGGGAATCGGACATCTTAGCGCGTATCGGCGGGGACGAGTTTGCCGTCCTTGCCAGCGACCTGACGGAATTGAGTAAGGAAGCCTTTTCGTTACGCCTGCAACAAGGCATTGATGACTGGAATGGAAGAGAATTTCGCCAGTACCAGCTCGCCCTGAGCTGGGGCGCCGCCACTTATGTTTCCGAATCATCCCTGTCTCTGGACCAACTTATCTCAGCGGCTGACGAGTTGATGTACGCCCAGAAAAAGACCAAGCCAATCAAGAGGATTTGAATGGATGCTATCAGGCGCATGCTAGGAGCCCGTCGGACTTGAAATAATTCCGATCACCCCAAATGTCAAATAATCAATTGATTTTGCATGAGGGCGTGGTTCTGCTGCCCATAACCCTGAAATGCTCCTGGGGCTTCTTTTCTACGGGTACTCCACCGGAGTCTTCACCAGCCGTAAGATTGAACGCGCCACCTACGACTCCGTTGCCTTCCGGTACATTGCCGACAATACCCATCCCGACCATGACACGATCTGCACTTTTCGAAAACGCTTTCTCGATCAACTCAGGCCCCTGTTCCTGCAAATTCTCACCATCGCCCATGCGATGGGGGTGCCCAAGATAGGCAAAATCAGCGGCAGGAGCCTGGCAAGAAGAGAGGCAAAGAACCCGCGCCCCCGCAGCCTGGCCCTCAGGCCAAGGATCAGGTGAACCTGACCGACCCGGAATCCCGGATTATGCCTAATGCGAGCAAGGGGTTTGAGCGGGCATACAATG
>JBAQLR010000032.1:0-3351 GCA_049302035.1 Syntrophales bacterium
ATAGGAAATGGGACACACTCTGTACGACACTCTGGCAGCATAATCTGTTCCTCCTCTCCTTTTTTTTGAACAGATTATGCATGAGTCCCTGGTTGTTGTCAAGTTATAAATGCCGTTGTAGGGTTAATTCTAAAACAGGACATTTCTATTTTGGTAAGAATAGGACATTTCTACTTTGGATTGACATTTTTTGAAATTTTTTGAAATTTTTCTTGCCAAGCTAATGTCGAAACACTACACTATCACTCAATTAGAAGACAACTATTAACTCTTTAAATGGGAGGGAACAAAATGCTGAGTAGCGATGTCTTGCTGAACCCATTTTCTCTAGACAATCTGACTATTGAAAATAGAATGGTTATGGAACCTATTGTCGGCAGTACCGCTAACGAGGATGGTACTGTATCAAATAAGTTAAAACAATTTTATCTGGCGCGAGCGATACACAAGCCGGGTTTGATTATCTTAGAAGGTTCTTACCCGCATCCCTCGGGCAAGGGATATATGAAACAACTTGGGATAGATAACGATAAATGCTTGCCGGGCCTGCAAGACCTTGTTGCTGCCGTCCACATCTACGGCGTACCCATATTTGTCCAACTGCTGCATACCGGTAGATATGCTTTTCCCAAGGCGCTGAATGATCAGCCCGTGGCGCCTTCGGCTATTTCGCCAAGGATACCCAGAGACTGCCCTAGAGCCCTAACTGAAAGTGAAATAGGAGGGCTGGTGGAAGCCTATAAAGGGGCCGCTATAAGAGCAAAGAGAGCAGGCTTTGATGGAATAGAGATTAATGGGGGGTCTGGTTACTTGCTGGGTTCATTTCTATCCCCCTATTCGAATAAGCGCGATGACAAGTATGGAGGTAGCCTCGAAAATCGGGCGCGCTTTCTCTTGGAGGTTATAGATGCCATCCGTAAAGGTGTCGGACCCAGGTATACGATTTCTTGCCGCTTAAATGCTGAGGAAGTTATTGAGGGAGGGAGCACCGCTGACCAATTGATCCAATTCGGCAAGTTAGCAATTGAACACGGCATAAATATCATGAACCCCCTGATAGGCTGGCATGAATCACAAGAGTCGATAATAACCATGGATGTTCCGCAAGATAAGTGGCTCCCTACTTTCCGGAGAGTTCGCCAGGTATGGCGAATCCCCTTGATTGTAGCTTATGGCCAACATACGCCTGCTGCGGCCCGCCAACTACTGGAGGGGGGAATAGGAGATTTTGTCGGATGGGCGCGGCCAATGATTGCAGACCCGGTGCTTCCTGCAAAGATTCGAAACGGCAAGGAACAAGATATTAGACCCTGTATTAGCTGCAACACAGGGTGCTTTGGGAACGTTTTTCAGGGGCTGCATGTTGCCTGTTCCGTGAACCCCTGGGCGGGCAGGGAAGATGAGATCCCTGTAGCCAATCCAGATATAAAACGCGAAGCTAAAAAGGTTCTTGTCGTGGGAGCGGGACCTGCGGGTATGCAGGCCGCCATTGAAGCCCACCGTCAAGGACACAGCGTGAAATTATTAGAAAAAGAAAGTCAGCTAGGAGGTCAGTTGCGTTTGGCCGCGATACCGCCTCACCGAGACAAAATCGGGCTTTTCCTTAATTATTTGGAACATGAGCTCTCTAAAACGGGTGTGGAAGTCCAAAAAGGTATAACGGCAAATTCAAGGCTAATTAATGCCGAAAGCCCAGATGTACTGATTATCGCGATAGGGGCCACACCTAAAAGTATGAATTTGCCGGAGATAGGCGAGTTTCCAATATACAATGCTTTAGAAATCCTGCGACTTGATAAACTTCCCAATCTTCAGCGATGGGCTATCATTGGCGGCGGTTTAGTTGGACTGGAGATTGCGGAACATCTAAACTCTCAGGGCAAGGAAGCAATAATCTTGGAACAAACAGGAAAAGTGGCCAGCGATGCCAGCCCCATGGAACGAGCCGGGATACTGCGCAGGGCCAAACAAAATGTTCCCATATATACCAAGGTTAGTAATATGACAATCCAAAAAGGTTTAATTACATGCGACCAGGTTGAAAATAAATTGGAATTCCAAGTCGATGCCGTGGTTGTGGCCATTGGTATGGACCCTAATAACTCTCACGACAATCTGGAGATCTCCGAACAGATTTCAGTTTATTCAATCGGAGACTGCGTAAAAGTTGGAGGCTTCCTAGAAGCAATACAACAAGGGGCTGACGTGGTAAATAGCATTTGATTCTTAGTGAGGCAATATAACTTCATCCCCTTGTGATTCAAGGATGCAGGGTAGGGCATCAGCGCTGCCTTCCTTCTGGCGCTTTCCCCGCGAGACGTTGCTATAGTGTCACGGCGGTACCAAACTCCTCCGGCAGAGTAGTATCGTGAATCGCCATATATTATTTCGTGGGAATCGCGTGGCAAAACGCGTATGAAATGACCGCGTTCCGGATAGTAGTGATCATGATGATAACGCGAATCCAGGAATTCATGTTCGTGTCGTTCCCGTTCCCGCATGGGAGCCGCTTGGCCCAACCCGGCCAATAGAAATCCAGACAGCGAAATGAATAAAAAAAGACTGACGACACGAACTCTCAGGCAGTTAAAATACGACATTAGCTTGTCCTCGGGTTAAGAGTATCGTGTCTTTCCCGCTACGCAGGCTTGCCGGAAAGACACGGTCTGCCGGGAAAACGCCTCAAAGCTTGTCCCCGCGAAGGCGGGGATGCCTTCCTGACGGGCAAGTCGTCCTAAAGGAGAGTTGATTGCTCAAAAAGGACTGCCGCCACCCAACATACCATGCTAAACTCTATCGTCGCCCCTGTTTTTCGATAAAAATTTCCCTTGACACGGGAAAACAGCGCTCCTATACTCCGAATCGTCAGAAGCAATGTCTTATCAATCAATATCAACCGCTGAACGTGGAAAGGGCGCGGGCGATGTGAGACCTTTGAATTTTGTCATTTCGAGGAGCATTAGCGACGAGAAATCTTAATGCTCGTGCATAGTTAAAGATTTCTCCCTTCGGTCGAAATGACAATATTGGCAGTTATTCAAAGGTCTCGATGTACGGCATCCAGCGGGCAGAGCTGTACCCTGCGGTGAGAGCTTTGCATAACTACGATTTCACCCCCCGGCCCATTTATCTACAACGACAACCTCCGCAGGCTATTTTAGACGTAGCTACCGTCCCCGTGTTTTCGATTGAATGATTTCTGAAAATCACCTCAAAAAACCTTGCGAAAAATGACAATAAATATAAGATATTGCTTGACATATTGCCTATTTTATGCCATATTTCCGCCATCAAATTTCTCTCTGGAGGGGATACAAACGAATTGATAACAACATGATCTTCGCCGAAATG
>JBAQLR010000033.1:0-2689 GCA_049302035.1 Syntrophales bacterium
ATAGGAAATGGGACACACTCTGTACGACACTCTGGCAGCATAATCTGTTCCTCCTCTCCTTTTTTTTGAACAGATTATGCATGAGTCCCTGGTTGTTGTCAAGTTATAAATGCCGTTGTAGGGTTAAGAACCCCAAAAACCTCTCTACTGATACCAAAACTTATTCAGCCTTATTTGCCATGTAGAATATCTACCCAGCGGATAGCTTCGGTATCGCTGACCTTGCCAAGGTAGACCTGCGTGGTTTTTAAATCCTGGTGCCTCAAGATTATTTTCGACACCACTTCCAGGGGCACACCGTTTCTGCTGGCAAAGGTGGCCGAGTATCTCCGGAGATCATGGGGCGAAATCCGAACCTTAACCTTCTCTCCCAGCCACCTGACCAAAGTTCTGGCTGTCGAATAGCAAATGGGAAATGGACGGTCATCAGATTGGAGCCCCTTATCCTTGATGTACTCAGCCAGTTTTTTTGACACACTATCGGGCATATAGGCCAGCTCAGCGTCTTTACCTGATTTTGGCTCCCGCAGGGTAATGGTCCGGTCTGATATATCCGACACCTTGATCTTCAGCAATTCGCCGATCCTTAATCCGCATCGTGCCTGAAGTTCCAATATCAGCCGATCCCGCTGCCTCCTCGTACAGTAGATCATCTCGTCTACGATTTCCCGCTCCAGGATCTTATGAGGTAGCTGTTTCGGCGCTCGATAAGATTTCCTGAGTAGGGGCGTATTACAGGGATTTTTCATGTTTAGCGAACAACGGTCAATGATGAAATTATAAAAGGCTTTCATCTGTGCATACCTGAGCCTCCGCGTGGATTTTGACAGGTGCTGCGTAACTGTTTCCAGAAAGTCGTAAATTTCATCAGAACCAATAGAATCCAATACTTTTTGTGAGTAAGCTGCCTCGTATTTTTCGAGCAGGGGGCCGTAACTCTCTATCGTGCGTTTTCTGTGATTTAATCGAAGGTAATCACGGAACAGTTTTATCGCTTCTTGCGTTATCATTGTACACCTCCATATCCTTTATTATCTGGTTGGTGAGGTCTTTGGGGCTGCTGTGATTATATTCTCACTTGAACAAATATGCGAAGAATCATGAGTATGCGGTGAATGATATCAAGGCTCTGCTAAAAAAACACATCATATTTCCTCAGGGAGCAAATAGAAGTCTTGATAATGAATCTCCGAAGAGTTATAAGAAACAGGAAATGAAATGATCGTGTCTTGACATTTATTTCAGCATAGCGAATACGCATATAACCTGAATGTACCACCGCAAGAGTTGGAGACTAAGAAAACACCTTGGGAAAGCTAACAGATCTTCGCAACAATACTGAGCAATGCACCGACGTCCTGCATAAAAAGACGTTCGCGGAGTTTTTTGCGGGTATCGGTCTGATGCGGATGGGTCTTGAGAAGGAAGGATGGGCGATTGCCTTCGCCAACGATATGGCCGTCGACAAATATCAGATGTATTCTGAGCATTTCCAGGATGCGAAGTCTCATTTTGTTATCGACGATATACACAAATTGAGCGCCGACAGCGTTCCAATGGTTACCTTGGCCACGGCATCCTTTCCGTGCAACGATCTCTCTCTAGCCGGCATGCGTAAGGGCCTGGCTGGCAAGGAATCTTCCGCCTATTGGGGATTCGTGCGCATCCTTGACGAAATGGGCGACCGACGCCCTCCGCTTGTGCTCCTGGAAAACGTGGCTGGATTCCTGACTTCCCACGAAGGCCGCGATTTTCAGTCGGCTTTGCTGGCACTCAATCGCTTAGGATATGCCGTTGATCCCATGATAATCGATGCCGCCCGATTTGTCCCGCAAAGCCGCGTCCGGCTTTTTGTGATCGGCCGCCAACAAAATGGACATGGGATGTGGAAGGTCAAAGAAACTCCCAGTTTCTACGAAAGCGATGTTCGGCCAAAACCGCTTGCGGAATTCATCTTATGCCACCCGGAAATAGTGTGGAACATCAGAGATATGCCGTCTTTACCCACCAAAGCGCCCGCGCTCCCGGACATTTTGGAGAATCTGCATGATGATTCGTCATTTTGGTGGAATGACGCACGGCGAGATTATCTAATCAGCCAGATGAGCGATAAGCATGCGGTGCAACTCAAGAAAATGATGGACGGTACCGAGTTGTCGTTTGGCACGGTATTCCGGCGCATAAGAAAAGGCCGTTCCATGGCAGAGCTGCGCACCGACTCGGTGGCGGGTTGCCTGCGCACCCCCCGCGGCGGCAGTGCTCGTCAAATATTGATTCAGGCAGGGGGGGGCCAGGTTAGGGTCCGGTTCCTAACGCCACGCGAGTGTGCCAGACTTATGGGCGCAGACGATTTTGTCATCCGGGCAGATTTTAATAAGGCGCTGTTCGGGTTCGGTGATGCGGTGTGCGTTCCGGTAGTTGCCTGGATCGCAAGAAATTATTTAAATCCATTGACAGAAGAAATGCTTCAGCATGTCGAGGTCGCACACAGACAGGTCGCGATCGGAGCTTAGCCTTTTTTCCTTGTCGATCCTGTTCCCCCTGTGTTCGGCAGGGATGCTTATATCCTGAAAGTCGTATAAAGCGCACACTTTAAGTAAAAAACAGTACTTCTAATCACGATTTTCAAACGAAAGTCGCGATTTTTTGTTGCTTTTTATAGTGTACGTATATTATAGTATGCGAACAC
>JBAQLR010000034.1:0-11340 GCA_049302035.1 Syntrophales bacterium
GAACATCAAAAGGCTCCACAAGATAACATGTTGAAATAATAAATTAAACCATCGGAAGGCACTCCCGAAAGCCTCCGGAGAGGGTGCAGGCGCTTCTCTTATCCGCCAACGGCAGCCGCGCAGTTGCGTATTCTTGAATGGAAGGAAGAAAGAGACGCATCTGACCTCCCGATATCTATTGTGAAAATGAAACGTGGTTTATCAGCGAACTCAAGGAGGGGTTAATAGCAGAATTTCAACCGTGTCAAGATAAAATTCCACTGGAGTTTCCTGAGTTTTATTTTTAGCCGACCTCATTCCAAAAGCTGAAACAGAACTGAAAGTGTCTGCCAGAAGCCATTCATTTCCCTTTCCATGAAAAAGCCCCCCGGCGCCAAAACTGATCGCTCTGCGCCTGGGGAAGTGAAGTGGCGACGAATATTGAGGCAGATGGATAAGCATTGAACCGGCCTGTTCCGAGAGGAGAAGCTCAATGCCACAACATCGTACACTTTACAGCGCAGAATTTGATTACTTGCCAAGGACGGGGTCAGCCGAGTATTTACCCGGCAAATCTGTCCTTAAGCGCCCATACTTATCGGCTATCGATTCTTCTTTTTTTCTGCCTTAGCCTGTTTCTTCTCTTTAGCTGTTTTTAGTGGTTTTTTCTTTTCGGTCTTTTTCGCGTCTTCGGATTTAGCCATGTCGTACCTCCCCGGATTCTAACAGATTTGCGGCACTATATCTTTTCACTCCTCAATAAGCAAATTTATTGCGTCAGTTTCTTCTGAAGAACGATCACTTTACATGTTTTTTGCGTTACTAATCAGCGAGGGTGCCATAGCAATTGTCCGGTGGGACGATGCCTCTTTTATCCAAGGATACGATACATTCCGCGGCGGGTGGTTTCCCCTTGCGGTTATGGGCCACCAGCGCCTGCACCACCACCCAGCTCACTTCACTTCTTTCAGCCATCATGGTGATCTGCTCCAAAGCGGCGCGATTGTCGAATGATACGGGGCGATAGGGTCTCGCGGCTGTAAGGGCGTCATATATATCGCAGACAGCCACGATCTCGACCATCCGATCATCCAGTCTGATGCCCCGGAGATATCCCGAACCGTTGTTCCTCTCATGATGATCCCTGGCGACGCGGGCGGCGGTGCTTTCAATGCTCTGTGAGTAGTAGCACAAAAGAATATACCCAGCCGTCGTGTGATGTTCCAGGTTCTTTCTCTCGTCCCGCGTGAGAGGTGATGCCTTTGTCAATATCTCAAGGGGGACACAGATCTTGCCGAAGTCATGCAGCGGGCTTGTCGCCATCTCTTTTATCCTGGCCCGGTAATTGGGCACAAGATTCTTGGAAAGGAGGGTCAAATAGGCAAACACCATCAAGATGTGGCGGTAGGTATATGGGTCATATTGTTTGAAATATTCGATAGAATCCAACTTGGGCCGGGCAAGCTGTACCTGCTCCATTAACCCGATAATTTCCGCAAGTTCTCCCTCGTCACTGAAGACAGCCACGCTGGTAGGCTGCCGGACAAAATCCAGAACATCCTTTCTTACCGTTCCGAACTGCATCAGAGAGAATTTCTTCCGGGACTCTGCACTACTCGACGATACGAGGGCCAGCAAATCCTTTTCCGTCAACGTGGTTCCGGCTGGCAGCCACAATTGTCTGTCCAGGGAATAGACCGGATAATCAAGCGCTAATTCAGACATAGAATCACCCTCCCTCTTCTCCCCTTGTGCGGTAATCTCGATCAATTTGCAAGGGAAAATCATTACATTATTGACAGGTGTCCGGCCCCGTGCTAATCCTGCAGCGTGGAAAATGTTCGTCAGGAGGCGCCGTTGACATTTCAGGAATTGATTTTCGCTTTGCAGCGATATTGGGCAAGTCAAGGCTGCATCATCCAGCAACCCTACGATATGGAAGTAGGAGCGGGAACCTTTCACCCAGCCTCTTTCCTCCGCGCCCTGGGTCCCGAACCATGGCGGGCGGCCTATGTGCAACCGTCGCGTCGCCCCACGGACGGCCGCTACGGTGAAAATCCCAACCGCCTGCAACACTACTATCAATACCAGGTCATCATTAAACCCTCGCCTTTGAATATCCAGGAACTATATCTCGACTCCTTAAAGAGCTTCGGCATCGACCCCCTGGATCATGATGTGCGCTTTGTGGAGGATGACTGGGAGTCTCCGACGCTGGGCGCCTGGGGATTAGGGTGGGAGGTTTGGCTGGATGGCATGGAGATCTCGCAATTCACCTACTTTCAGCAGGCGGGCGGGTTGGATCTTAAACCCATAAGCGCTGAACTCACCTACGGCATTGAGCGCATCGCCATGTACATTCAGGGCATTGACAATGTCTATGACCTGAAATGGAACGAGCAGCTCAAATATGGGGATGTCCACCACCGGGGCGAAGTGGAATATTCGGTGCATAATTTTGAAAAAGCCGATGTCGAGATGCTGCGACAGCGCTTTGATATGTGCGAAAAAGAAGGCATCAGCCTGATTGCCCAGGGGCTGGTGTTGCCGGCCTATGATTACTGTCTCAAATGTTCACATACTTTCAACCTGCTGAATGCCCGCGGGGCCATCAGTGTCGCGGAACGCACCAGCTATATCGGCCGGGTGAGAAATCTGGCGCGTCTGAGCGCAGAAGGTTACTTAAAGCAACGCGAGGCCATGGGTTTTCCCCTGCTGGGTCTTAAAAAGGGGTTTTAAATGGGCAAGGAACTATTACTGGAGATCGGCACGGAAGAGATTCCGGCGGCATTATTGCCCCAGGCGATGCGGGATATGGAGGCCATACTTCGCAAGGACTTTACCACGGCCCTGATCCCACACGGCGCGGTCAGGGTCATGGCCACGCCGCGGCGGCTTTTTCTTGCTGTTTTGGAAGTGGCGGAAAAGCAGGAAGATTGTGTCCTGGAAAAGCTGGGGCCTGCCAAGCGGGTTGCCTTTGATGATCAGGGAAAACCCACCCCGGCGGCGGTGGGCTTTGCCAAAAGCCAGGGGGTGGATGTTACTGCCCTGGAAACGGCGGTCACGGAAAAAGGGGAGTACCTGGCCGTGCGGAAAAAAATCAGCGGTCAGGCGACAAAAACCTTGCTGCAAAAGATTATTCCCAACCTCATTACCACCCTGCCTTTTCGAAAATCCATGCGCTGGGCGGATTTTGAGCTGCGCTTTGCCCGTCCGATCCACTGGCTGCTTGCCCTTTACGGCGGAGAAGTCATCCCCTGCGCGCTGGCCAATATTGTCAGCGGCGGCCTTTCCTACGGTCACCGCTTTATGAGCCCGGCATCTTTTGAAGTAAAAAGCGGGGAAGAATATCTCGTCCTTACGCGGCAGCATTTCGTCATCCCAGATCCGCAGGAACGCCGCCAAATTATTCTTGCGGCGGCAGAGCAGGAGGCGCAAGTCCTTGGTGGCAGGGCCTTCTACAACGAGGCGCTGCTGGAACAGGTGACCTATATCGTGGAGTACCCCGCCGTAATCAGTGGGAGCTTCGACCCCGCCTATCTGGCGTTGCCCAAGGAAGTCCTGATGACCTCCATGATGACCCAACAGAAATATTTTCCCGTGGTCGATGACCAGGGTAAACTGTTATCCCATTTTCTGACCGTCAGCAATACCTGCCCCCGCGACCCGGCAGTCGTGCGGAAAGGCAATGAAAGAGTCCTCCGCGCCCGGCTGGCCGATGCCAAATTCTTTTTTGAGGAAGACCGTAAAACCCCCCTGGAGGCGCGTGTTGGGGATTTGCGGGGCATGGTGTTCCATACGCTGCTCGGCACGGCCTACGAAAAGGTCTTGCGCTTCCGGGACCTGGCGGTAGAAATCACCTCCCTGCTCAACCCCACCCTGAAGGACAAGGTATTCCAGGTGGCTACGCTGGCCAAGGCGGATCTCAGCACGCAAATGGTGGGGGAATTTCCCGAGCTGCAGGGGATCATGGGCCGGGAATATGCCCTTTCAGACGGTGAAGACCCGCAGGTTGCCAGGGGAATATTTGAACATTATCTGCCCACGGTTGCCAACGGCGCCTTGCCGGAAACCGAACTGGGCGCCATTGTGAGCCTGGCCGACAAGATGGATTCCATCGCCGGCTTCTTCAGCGTCAATCTGCTGCCCACCGGCACTGCCGATCCTTATGCCCTGCGACGTCAATCCCTGGGTATTATCAACATTATTTTGGCCAGGAAATACCCCCTGCCGCTAGACGTGCTGATCGAACGGAGCCTGCTCATCATGGGCGACCGTTTGAAAAGGCCCGTTGCAGAAGTCAAGGCCGACATCCTCGCCTTTTTTCAGTCGCGCTTTGAAAACCTGTTGCTGGCCCAGGGGCGGGCCTATGATGTTGTGGACGCCGTCCTGGCAACCCCGCTCACGGATTTGGTGCAGGCAATGGCAAAGATCGAGGCTTTGGAGACAGTCAAGGGCGACGCTGATTTCGAGCCGCTGGCGATCGCCTTTAAAAGAGTAGGAAACATCAGCAGGGATTTTCCGGGCGGCGCCATTGATCCGCAGCTCTTTGAAGATGAAGGGGAGAAAAACCTGTATAAGTCATACCTTGAGGTCCGGGAAAAGACAACGGCGTTTATCAAAACAGGCGATTATCAAGCCGCTCTGCGGTCCATGGCCCTCCTGCGCGAGCCGGTGGATGCTTTTTTCACTGCGGTTATGGTCATGGCCGAAAACGAAGGGGTCAGGCATAACCGTTTGGCTATTCTTAAGTCCATCACGGACCTCTTCCACGCCATCGCCGATTTCTCAAAACTTAATACCGCATGACAGGTCAGGCGGAAAGGAGGTAAAAAATGGATTTATCCAGCGGTTATTACAAAAAAAGCAGGTGGTTTACAGCCCTTTTCGCCTTCCTGACCCTTCTTTACGCTTCCACCACCTCGGCCGGCGAGCTGCTGAGCACCATCTGCCGGAATGAGGTGGTATCGGTGGGAGACAGAAAGGGAGAGGTACTGGCAAAATGCGGCGCTCCTTTGTCCAAAGCGCAGGAAGCGGAAGAAAGCCAAACTCCCCAGAACCAGCAGAAGAAGAAAGCTGCAAAAAAGAAGGTCAAGGAACGGGCAGATACATGGACGTATAATATCGACGGTTCCTATCGCTTCCTTATCTTCAAGGAAGGCCGCTTAACCAGGATCGAAACGGGTGGTCTGGCAGATTAGCTCTGTAACGTGAAAAGAAGGAGATTGCCATGAAGGTGGCAAGTGTCGCCGAGATGCGGGCTATGGATCACCAGGCGATGGAAAGGTTTTCCATCCCCGAAGCAATCCTCATGGAAAATGCCGGCTTGGCCGCTTACTCGATACTTGCCCGCGAAGCGCATCGCAAAGGAGAAAAAGTAGCCGTGCTCTGCGGCACCGGCAACAACGGTGGCGACGGCCTGGTAGTGGCGCGCGCCCTCCATGCTGCAGGCGTGCCGGTCCAGGTTTTTCTCACCGGTGCGGCGGAGAGATTCCAGGGAGCTGCCAGGGCCAATTATGAAATTATCACGAAACTGCCGGTAGCTATCAGACAGATCAAATCCGCCGCCGCCGTCAGAAACGAGATCAGGCACAGCGGCGTGCTGGTGGATGCCCTGTTGGGTACCGGCCTCGACCGGAAGGTGACTGGTCTTTACAGGGATTTGATCGAACTCATGAACGAAAGCGGCAAAACCGTGCTCAGCCTGGACATCCCCTCGGGCATCAACGGCGATACCGGCGAAATCATGGGTGTCGCCGTCCGGGCGGCTTATACGGTAACCTTCGGTTTGCCCAAGATCGGCAATCTTTTGTATCCGGGATTCAGCCATAACGGTGAACTCAGGGTATCGCATATCTCCTTCCCCCCAACGCTCTACGACGATGCCAGCCTCAAAATCCAGATCAACGATCCCCTCAGCCTGCCCCCCCGTTCGCCCGAGGCTCATAAGGGCGCCTTGGGCAAGGTTCTGATCATTGCCGGCGCCGCCAATTACTTTGGCGCGCCTTATTTTGCCGCCATGTCTTTCCTCAAGGCGGGCGGCGGCTATGCCTACCTCGCGACGCCCCGTTCAGCGGCCCCTTTCATCGCCCAGAAAGGCAGTGAGCTCGTTCTTATGCCGCAGCAGGAGACGAATACCGGCAGTATCGCCCTGGTCAACAGGCCGGGACTACTGGAACTGGCGGAAAAGGTGGACTTCGTGGTTCTTGGCCCCGGCTTGTCGCTGGCGGAGGAAACGCAGCGATTAGTCCGAGAACTTGCCGCCGCCATCAAAACTCCCCTGCTGATCGACGGTGACGGCTTGACCGCCCTGACCGGGGATCACCAACTGCTCCGGGAAAGACCAGGCCCTACTATCCTGACCCCCCACCTGGCTGAACTGGCGCGTCTGACGGGAAAAACTGCGAGCCTGATTAATGTCAACAAAATCGCCAACCTGCGGAAAACGGCAGGGGCAACAGGGGCTTCCGTAGTCATGAAAGGCCCCCATTCCCTCATCGGCGCCCCGGCGGGCCGCGTTTTTATCAACCTCAGCGGCAATCCCGGCCTGGCGACAGTCGGCACTGGCGATGTCCTCACCGGCGTGATTGCCGCCATGTTCGGGCTGGGCCTTCCCCTGGAGGAAGCGGTCAGAAAAGGGGTTTTCATCCACGGCTTGGCTGGTGACTTGGCGGCAGCCGCCCAAGGCGAAGATGGCATGACAGCGCAAGACGTCCTGGCATGCCTCCCCGCGGCGATGCAGCAAGACAGATCCGGAACAACAGGAGTGTCAGGAAAAAGCTACGAAATACCGGTGGTTTAAATTGATCGGAACTAATCGGGGGCAGCCACTGATCATTATGCCTTCTGCAAAATATGTGGCTCTACCCAGTTCTACCAGCTCTAGCGCAGGGCAGGCTGCATGATCTCCTGGAGCCGGAGCCGGTGGGATTCAAAATCCTCGTCGCTAACCCCGGAGGCAGAATCCAGCATCTCTCCAAAGCGCAGGTTTACCTTTGCAAAGGGTTTCGGCAGCATGAAACGATCCCAGCTATTAAAATACCAGACATGGTCGGATGTTGCGTAAACTGGAACAATGACCGCTCCGGCTGCTCGGGCCAGGCTTATTACCCCCTCCTTGATTATCCCGGCCGGTCCCCTGGGCCCATCTACGATGTGGATGGCAAGACCGGAATGTTTCAGGTGATTGATCATCTCTTTAAGAGCTCGCCCTCCACCTCGTGATGACGATCCCCGTACTGCATGCCAACCGGATTTCTCGGCAATGCTGGCGATGATGTTACCATCCTTACTCTGGCTGATCATCAAGGCGGGGTGATAGGGTGCATAGGTCTTGAAGTGCCTGATAGCCCCGAAGAACTGCTGATGCCAGATGCACATAAGAATCCGGCCGCCATTCTGCATATAGTCCCGCCAGGGCTTCTCATTTTCGATGTTTAGCCGGAAGGTCCAACTGTAGGCGCGAATGAGGTGATAAAGCGAGCCTTGAATCTTGCCAGCCAGCAAATAGCGGTATTCTTTTAACAACGGTGGTTCCTCTCAATGTAAATATACGACCGTAAGAAATTTTGCAGAGCATGGCGCCCATCCTTTGCACCTCGAAATCTCTGTGCTCACTTACTGATCACCGCCTGGCCAGCGCCATCTGCGGCCCCGATCTCTTCGCATTATGCCCCAAAGTCAAGACAATCGGGCAATCTTTTGTTCAACCAGGAGCGCCTGGCTCTTATTTTTAAGTATCTGGCGCCGGAGGTCTTCTGTGGCGCCGTATCTTTGTATAATGTCGTCCATCCTTTCCTCGACGGTCACGATAGTGTTGTGTCGTACCCGCTTGTCGGCGTAGTAAACAACTTCCCGCTCCTCAAGCCTGCCCGCAAGATTTAAATTTAGAATTCTGATGTGCTGTTCCACAACTTCAGCGGTGCTGGGAAACCCCAGTTCTCTTAAAAGCGCCCCGCCGGATACAGCGTGATTTTCATTTGTTTCAAGAGAGATTGTCTTGGTGATGTCATGCAGGAGCGCACCCGCAACTACCAAATCCCTGTTCAACGACATATCGCTTTTTAGATTGTCCATGATTGCGAGGGATACATTCATAACCTGTATGGAATGCTCGATGATGTGCGGCAGCATGGCATATCGCGCCATAAGTTCATTACATTCCGCTCGGGAGGGAATCCTATCGCCTCGGTTCTTTGTCATTTTTCCGATCCCATACATTCCTGATTGTTATTCAGAAATTGTCCGTTGTCCGTTCTTTTTTCCCACCGATTTCTCCAATTCCATTTTTTTAATGGCGATCATGATGGCGGTGAGGGCTGACTGCGTCATGCCGGGGATACGTTCCGCCTGGCCGATGGTTGCCGGCAGGACCCGGCACAGTTTCCCTTGTAACTCGATAGAAAGGCTGGGAATAAGTTTATAGTCCAGCGCCGCCGGAATCTTTTTCCCTTCCATCTCCTTCAGGCGCTGCACCGCTTCACGCTGACGCTTGATGTAACCGTCATAACGGGCCTCGATCTCAATTTCTTTCTTTACCAGCGGGTCGGTGATCGGCTCCCAGCCGTCAAACGACCCAAGATCGTCATAGCTAAGCTCGTGGCGTTTCAGAAGCTGGTAGAGGCTGGCCGGATTTTTTATTGGTGCGGAGCCCAGCGCCGCCAACTTCTCGTTGATGTCCGCAGTGGGAAAAATCCGCGTGTCTTCCATGATCCTGATGCCGGACACGATCCGGCGTTCCTGCGCCCGCATTTTTTCGTAGTTTTCCCGATCCACCAGCCCCAGCTCCCAACCCTTTCCCATGAGCCGCAGGGCGGCGTTGTCCTCCCTTAAAAGCAGACGATACTCAGCGCGGGATGTAAACATCCGGTAGGGTTCATCCACCCCCCTGGTAACCAGATCATCCATCAAGACCCCCAGGTAGGCCTCCGACCGGTCGAGAATAAACGGTTCCTCGCCCTTGACTGCCAGGGCCGCATTGATCCCCGCCCAAAGCCCCTGGGCCGCCGCCTCTTCATAACCGGAGGTGCCGTTAATCTGGCCGGCCAGATAAAGCCCGGTCACCGGCTTTGTCTCCAGGGTAAGCTTCAGTTGTGTCGGCTGGACAAAATCGTATTCGATGGCATAGGCGGGGCGCATGATCTCGGCCTCTTCCAACCCTGCTACGCTGTGGACGAGCTGCTCCTGAAGCTCCGGCGGCAGGCTGTTTCCCAGCCCCTTGGCATAAATCTCCTCCGTCGCCAGCCCCTCAAACTCCATGACCACCGGGTGTTTTTCCCGGTCGCCGAAGCGCATCACCTTGTCTTCCAGCGAGGGGCAGTAGCGGGCGCCAATTCCCGTGATTACACCGCCATAGAGGGGAGAAAAACCGATATTTTCCCGGATCAGGCGATGGGTGGCCGCTGTCGTGGCGCCGAAATAGGAGGGCAAGCGATCTTCCGGCAGATTCCGGGTGCTAAAGGAAAAGGGCTGCGGGTCGGGGTCGCTGTCCTGCCGTTCCAGGTGGGAAAAATCGATGGTGGAGGCTCTGAGGCGAGGCGGCGTCCCCGTTTTCATCCGGCCTGTCTCGAATCCCAGTTCCCGCAGGGAAGCCGCCAGGGTCAGCGAGGCCATCTCCCCGGCACGACCGGCAGGGTAATGGACGGGGCCGATATGGATCAGGCCGTTCAGGAAAGTACCGGTGGCGACGATCACCTTCTTCCCGCCATAGAAAAACCCCGTCTGGTCGGTGACACCTGTGACCGCCCCGTCTTCCACCACCAGCCGTTCCACCAGCGCCTGGCGGAGATGGAGGCGCTTTTCTTTTTCCAGCACCGTCTTCATCGCCAGGCGATAAAGCTGCTTGTCACACTGGACGCGGGAGGACTGTACAGCCGGCCCCTTCGAGATGTTCAGCAGGCGAAAGTGGGTACCTGTCCGGTCGGCGAGCTTTCCCATCTCGCCGCCCAGGGCATCGATTTCCCTGACAAGCTGCCCTTTGGCCAAGCCGCCGATGGCGGGGTTGCAGGGCATGAGGGCGATGGCATCAAGACTGATGTTGAAAAGCAGAGTTTCGCAGCCCATCCGCGCCGCCGCAAGCGCCGCTTCACAGCCCGCATGACCGCCGCCTACGATAATGACATCGTAAAACTTTTGCACTTACTACTCCCCAAAATGGGTAGCGTAAAGTATTTCGTATGATATCAAACGGCTATCCCTGTTTCTGCAATGAAAATTTCCAAAATTGGAGGGTTAAATTCGACTTGTCCAGGGCCAGAAGTATTGAGATGGAAATATACCGCCGATTTAACGTCAGCCGAAGCAGCTTCAGATGTTTTCCCTTGGCCAACCATAACACCTTTCACAGAGGGGATACGCAACATTTGTATTCAGTGACTGTCCCCGGTTCCTTAACATGACAGATCTCTATTCTCAAGTTAAAAATTAAAACTACTCCCGTTTTTGTTCTTTTCTTCTCTTGGTTGACAAATATCCCTGGCGTAACTAACGTACAAGCGACATAAAAAAAGGAGGTACAAATTATGGCGCCAAAAATGGCTTCGCATCTGCTTCCCTGCCCCGTAGTTTTTATCAGCACGGCACATGAAAATCACCGTGACATCATGGTGGCCACGGCCATGTTTGTTTCGGAAAAAGAGCCCCTGCTGGCCGTGAGCTTGGCCAAGGGCAAACGCACCATCCAATTGATTGAGAAATCGGGAGTGTTTACTCTCATCACCGTTTCTGAAGAACAGACCAGCCTTTATAAACAGTTAGTCGGCTTCAGTGGTAAGGAGCTGGATAAGTTTGCGGCGCTTTCTATCGCCACTCTACCGGCCAGGCCTTCAAAGGCGCTCATTCCGGAAGGGGCGGCGGCCTGGTTTGACTGCAAGCTGGTGGCCAAACAGGAGCTCGATGATTACGTGGTGATTATTGCCCGCATCACGGATCACAAGGATTTCGGAAAGCCGCCCCTCATCTGGCAGACTGATCGTCTTTACTCCTTAAAGCCGGTTTAAGATCAGCTACAAATTCGGTCGGACGGCCAGGCACTCCATGGAGGCCTGCGGGATCGACGTTTATCAGACCGCCCGTGCCAACGGCTTCATGATCAATACGTTGCGGGAAATAACGGAGACGCAGAATTGGTATTGCCTGAGGCTCGTAGATTAAGTGGCAAGATGATACCTTTGAACAAACCGGCTTTCTGGAACAACGCCAAAAGGTACTACGATTTAAAGAGTTATTGGCGGAATCGCTTCGGTTGCACGGTCTATAAACTGCCCATCGACGCCGGTTTTACCTGTCCAAACCGGGACGGCGCCATCGCTACGGGCGGCTGCCTGTATTGCGACGGCCGGGGGTCCCGGCTACGCCAGGAGG
>JBAQLR010000035.1:0-29608 GCA_049302035.1 Syntrophales bacterium
ACCGAAAGCCGTCATGCTGGAGAACGTACCGGGATTCGCAGCGGCCAAATTCTCAGACTATCGTGACAAGTTGCGAATCCAATTGCTGGAACTTGGTTATGAATCCGATTGGAGAGTCTTGCAGGCCACCGACTACGGCGTCCCGCAGCTGCGTCCCCGCTTTATACTCGTTGCTCTTCCGAAAAGGAAGATGTCGTATTTTGAATGGCCTACACCGGCCAGCGAGAAACGAACCGTTGGAGATACTCTTCAAGACTTGATGGCTCAAGGTGGATGGAAAGGCGTTGATCGTTGGGTAGCGAATGCACAAGCAATCGCTCCGACGGTTGTCGGCGGCTCGAAAAAGCATGGCGGCCCGGATTTAGGCCCAACGCGAGCCCGAAAACAATGGCGTGAATTGGGTGTTGATGGTTTGGGAATTGCGAATGAACCTCCTGCTCCCGATTTTCCTGTTGAAGGCATCCCCCGTTTGACTGTGCGGATGGTGGCTAGGGTTCAAGGATTTCCCGACTTTTGGAAATTCAGCGGGAAGAAGACTGCAGCCTACAGGCAGGTCGGCAACGCCTTCCCCCCTCCGGTTGCGTCCGCAGTCGGACTAGCTATCGCAAAAGCGTTTGAGGGTAAGTATCCAACACAGAACTCACGCAGAGCAATTCAATGGAAGCTCTTGGAGCAAAGAGTTTCATACTGTTGATAATTGAGTAGAAGAGGTGTCTATGGGAAAGATCGGTTCAAATTCAAAGGAAAAGATTCGACAATTCTTGTTGGCGAACATCGGACGAGTGATCGAATCACACGAACTTCAAGCCGCAGCAGATGGAGCCGTGCAATACAGCCGACGGCTCCGAGAGTTGCGGGACGAAGAAGGTTGGCCGATCCTATCGCACAACGACAGTTCTGAACTGAAACCTGGGCAGTACATGCTCAAGCACGAACCAGCCCATAAAGAGCGGCCTCAGTTTGCCCGCACTCTTTCTGCCAAGCTTCGGGCCGAGGTGCTCGACCGGAACGGCTTCACCTGCCAGATGTGCGGATTGACTCCCGGTGAGACAGACCCTGCTACAGGCAGGCCCGTTTGCCTTCATACTGGGCATATCAAAGACAAGTCCCTCGGCGGGAAAGATGAACTTTCTAACCTTCGGACGCTATGCTCGACCTGCAATCAGGGGGCAAAGAACATCACATCCGAAAAACCCAGTTCTATATGGTTGTTGTCACAGGTTCGGCGTGCCGGTAGAGACGAACAGAAAGCCGTGTATGAATGGCTCAAGACCAAATTCTCTGGGCAATGAAGGTGCCTAACAATCGCATCAACTCGGACTGGCAATTCCGCTGCGCTTCATTACCAGCCGGTTATGCGGAGTGTTGTGCAGATTCAATGAAACACTGATTGACACTTCTAAATATCTGACGTATATGTATTTACATACAATACGTCAATATTCCGGGAGGTAACCATGAATACAAAATTGACACTGCGGATGGATGATAACTTAATTGAATCAGCAAAAGAATACTCCGCAAAAACAGGTAAATCCGTTTCGCGCATCGTCGCAGATTTGTTTGAAATTATAAAAAATGAAAAATTAAAAAGGGAATATCCCCTCACACCAACGGTGAAAACTCTCAAGGGAGCCCTTAAGGGAAAGCCAGTGGATGAGAAAGAATATAAAAAATATTTAGAAAAAAAATATTTATGAAAACCCTATTTGATACCAATGTCATTCTGGATGTTCTATTGGACAGAGAGCCCTTTTCTGACGACGCATCTTTCTTGTTATCCAAAGTAGAAAATTCTGAAATTATAGGGTATATCTGCGCCACGACTGTCACCACCATTCATTATCTTGCCACCAAAGCACTTGGCGCCCAAGCTGCTTCCGGCCATATCCGATCCCTCCTTTCCCTTTTCGTCATAGCACCTGTAAATCGTGTGGTGCTTGAAAATGCTGTAGCCTCAAAATTTGAGGATTTCGAAGATGCCGTCCTCCATGAAGCAGCTTGCCATGCCGGAGCTAAATATATAGTGACAAGAAATTTATCAGATTTTAAAGAATCAAAACTTCCAGTCTTCGAACCAGGAGAATTTATTAAAAATATAGAATCATTGAAAATTGATGGCGAACGAATAACTCCAGCCGACCCGGAATAAGCGCGGTGCAAATAGCACAGTCAATGGCCGGGCGGCTGACCTCAAACGTTATGCAGGAGGAATCCTTCAATGGATGTAAGCTATCAGGTACCGCAAAGCGTGATCTTGTTATCCAGACAGGAATGCAGGCCATACCTTATGTTGGTGGCTCTCTTGCCGCTCTTTATTTCGGCGCAAAACAAGAGCGGAGGTTTAAGAGGCTCGAAAGCTTCTATGCTGAGTTGGCAGAGGAAGTGCAGAGGATTTCAGACCAAATTCCCTCTGTAGAAGGGCAGAATAAAATTGCTCTTTGCGCTTCAGGAGCAAGTGCAAGTCTCATCTTTTGGCGAGGAATTTTGCGACTTTCGCCTAACCCAATGATCTACTGCTGAGGCAAAACAATCAGGCGTTGGCCTGATCAGGGAAAAGCTTGCTTAATGCCCATTTTTTTCTGGTTTTCCAATTACCTCGATGATAGGCATAACTGGCCAGGAGCGGCAAAACGGAGGTTGCTTCGGCATAGACCATCTGTTCATAGGTTGTATCCACCTTCCCCCAGGAGCTGGCTTCTTTCAGGGTGGAACTGGAGCAGGCTCCGTCCCGGGCATCGGCCACGGTGATCTGTACGGCATACTTATGCATGGGGACTTCCTGCCCCAGAATTTCCGCGCAGATGACCGTATCCTGGGCAAAATTCTTGGGTACGCCGCCGCCGATGATCATCAGGCCGGTGGTCGGCGCCTTGATCTTAACTTCCGTTAATTCGCGAAAATCCCGTACGGAATCCAAGGAAAGGTGATTATGGGGACGGTGGTGCTGATGTGCAACCAAGCCGAATCCCGCGCTGCTGTCGGAAAAGGCCGGACAAAAGATCGGGACGTCATTTTCGTAGGCGACCTGAATCAGCGAATTTTCTTTGCGGGCGTGTTTCTGGAGGTATCGCCCCATTTCCCGGATGAATTCCCGGGAGGAATAGGGCCGTGGCTGGAGCTGATCGGCGATTTGCCGGACCGTGTCATCACAGACCTGCAACTGCTCCTCATCGATGTAGGTATCATAAATCCGGTCGACGTAAAGCGAGCGTAACAGCTTGTCATCCACATGCGGGGTGCCCTGGTAATGTTTAAAGCCCAGTGCTTCGAAGAAATCCATGTCAACAATGGCGGCGCCGGTGGCCACCACCGCGTCCACCATGTTGTACCGGACGAGGTCAGAGTATAGCTGCATACAGCCGGCGGCGCTGGAGCTTCCGGCGATGGTGAGGATGATGGCGCAATCGGGATCAGCCAGCATGCGGTCATAGATTTCGGCGGCAATCGCGAGATCGCGGGCCGTAAAAGACATTTTCCTCATGGCCCCGATGATCTCGATGGCCGAGAAAGATGTGATGTCGATATGTTCGACGGTCGTTTTTAATAGGTCTTTTTTCTCCATATCCTCCCCAATAAATGCTTGATGGTTCATTTTTATTAGATAGTGGCCCAAATGTCAATGCCGGAATCATAAGGGGGAATTTGGTATTCTGGGAACTTGAAAATATATGAGATTTCAGTTAACGTGCCAACCTCAAGCTTCCCCTTCTTCATCGGTGGTGTTTGCGACGTGAGTAGTGAAGAGGGGTGCGTGTCTGGGAAGGGAAACTGCATGGATCAGGAAAGAGAAGAGAAGCTGACCAAACTGCGGACGCTTCTGCAAGCGATGGATAGCGTTGTTGTCGCTTTTTCCGGCGGTGTGGACAGCGCTTTTCTGCTGCACATGGCCATGACGGAGCTGGGGACGGGTAAAGTGCTGGCTGTTACCGGCCAGTCGCCCACTTATCCCGCCTGGGAGTTTGAGGAGGCGCGGCAGTTGGCGCGGCAGTTGGGGGTTCGGCAACTGATTGTCGCCACCGAAGAGCTGGCGAGCGAAGAATTTGCCGCGAATCCACCAAAGCGCTGCTATTTCTGCAAACAGGAATTGTTTTCCCATCTGCGGCGGATTGCCGGGGAGGAGGGGCTAAAGCATATTCTCGACGGCGCCAATCTTGACGATCTGGGCGATTATCGTCCCGGCAGGCAGGCAGCGCAGGAGATGGGTGTGCGCAGCCCTCTCCTGGAGGCAGGTCTGACGAAGGAAGATATCCGCATCTGTTCCCGGGCCAGGGGGCTTGCCACCTGGGATAAGCCGGCTTGCGCCTGTCTCGCTTCCCGTTTTCCCTACGGCGCCGAAATTACCAGGGAAAAACTCCGGCAGGTGGAGGAGGGGGAGGATTATTTACGTTCTCTGGGATTCAGGCAGTTCCGGTTACGTCATCACGGCCCCGTGGTTCGCATTGAAATAGACCGGGAGCAGATGGCTTTGCTGCTGGTCAGGGCGGAGGAGGTGTCACGGGCGCTCAGGCAGCAAGGTTTTAACTATGTAACGATGGACCTGGATGGTTACCGGACGGGCAGCATGAACGAAATGCTGCCTAAGGAGGGGCGAAAATCGTGAAGGAAGAGCGCTTGCGGGAATTACTGCTTGATATTCGGGAAAAGAGGCTGGATGTTGAAGCAGCCGTGCAAAAGTTTAAATGCTTGCCCGTTGCGGATCTTGAATTTGCCGAGCTTGACGTCCATCGCGAGCTGCGGCGGGGTTTTCCCGAAGTAATCTACTGCGAAGGCAAGACGGCCGGGCAGGTGGCGGCCATTTTTTGCAACTTGGCCATGCAGGCGGAAGGCAACATTCTGGCGACGCGGGCGGACCGGAACACTTATGAAGCCGTGGTGGCTGCGCTACCGGGCAGCGAGTATCATGAACTGGCGCGCTTGATTCTCCTCAGGCGGGGAGTGCAGGAAAACAGAGGTGGGATTGCGGTGCTTAGCGCCGGGACGGCGGACATCCCCGTTGCGGAAGAAGCGGCTCTGACGGCTGAGGCGATGGGCAATCGGGTGGACCGCATTTATGATGTGGGCGTGGCGGGTCTGCATCGTCTTCTTAATTACCGGGAAAGGTTAATGGCTGCAAGGGTGTTGGTGGTTGTGGCCGGTATGGAAGGTGCCCTGCCCAGTGTGGTAGGGGGGCTGGTGGATAAACCGGTGATTGCCGTCCCCACGAGCGTGGGGTATGGCGCCAACTTCGGCGGTTTGGCGGCTCTCCTGGCCATGTTAAACAGTTGCGCCGGCGGCGTTTCCGTGGTCAATATCGACAACGGCTTCGGGGCAGGTTTTCAGGCGGCCCTCATCAATAAACTGGGAGAGCAGGCGGCGTGAGGATTGCGTACTTCCATTGCTTTGCCGGCGCTTCCGGAGACATGATCCTGGGAGCCCTGCTGGATGCCGGGCTACCGTGGGAGCGACTGCAGGCGGATCTTGCCCGGTTGTCTTGCGGCGGCTTTCGCCTGGAGATGGGGCGGGTAACGAAACAGGGCATCGCCGGGGTCAGGTTGCGGGTTATTGTGGAGAATGATCGGCCCCACCGCCGTCTGGACGACGTCAGGGCAATTATCGCGGAAAGCACTTTGCCGGATGCCATCCGGGAAAGAAGTATGGCCGTTTTCACCCGTCTGGCAGAGGCGGAAGCTCAGGTGCACGGCCAGCAAGTCGAGGAAATCCATTTTCACGAAGTGGGAGCGCTTGATGCAATTGTCGATGTGGTAGGCGTCGTCACCGGTTTGTGGCGGTTGGGTATCGAGGAGGTTTATGCCTCGCCGGTAAATGTGGGCAGTGGTTTTGTTCGCACAAGCCATGGGATTTTACCGGTGCCGGGTCCGGCAGTTATGGTCATGCTCCCTGGCGTGCCTGTTTACGCGCGTGATGCGGAAGAGGAATTGCTAACTCCCACGGGGGCGGCGATTCTTACCACCTGTTGCAGCAACTTTGGTCCGATGCCGCCGATGCTGGTGGTTAAAAACGGTTATGGCGCCGGAGAAAGGGATTTGCCGATTCCCAATCTGCTGCGTGTCACGATCGGGGAAAAATTGACAACGGATGCTGCCTCCAGGGACAATGGCGGCTGTTGGCAGTCCCCGGCTCTGATGCTGGAGGCTAATATCGACGACATGAACCCGGAGTTCTATGAGTACCTGATGGAGGAACTGCTTGCAGAAGGCGCGATGGATGTCTTCCTGCAGACGATACAGATGAAGAAAAATCGCCCTGCCGTAACATTATGTGTTCTGATGCGACCGGAGGACGAGGCAAAATTTCGCTGGCGGATCTTTGCCGAAACCACTACGCTGGGGGTCAGAATGTTTCCCGTTACCAAACACATGCTGCCGACGGAAATAATCACGCTGAATACAAGTATGGGGTCGGCACGTGTGAAGGTGGGGCGCCAGGACGGGAAAATATGTACTATGTCCCCGGAATATGAAGATTGCCGCCGCTTGGCGAAAGAGCACCATCTGCCTCTGAAAGAGGTGTATGATCGGCTCCGGGAAGAAGGCCGTCGCTGCTGCACGGGTAAGTAAACTTAACCATTTCATCAAATGTGCAAGTCATAAGTTAGGGGAAGAAAACAGGATGCCTTGGTATGCCGTTCACACCAGAAGCCGACATGAGGATAAGGTTTATACCGGCCTGACTCAGAAAACCTACCACGCATTTCTACCGCATATAGAGGCATGGAGCAAGCGTAAAGACCGGAAGAAGAAGATACTGCTGCCGATGTTTCCGGGCTACCTCTTTGTGGAGTTGGATTCCCTGGAGCCGGAAATAAGGCTGGATGTCTTGAAAACCTTTGGCGTGGTGAAAATTTTGGGAGACCGTTCCACTTATGAGCCGATACCAGTGCCGGACGTCACCATTGACGCTTTGCAAAAAATCGTTGGTTCCAAGGTGGATATCCAGCATTTCCAGTATCCCAAAATAGGTGAGCCGGCGCGTATCACCGATGGACCCTTTAAGGGCGTGGAAGGCGTTGTCGCGGCGACGGATTATGAAAAAGAATTATTTTTCATCACGATTGAACTGCTGAAGCGTTCCGTGGCCATTAAGCTGGAAGGATTTCAGATTGAAAAAATATGATTAAGAGGATAGAGGTGGAAATATGAAGGGCATCATTCTCGCCGGCGGTTCCGGCACGCGGCTTTACCCCGTTACCCAGTCCGTATCGAAGCAATTGTTGCCCGTTTTTGACAAGCCGATGATCTATTATCCTTTATCGATCCTCATGTTGGCAGGGATCAGAGAAATTCTTCTCATCTCCACGCCCCGGGACCTTCCCCTTTACCGGGAACTCCTGGGTGACGGATCGCAGCTGGGATTGTGTTTATCTTATGCAGAGCAGCCGCATCCGGCCGGGCTCGCGCAGGCCTTTACGATCGGCGCCCCTTTTATCGGAAAGGACAGCGTTTGCCTCATCCTGGGAGACAACATATTTTATGGCCACGGTCTGTCTCAGGTTTTGGAGCAGGCCGGCCAACTTTCAGAGGGCGCCCTCGTATTCGGATACTGGGTCAAGGATCCGGAACGTTACGGCGTCGTCACTATCAATGAGCAGGGGAAAGCCAGCAGCATTGAGGAAAAACCGATGCAACCGCAATCGAACTATGCCGTTGTCGGCCTGTATTTCTATGATAATGCCGTGGTGGAAATTGCCGGTAATTTAAAGCCTTCTGCCCGTGGTGAACTGGAGATTACCGATGTGAACAACGAATATATAATCCGGGACCAGCTCCACGTCCAATTGTTAAGCCGGGGGATTGCGTGGCTGGATACGGGAACTCATGAAAGTTTGCTTGAGGCGAGCAATTTTATCTCCACCATCCAGCATCGCCAGGGGCTTATGGTCGCCTGTCTTGAGGAAATAGCCTACAGTAAGGGCTTTATTACCAGGGAGCAGCTGCTTGCCCTGGCCCAGTCCAAGGATAAAAATCATTATGGCGAGTATTTGTTCGACCTTCTCAAATAGAATGGGGTCACTACGTCCCTATTTTCAACTGATATGATCTGGCTAATCGGCAACAAAGGCATGCTCGGCACGGAGCTGGAAGAGCTCCTGAAAAAAACACCCCGGCCTTACCTTGCCTCTGATAGGGAAATTGACATTGCCAGTTACGACAGACTTTTTGAGTTTGCCCATGCTAAACCTATTTCCTGGATCATTAATTGTGCAGCTTATACGGCTGTTGATCGGGCGGAGGATGAACCGGAACTGGCCTTCCGGCTAAATGCCGACGGCGCGCGCCATATCGCCGCCGTGGCGGCCGCCAAACAGGCCAAACTTATTCATATCTCGACGGATTACATCTTTGACGGCAGCAAGGATGCCCCCTGCTGCGAGACGGATGATCCCCATCCCACCTGTGTTTATGGCGCCAGCAAATATCAGGGGGAAAGGGATATTGCAGATGTGCTGGCGGCGCATTTTATCATCCGTTCCGCCTGGCTTTATGGGCAGCATGGGCCTAACTTCGTCACGACCATGCTGCGGCTTTTCCGGGAAAAAAACGAGGTGCAGGTGGTGGCGGATCAATGGGGCAGTCCGACCTATGCAGGCGATCTGGCCGCCGCCATCCTGCGCATTGTCCAGGCGGATAACGGGGCGTACGGCATTTATCATTTCACCAATGCGGGCCGGATCAACTGGCACGATTTTGCGGTGCTGATCTACGCGCTGGCAAGAGCCAGGGGCCTCCTTGACCACGAGGTGAACATTTTGCCGATCACTACTGCGCAATATCCCGCCAAAGCCAGGCGGCCCCAATACGCCCATTTGTCAAAGGAAAAAATATGTCTTAAATTTGACATAAAGTTAAGGCCATGGCAAGAATCTTTGGCTGATTTCATCGCGACGTTTCCACCAGCCAAATAAACATCGGACAGGGAAGGGCAAATGGATTTCATCGATCTCGCAACCCAGCAAAAGCGTATCCATAAAAAACTCAACAGCAATATCCAAAAGGTGCTCAGGCATGGACAGTACATCATGGGACCGGAGATCGCGGAGTTGGAAAGGCAGCTTGCCTCCCATGTGGGGGTTAAACATGCTTTAAGCTGCGCTTCGGGGACCGACGCCCTCCTGATGGCCTTGCTGGCGTTACAGATCGGACCGGGCGATGCGGTCTTTACGACTCCCTTCACCTTTGTGGCCACGGCCGAGGTCGTCAGCTTGCTGGGGGCAACGCCGGTCTTTGTGGATATCGATCCTAGGACCTTCAACATCGATCCCCTGAAACTGGAACAGGCCATCCAGGCCCTGAAGTCCGGCGACGCGTCCCTTCACCCCTTACCTTTTTGCCGCCGCCTCTCACCTCTTAACCCCAAATGTATCATCCCCGTTGATCTCTTTGGCCTGCCCGCCGATTATGATGCAATCCAGGCGGTGGCGGGAAAATACGGATTGGCAGTGGTGGAAGACGCCGCCCAGTCCTTCGGGGGAGAATATAAGGGGCGTAAGGCCGGTTCCCTGGCGCCGCTGGGCTGTACTTCCTTTTTTCCCGCCAAGCCCTTTGGCGCTTATGGTGACGGCGGGATGTGTTTTACCGATGATGATACCCTGGATGAGGCGCTGCGCTCGATCCGGGTGCATGGTCAGGGACGGGACAAATATGAAAATGTCCGCATTGGAATCAACGGCCGCCTCGATACCCTCCAGGCAGCGATCCTGCTGGCCAAATTTGAAATATTTCCCGAAGAAGTCGAGTTGCGCCAAAAAGTAGCCGCCCGTTATACGCAGCTGCTGGCGGGGCACCCAGCACTTAAAACACCGGCGATACCTGCCGGATATAAGAGCGCCTGGGCTCAGTA
Source organism: Syntrophales bacterium (assembly GCA_049302035.1). Classification (GTDB taxonomy): domain Bacteria; phylum Desulfobacterota; class Syntrophia; order Syntrophales; family JACQWR01; genus JAPLJV01. The sequence continues at coordinate 9,841 of JBAQLR010000035.1, forward strand.
TTCCGTTCTTGCCGCAGACCAGGCAAGCCGCAAGGCATTGATGGAGACGCTTGGCAGTAAGGGGCTGCCCACCGCCATCTATTATCCGAAACCCCTCCACCGGCAAAGTGCTTTCGCGGGCTTGGGTTATCAGGCGGAGGCCTTTCCCGTTTCCGAGGATTGCGCCTCCCGTATCTTCAGCCTCCCCATGCATCCTTACCTTCAGATTCAAGATCAGGAGTGCATTGTCGCTGGTTTGACCGGACATTAACAACTTTCTGGTAAAGGTAATCTAATCGTTTGTGGTTTGCGGCTCCATATATTATATTTGAGCCGTGTGGCGTTATGGCACGGCCACCTGAAAGGAGCAAAAAGTGGAAAAGAAGGTTACGGTCATCGGTGCGGGCAATGTGGGGGCCACTGTGGCGCAACGCCTGGCGGAAAAGGAACTGTGTGATGTTGTTTTGTTGGATGTCATTGAGGGCGTACCTGAGGGGAAGGCGCTGGACCTCACGGAAGCGGCGCCGATTGAAAGACATGACGCCCATTTGCTCGGGTCAGGCGATTATGAGATATCGGCAGGATCGGACATCATCATTATCACGGCCGGGATAGCCAGAAAGCCGGGGATGAGCCGGGATGACCTTTTGGCGATTAATAAACGCATCGTGCAGGAGGTTACGGTCAAGGCTGCCCGTCTGTCGCCTGCGGCCATCCTGATCATTGTGAGCAATCCCCTGGATGCCATGTGTCACGTGGCCTATGAGGCAAGCGGTTTTCCCCGTAACAGGGTTGTGGGCATGGCGGGGGTTCTCGATGCTGCCAGGTTCTGCGCTTTTATCGCCATGGAGCTGAAGGTTTCCGTGGACAATGTGCATGCCTTTGTGCTGGGCGGTCACGGGGACACCATGGTGCCGCTGCCCCGCTATTCGACGGTGGCCGGTATCCCTGTCACGGAGCTGATTCCAGCGGAGCGGCTGGCAGCCCTGGTGGATCGGACGCGCACCGGTGGCGCCGAGATCGTGAGTTTACTGAAAACGGGCAGCGCCTATTATGCCCCGGCCTCCGCCACCGTGGCCATGGCTGAGGCCATCCTGAAGGACAAGAAGAAGATCATGCCTTGTGCTGCTTATCTTCAGGGGGAGTATGGCATAAACGACCTTTTTGTGGGTGTACCGGTAAAGCTGGGCAAGGGTGGTGTGGAGGAAATTATTGCCGTCAAATTAAAAGTTGAGGAGCAGACGGCCCTGGCCAGGTCGGCTGCGGCTGTCCGGGAGCTGGTCGAGGCCATGCAAAGCATGACCTGATGTGGGGTGGTTTGTAAACGGCGGTAATGATGGCTAAAGTAGTAGAATTGCCAACTTTAAGCCGCATATTTTACCTAAGGAGGTGTTTTATGAATCCAGAGCAGCTTATGGAAGATTTGATGAAAGAATTGGGCGTGGCATTAAAGGCAATGTCAAAGTCCAAAACAGTTGAAGAAAAATTAGTGCATAGCCAAATCGTGAAAAATTTGTGCGAATCACTAAGTGTTTTTCTAAATTTAGCAAGCAATATGATGGAAAATGATTTTGATGATTTTGATGAAGATGAATAAAGTAATTTTATTCGTCTTCTGACGGGGCGGTGTAATGATGCCAGCGTGTCAGACCGAAAGACTCCAGACTGGTGGTCAAGCCGAAGGAGAAAACGCTGATGACCAGCGGCAGGCCGTGCATACCGCCGACCAGATCATAGAGGAAGACCTTGACGGCGCCGATGACGGTGACCATGAGGGCAATGTTGCGCAGTTCTTTCTTATGACGTGCCAGGGCAAAAAGCATCAGGACCGCTGCCGAAAGGTTAATGATGACTGACTGGGCGCTTTGGAAGGCGTTACTTAAGCTCTCTGCCGGAAGCGAAAAAGCCATAAACTGGTAAGAGACGATGCGTAATGCGGAAAAAGCGCTTAACAACGATGTAAGCAGGAGAAAGGCAGCGCTCAGGTCGTGAGGGTCTATCCTGGTGAAGAAGGCAGACCCGGCAGGCGGTGGATGTCTGCGGCAATATTGGAAGTGGAGCAGGCTCAGTGCCGCCATCAGCGCCGCCGCCCAGGACGTGCCCAGACCATGTGCATCGGGTGTGGAGGTAAAAAGCAAAAAAGCCAGGGCGCAGGCAGCATAGATTTGCAGGAGATAAGAAGCGAGCCGTACGCTGCCATTCTGCCAACTTGCTGCCAGGAAAAATAGTCCGAAGGACAGTGCGCTGAGGATGGGCAGATTGGCAACAGTGTCGTTAGCCAGCGCAACCGGCAGGGCCAAGGCGATGAGCACGGTGCCGGCAAAAACGAAGGCATTGGCGCCCAAAGCGCCCGGTTGTTTATGCTTGGCCAGCCAAAGCGCCGGCAACAGGTGGGCGAGTCCTGCCACAACGCCGATAACGCCGATAAGTATCGTGCTGCCCCCTGTGGCGAAGGTTACGTATTGGGCGAGCGGAAAAGCCCAGATCACACTAACGGTGGGGACCAGCAGGTCAAACCTGCCCGGGCGGCTGATGGTGACTCTTTTTATCCGGAGAAAGGCCGTTACCGGATAGGTCAGGGCAAATAGCGCCAGCATGGGCAGGAAGAACGATGGCGCCAGGATAGCGGGGATTTCTTCTTTTGCCAGCAACGCCGGTCCTAATTTCATCCCCCAGGTAACAATCATGAAGATGGTGACGAGCAGCATGATCCAGCGCAGCCAGGAATACTTGTGCGCTCGTGCGGCAAAATATCCCAGGAAGTTGGCTGTCAGCAGCAGTACTCCCAGGTAGGGGAAGAAGGGCTGAGGGTAGTCGATGGCGGCGCCGGCCAGGCACATCCCCAGGTTGCCTATGGAAATAGGGGCAGGCACGTTGTAGAAATAACTGAGGGTAGCCATGCCGAAGCCGGTGAGCATCAAAAGGATATACGCGGGGCCGGAAGGCAGGGATTCGAAATGGGTATGCGTCTCCACCACGACGAGAAACATCAATACTGCCCCGCAAATCGTGAAGATCGGCGCCAGGGGATTATTTCTTTTGTACCTCCGCCAGCCGAGCAGCATGAGCGAAGCCGCATATACCATCCCCACGAAGGAACCGATTTGCAGGTCCACCAAGCCGCTGTCGGTTACGGTGCGTAAGATAAGGGCGATAACCAGGAGAAAACAAAGCGTGGAAAGGCGCTGCAGCAACGAGGACTTGCCGATCCAGGAGAGCAGTTCCTCCGAGGCGTCTTCCTCCGTCGCCGGATAGGTATCTTCAAGTTCAACCGGCTTAGCGGGAGCCGACTGACGTTGTTGTGATAGGAGGTCAACACGGCGAGTTAACGCTTGCAGTTCCCCCGCGAGTTGTTCTACCCGATTTTCAAGGGATAGACGTTCTGTTTCCATTTTCAGCTACCTCGTGGGCGTGTGATTTTTTCCACATTTGTCGTGCGCTAAGCGAGGCAGCCAGGACCCCCCCCAAGCCGAGTACCACCGCTATGACCTTGACCATCCAGCCGATATGGGGAAGCCAGCCGATAAACCAAAGGATGGCCAGTCCCCAAAAAATATCAGCCAGCACACTCTGATCCCTCCTTTTAAAAAGGGCAAACAACTTTTCGCCGACCACTTGCGCTACCGCAATGAAACCAATCAACGCGGCGCAGACCACGATAAATATCTCCAGGGGTATGAGCACGATTCCCAGGACGGAGATGGTCAGAAGGAATGCCAGGGGCACCACTGACACCAGCGCCAGGATGCCCCAGAAAACTACTTTGAGGGGCATGTTTTTGACGGTGTCTGCAACAAGACGAACGGGTTGGGGGAGGAGGGTAACGAGCAGGAGGGCGATAAGAAAAATAGCGACGAAAACCAGCAGGGAAAGGATGGCAAAAACCCATGACCAGCCTTCCCAATCCTCATTCAACGCCGAAGCCAGGGAGGCAGAGAGACCGGATGTGTTTATTTCTCGGAGGTTCCCCATGACACGCGCCCCCTTGCCCACGACAATGATCCCGCCGATGGAGACGACGTTGCCCTCCACCAGGGCGGTTTTAGTGAGGACTACGGAACCGCCTATGGACAAGACCATGCCGGTCACTATGCCGCGTACCGTTATCTGGCCTCCCACCGCTACCGCATTTTTTATCTTGTTTCCTTCGGCGATAGTGATATCGCCGCCGATCTTGACGATATTATTGCTTTCCGCGCGGGCAGGCGATGCACCGCCAAGCAGCAATATAACAGTGATTACGCAGAAAATATCCTTCCTCATATCTCAAAACCTTTCTAGTAAGGGCGTAAAAAAAGCATAAAACACATTATTCATGATCTAGCACAACGCTGGCGGAGAAACTCAATTATTCCCGGCAAAATGGAAACAAAAATAATGGCCAGGATGAACAGGGTGAAGTTTTCCCGCACCAGCTGCATATTACCGAAATAATAGCCGGCAGTGGCAAAGAGGGCAATCCAAACTATGCCGCCTGAGACATTGTAAAAGATAAAACGCCCGTAGTGCATGTTGCCGATCCCGGCGACAAAGGGGGCAAAGGTGCGGATAATCGGGACGAAGCGGGCCAGAAAAATAGTTTTACCGCCGTGCTTCTCATAAAACAACTGAGTCTTTTCAAGATATTCTTTTTTAAAAAAGGTCTTTCCCTGCCGCTGAAAGATACGCGTACCGAAGTATTTTCCCAGGGTATAATTCACCGAATCGCCGACAATTGCCGCTGCAGTCATGACGGCCAGGAGCTGCGGCATTTCCAGGTTGCCCTGGGCAGCAATGGCGCCCAGGGCGAAGACGAGGGAATCACCTGGCAGGATGGGCGTAACAACCAGGCCTGTTTCGCAGAAAATCACCAGGAAAACGATGAGATATGTCCATATCCCGAAAGATTGGATAATCATGTTCAGGTGCTGGTCGAGATGGATAAAGATGTCCGCAAAACCCGTGATGAAATCCATTATTTCGCCTTTTCTTTTCTGAAGATATTTTTTATGTATAATGAGAAGTTGCAGTCCGTGTCAATGACAATGTCACGTTTCACGACGGTCAGCGCGACTGTTTTTGAAAATATTTTAATGGAGGCGCAATGTTGGATGCAGAGAAGAAAAAGATCAGACGGGAGATACTGGCCTTGCGGAATGCCCTGCCACAGGCAGAATTAGCCGCAATGAGCAAGAGCATTTGCCAGCGATTTATGAATTTGCCGATGCTTGAGGATTGTCGTGCGGTGATGATTTTTTTAAGTTTCGGCAGTGAAGTTAATACAGATGGCATTATCGATGAATTATGGAGGCGGGGGAAAAAAGTCTATGTCCCCCTATGCAAGCCGGAAACGCGGGAGATGGTGATATTTCCCATTACTTCCTTTGCGGATGTAGAGCCGGGGTACTTCGGCATTCGTGAACCGAGGCAGGATTTGCAGCCGCCTGTTTCGAAAAGCCTGCTTGACATGGTGGTTGTGCCGGCGGTGGCCTTCGATCTGCGGGGCTTTCGCGTCGGCTACGGCGGTGGTTATTACGATAGGTTTCTCGTCGGCATGGATGTGCCGAAGCTCGGCTTGGCATTTTCCTGTCAGTTAATTCCGGAGGCGCCGGTAGGCGACTACGACCTGCCGGTGCAAAGTGTGATTACGGAAAAAGGGCGCTTCGAGGTTTTGGTTTAGGGTTGTGGGCCAGGTTCTTTTGCTTGCCAAAAGTACCGGTGCTTGTTATAGACGGCCGGGGTCTATGAAAAAGGCATTTTCTGTTACGGAACTAAATGGTGAAATCAAGCGTCTCTTGGAAGGGAGTTTTGATTTGTTTTGGGTCGAGGGGGAGATATCGAATCTCCATCGTCCCGCCTCGGGCCATGTCTATTTTACTCTTAAGGATGAAATAAGCCAGATACGGGCGGTCATCTTTCGCGCTGCTGCCGGGAACAGGCCCTTCGCACGCACGGGCCGGATGTTTGAGCTGGAAAACGGCATGAGCATCGTTTGCCGTGCCCGGTTGAGTGTTTACCAACCACGGGGTGAATATCAGCTCCTGGTTGATAATGTCGAACCCCTGGGGATTGGCGCTCTTCAGAAGGCCTTTGAGCAGCTGAAGGAGCGTCTCCAGGCCGAGGGATTGTTTGATGCCCGACACAAGCAGGGGTTGCCCCTGCTTCCCCGGCGGATTGGCGTGATCACCTCCCCTACCGGCGCCGTTATCCGGGATATCCTGAATGTTGCCCGGCGACGCTTGCCCAATCTTGGCATCCTCATCGCGCCGACAAGGGTGCAGGGACAGGAGGCTCCAGAGGAGATCATTCGAGCCATTCATGATCTTCACGCTGCGGGTGGTGTTGAGGTCATCATTATGGCGCGCGGCGGCGGTTCTCTGGAGGATATGGCCCCCTTCAACAACGAAAGGGTGGCCCGTGCGATTTTTCGAGCTCGGATTCCTATCATTGCCGCGATAGGCCATGAAACAGATTTTACCATTGCCGATTTTGTTGCCGATCTGCGCGCTCCCACGCCATCGGCAGCTGCGGAGCTGGCGGTGCCTGTGAAGGCGGAGCTTGCGGCGGCTATCGAAGCTCAGTACGCCAGGCTTATCCGGCATCAGAACCACCAGCTGGAAAAGCGCCGTGAGAAGCTGGAGTTTTATGCAGCGCGTTTGCCGTCACCCCGTCGCCTGATTGGTGATTTGCGTCTCCATGTCGCCGCCTTTCTTGATCGTGTGCAGGGCCACAGCAATCAAGTGAGGCTTTGGCGGCGGCAGCAGATTGCTGCGGCCGCTTTACGTTTGCGCCACGCAAGCCCCCTTGGGGATATCAGGAACGCCAGGGACAGGGTGGAAAACATGCGCAAGGATATCTGTAAAGCCGATGTCGTCACCAGGGAAGAAAGAAGAATGCGTCTGGAGGCTGGCCTGATGCGCTTGGATACATTAAGCCCGCTGGCGGTATTAAGAAGGGGTTACAGTGTGACCAGAATGTTGCCGCAGGGTGTGATTTTGCGGGACGCGAACCTGCTTAAGGTGGGTGAAAGCGTAGATGTAACGCTGGCGGCGGGTGGGTTTCAGGCGCAGGTGACACAAATTTGGGGGAGTTAAGAGAAATGGCCAAGGAAAAATTCGAAGATGCCCTGAAAAAATTGGAAGAGATATTAAGGAACATGGAAGGGGGAGATCTGACCCTGGAGGAATCTCTCAAGGCTTTTGAAGAAGGTATCAGGCTTTCCCGCCTTTGCGCCGAACGGCTGGACGAGGCAGAGCGGCGGGTGGAAATCCTGCTTAAGGAGGGGGAAAAGGTGGTTGCCAAGCCTTTCACAGGTGAAGCAAGTGAAAGCTGAGCCAGTTTTTTGTCTTACGGATTATCTGGAAACAAAAAAGCAATTCATCGATGCTGCCCTTGCAGGATATCTACCCGGCGAGGATAATTATCCCCCCGTAATTTTTCGAGCTATGCGATATAGCCTTTTCGCGGGCGGCAAGAGGATTCGGCCGATCCTCTGCCTCGCGGTCATGAAGGCGCTGGGCGCGGAGGCGCGGGAAAAAGACGCGTTGCCCGTGGCCTGCGCCTTGGAGATGATCCACACTTATTCTTTGATCCATGACGATCTGCCGGCATTGGATGATGATGACCTACGGAGGGGCAAGCCCACGAGCCACAAGGCCTTCGGTGAGGATATGGCGGTTCTGGCAGGTGACGCCCTGCTGACGGAGGCCTTTACCCTGCTGTCCGGGCGAGAACTGCGGGAGCTTGTCGCACCGGAACTCATTCTTACGATCATTAACGAGATAGCCATAGCCGCAGGTTGTTTCGGCATGATTGGTGGACAGGTGGTTGATGTTAGCTCAGAGAAAAGTTTGGCGGACGCTGATACCTTGCATTATATTCACACGCATAAGACGGGTGACTTGATTCAGGCCTCGATCAAGGTGGGCGCCTTGCTGGGGGGGGGAGGCAAGGAAGCGCTGGAGGCCCTTTCCCTTTACGGCGGTCGGATCGGGTTGATGTTTCAGATTGTGGACGATATCCTCAATGTGGAAGGAGACGGGGCAAAAACCGGCAAGAGTACCGGCAGCGACGTTTCCCGGGGGAAGCTTACCTTTCCGTCCCTGTTCGGGATGGAGGCCTCTCGCGAAAAGGCAGGAAGGCTGTTGCAGGAGGCATTGGCTGCCCTGTCCGGATTTGGTGCGGACGCCGTGCCGCTGCGTTTGCTGGCAGAAGGTATCATGGACAGGAAGGCTTGATGTTCTTTTTACGCCATTGCACCATGACCGATGTAGCGGCACAGATAAAATTAGGATTTTTAGAAAATGGAAAAAATACCGTTGCCTAGTGAGTCAGGCTATTTGAAAAAAATAAACTCTCCCAAAGATATCAAGCAGTTAGATATCCCAGCTTTAAATGCTTTGGCTGCAGAAATCAGAACGTTAATGATTGAGACAGTTTCCCGGCAGGGTGGACATCTGGCCTCATCCCTCGGCGCGGTGGAACTGGCCGTGGCGCTCCATTACGTTTTTGATGCGCCCCGCGACAAGCTGGTCTGGGATGTGGGTCATCAGGCTTACGCCCATAAGATACTCACCGGCAGGAGAGACAGGTTTTCCAGCCTCCGCCAAAAAGGGGGGCTGAGCGGCTTTCCGAGGCGGGAGGAAAGTGTTTATGACAGCTTTAGTGTCGGGCATAGCGGCACGTCCATTTCGGCCGTTTCCGGTATCGCCGAGGCCAGATGCCTCAACGGCGAGAATTTTAAGGTTGTGGCGGTTATCGGCGATGGTTCCATGTCGGCGGGATTGGCCTTTGAAGGTCTGAATTGGTCCGGAGATCGTAAAAAGGACATGATTATCATTCTGAATGACAATGAACTCTCCATTTCGCCCAACGTGGGCGCCTTGTCATCTTACCTGAACCGCATCATGACCGGGCATACGGTGACCAGATTGAAAGCGGAGTTTAAGATTTTCCTCAAATCCATTCCTGTTCTAGGGGAGCCCATGCTCCGTTTTGTCCGGCAGGTGGAGGAGTCTTTGAAGGGCTTCGTGGTGCCGGGAATTCTCTTTGAGGAACTGGGGTTTACCTATGTAGGTCCGTTAGAGGGGCACCGCCTGGATCATCTTATCAAAAACCTGGAAAATGTGAAGGCATTGCAGTGTCCCGTGCTGGTGCATGTTGTCACGAAAAAAGGCAAGGGCTATCAGTTTTCTGAAGAAGATCCTCTGCGCTTTCACGGCATACCGCCTTTCCATATCGAGACAGGGGAGCTCCTGCCCGAGCGGGATTTGCCGACGCCACCCTCTTACACCAAGGTGTTCGGGGATACGATGATCAAACTGGCGAGCGCAGATCGGCGTATTGTGGCCATTACCGCCGCCATGACCGAAGGGACCGGCCTGAGTCAGTTTGCGGCAAAGTTCCCCCGGCGTTTCTTCGATGTAGGCATTGCCGAGCAACATGCGGTTACCTTTGCTGCGGGTTTGGCCACCCAGGGGATTATTCCCGTGGTGGCAATTTATTCCACTTTCCTGCAGCGGGCTTACGATCAGATCGTTCACGATGTCTGTCTGCAAAAGCTGCCCGTGGTCTTTGCCCTGGATCGCGGGGGAATGGTTGGCGAGGATGGTTGCACCCATCACGGCATATTTGACTATTCTTTTCTACGTCCTATCCCCAATATCGTCATGATGGCGCCCAAGGACGAAAATGAACTTCAGCATATGCTTAAAACCGCTGTGGACTGCGGCAGGCCAGTCTCTGTTCGCTATCCGCGGGGCAAAGGCCTGGGCGTACCCATGGATGAGAAACCGCAAGCCCTTGAGATAGGAAAAGGAGAGGTTCTTGTCAAGGGTACCGATCTGGCGATTTTTGCGATTGGGGCTTCGGTCTCTCCCGCCCTGCAGGCGGCAGAGGCACTGCTCAAAGAAGGGGTCAGCATTACGGTTGTAAACGCCCGTTTTATTAAGCCCCTGGATGGGGAATTGCTCTGTGCCACCGCCCTTTCGCTGCGCCGTGTCCTGACGGTGGAGGAAAACGTTTTAATGGGCGGCTTCGGCAGCGCGGTGCTGGAACTCTTTACCGCGCAAGGTCTTCGTGGTGTCATGGTCCGGCAGCTAGGAATAGGGGATGCCTTCGTCGAGCACGCCACGCAGCATGAGTTGTGCTGCATGTGCGGCATCGATGCGGAAGCCATCTGTCAGGCCGTCCGCCGGATGGTGGTGTCCTGACGGATGACATTATCTCCTTCACAAGAACAGGCGCCTTTTCTTATTTTGGCCGTACACTTTAAGGCACTGTTGTTTTCAAAGGGGGTGGCAACACCCGGGCGCGGGGCCTGATGCTCACACATCAAAGTATGCAAGACCTTTATGCAGGGTGCTTTATGCCGTGTGTAAGGGTCTTTTTTTTACCCGCGGCAAATAAGAAACCTGAGGTACTGAATGCGCAATAAAATTATGGATCGTGAGATCGCTATGTTAAAAACGTGATATTCTGTTTTCCACTATCGCCGTGATCTTTGCCGGCGCCGTATCAATGCTGGCTAATATGTTCCAGTGGGTGGTGATATTCGGCTTAGGAAGGAATAGTGATGAGGAAGAGTCAGGCGCTACGCTGGGCAATGCTCTTCGGTGTGTTTAAGAGGTAAAGATGAAAGTGACCAGGGGAGATGTTTTGCACGGGTATCAAAAGACGATAGATGAGGCTATTGATGATTTAAAATCATCTCTTCAGGGCCTTTCCTCGGAAGAGGCAAAGAAGCGCCTGGAAGAATATGGACCCAATGAACTGAAGGAGGGGAAGAAAAATACTGCCCTGGGGATGTTTCTGAACCAGTTCAAGGATTTTATGATCATCGTCCTTATCCTTGCAGCCATCATTTCCGGGATCATTGGAGATGCTGCCGATACTGTCGCGATCATCGTTATCGTGGTACTGAATGCGATTATTGGCTTTGTCCAGGAGTACAGGGCAGAAAAGGCGATAGCGGCGCTCAAAAAAATGGCGTCTCATACGGCGGTTGTTATGCGTAACGGCATGCCTTCAACCATACCGGGCTCCGAAATTGTCCCTGGGGATATCGTCATCCTCGATGCGGGAAGAGTTGTCCCCGCCGATATGAGAATTATCGAAACTGCGCAGTTGAAGGTGGAGGAGGCTGCCCTCACAGGGGAATCCGTGCCTGTCGAAAAGGAGACAGAAACCCTTCATGATGAATACCTCCCCCTGGGAGACAGGAAGAACATGGCCTACAAGGGGACCTTTGTCGCCTATGGCCGCGGGAAGGGGATTGTTGTTTCCACCGGGATGGATACCGAGCTGGGAAGGATCGCCACTATGCTTCAGGAGGGAGAGGAGGTGAAGACTCCCCTCCAGAAGCGGCTTGCGACCTTTGGACAGAGACTTGCCTATATCGTTCTCGCAATATGTGCCGCCTTCTTTCTGATCGGGACATTTAAGGGCGAGGATGTGGCGTTGGTGCTCCTTACAGCCATATCTCTGGCGGTGGCCGCTATCCCGGAGGCCCTACCTGCAGTTGTCACCATATCCCTGGCGCTCGGCGCAAGGAAGATGGTGAAGCAGAATGCCCTCATCAGGAAGCTCCCGGCAGTCGAAACCCTTGGCTCAGTCACCTATATCTGCTCCGATAAGACAGGGACCCTCACGCTGAACAGGATGACGGTGGAGGAAATCCATGCAGACGGTATATCGGGACCTGTTGCAGACTTTGCCGCTAAAAGCTCCCTTATCTCTGATGCATTATTTGAGGGTATGGCTCTGAGTAATGATACCTTGCCTGATGCCGTGGGAGAAGTCATGGGTGAGCCTACAGAGGTAGCCCTGTACATGGCTGCAGAAAAGGCTGGTTTTAGTAAGACGGTTCTGGAGAAGGCTAATCCCAGAGTCTCTGAGCTCCCTTTTGATTCTGACAGGAAGCGCATGACTACCTTTCACCGCGATGATGCGGGCCGCATCAGGTCATTTACCAAGGGGGCCGTGGAAGAGGTGCTGGTCAAGTCCATCAATCTCCTCTCACCGGATGGCGGTGTCAAAGATATAGACAGGGATGAACTGAAAAGGGAAAGTGAAAGGATGTCCGCCACAGGCCTGAGGGTCCTTGCCGTAGGATCGAGGAGGTGGGAGCGCATCCCGGAAAAGATGATTCCCGAGGAAGTGGAGTCAGACCTTACATTCCTTGGTCTTGTCGGCATCATGGACCCGCCGAGAGAGGAGGCTAAAGAGGCGATAGCGATATGCAAGATGGCAGGTATCAGGCCGGTTATGATAACCGGCGATCATCCTCTTACGGCACGGGCCATAGCCGGGAGGCTTGGCATCATAGAGGACGATGCAAGGGAGATCATTACCGGCAGGGAGCTTGAGAAGCTTTCGATGGAGGAGTTTGAGGAGCAGGTCGAACATATCAGGGTTTATGCGAGGGTTGCTCCTGAGCAGAAGCTAAAGATCGTAAGGGCTCTCCAGGATAAGGGCCAGTTCGTCGCAATGACGGGAGACGGCGTGAACGACGCCCCGGCGCTGAAAAGGGCGGACATCGGGATTGCCATGGGCATAACCGGGACCGATGTTTCAAAAGAGGCTGCCCACATGATCCTCCTCGACGACAACTTTGCCACCATAGTAAAAGCCGTCAAGGAAGGGCGCCGGATCTTCGACAATATCAGGAAGTTTTTAAAATACACGATGACCAGCAACATGGGGGAGATCATCGCCATTGTTGTCGCCCCCTTGCTTGGTCTCCCCATTCCGCTGCTGCCGATTCACATCCTCTGGATTAACCTTGTCACTGATGGCCTTCCCGGCCTTGCCCTTGCTGCTGAACCCGTCGAAAAGGGCATAATGCAAAGACCGCCGCGCCATCCGCAGGAAAGCATGTTTGCCCAGGGCCTTGGAACCCATATCATCTGGGTGGGTTTTCTGATGGGCTTTGCAACCATCTTTACCCAGGCCTGGGCTATAAACACCGACCACAGCCATTGGCAGACGATGGTATTCACCGTCTTATGCCTCAGCCAGATGGGTCATGTTCTTGCCATAAGGTCTGAGAAGGAATCGATCTTTGCCCAGGGGTTTCTTTCCAACAAGCCGCTGGCGGGCGCCTTTCTGTTGACCTTCGCAATGCAGATGGCTACCATATACATTCCTTCCCTGAACCAGATATTCAAGACAGAAGCACTTACAGCAGTTGAACTGGCAATCTGTCTTGTCCTTTCAGCGGTTGTGTTTGTTGCTGTGGAGATAGAAAAATACTTTAAACGGAGGGGGAAAGAACAGCTCTAACAGTGATATCGCAAAAAAGGGGTACGAAGGAATACAAAACGTGTTATCGTCATCGCAAAATAAATAAAAAAGGAGGCAACAGATGGACCAGAATCAACATTCCCAAAATGAGGCGGAAATGATCATAGAAAAGATCAAAGGGTCAAGTAAATTGATAATTATAGCAATTGCAGTCGTGCTGCTATTTATCGCTCAACCGTGGGTTATAGTGGGGCCGGGGCAACGGGGTGTCCTTATACGACTGGGGGCAGTACAGAAAGGGGTCCTTGCGGAAGGGTTTCACTTCAAGCTCCCTTTTGTTGACAGTGCCGTGAAGATCAATGTTCAGGTGCAGAAGAACGAGGCCAAGGCCGAGGCAGCTTCGAGGGATCTGCAGATCGTATCTACGGTCATTGCCACAAATTATCATCTGATCCCGGAAGCAGTGGACGAAGTGTATCAGAAGATAGGGATGGCCTTTGAAGAGAAGGTGATCCAGCCCGCAGTGCAGGAGGTTATCAAGGCCGTGACCGCCAAATATACGGCGGAGGAATTGATAGCGAAGCGGGGCGAGGTCAGTTCTGCCATACGGACGGCGCTGGCCGAAAGGCTTGTGGTCTTCAATATTAAGGTTATCGAAGTATCTGTTGCGGAGTTCAACTTTGCCAGGACTTTCAACGAAGCAATTGAGGCAAAGCAGGTGGCGGAACAGCAGGTGGCCAAAGCAAGGAATGAATTGGAGAGGATAAAGGTGGAAAACCAACAGAAGATCAGTCAGGCCAGAGCTGAGGCCGAAGGGTTAAAGATCCAGAGGCAGGAGATAACCGAATCTCTTTTGAGACTTAGGGAGATTGAGAACACGCGGAAGGCGGTAGAAAAATGGGATGGAAAGCTTCCGAACGTGACCGGGGGGACAATACCGTTTATTCAGGTTAAGTAAGTTCAACTTCTTTAACGCGCAAAAAAGGGGCCATATTGCAGGCATAAATTGTTATTTTTTCCATTGTGTTGATATCTTAATGATCGGGATGATAAATCGTCATGTTTATAGGCAGATATGCACAACATCCTGATATTGTTATCTATACTCTTATTGCCTCATCATTGCTCAATTCGATATAAAATATCTGTTATTGGCTATTTAGCAAATTTATCAACAGGCTTATCAACAATGATCTTCACATTAATGTTGATAACCGTTTTTACCTTACCGGGGGTGTTCGGAGGGCTTTCTGCCAATTGACAAGAGCGGCGCTTTTCTCTATATATCCGCTGGAAATTTATCCAGGGAGTTCTTGTGATCAACATCAACAACGTCAGTCTCAACTTCGGAGAGAAGCAGATATTCGAGCACCTCACCTGGTCGATTACGGATAAAAGCCGGATCGGGCTGGTGGGTGACAACGGCCAGGGGAAAACCACGCTGCTGCGCGCCATCATGGGGCAGGTCGAATTGGGCGAAGGCAGTATTGATATACCGAACCGCAAGAATCAAACCATGGGCTATCTTCCCCAGGATACGGTGGACTTGGAACCCATCGACCTGATCGGCTATTTTAAAAAAAGGAGCGGCCTGACGGAGTTGGAGCAAGCCATTAGAAACCATGAGCAGCAGTTGGCGGGCAGTTCGTCCGACTCCTCTGACCATCTGCAGGAGCTGGCGGCTTACGAGGCGGCCTTGGCGGCCTTCCAGGCGAAGGACGGCTATGCCTTTGAGGCCCGCGCCAAACAGATGCTCAAGGGCTTCGGCTTTAAAGAAGAGGATTACGTCAAGAAATGCACGGACTTTTCCGGTGGCTGGAAGATGCGGCTTTTGTTGGCTTTTATCCTGCTTTCCCAACCGGATATCATGCTGCTTGATGAACCGACCAATCATCTGGATACGGAGAGCATGGAATGGCTGGAGGCTCAGCTTAAGGATTACCAGGGGACCTTGATCGCCATCTCCCACGACCGCTTCTTTCTGGACAAGCTGATCCGGCAGATCGCGGAACTGGCCGGACGGAAACTTACCATCTACAGGGGAAACTATAGCTACTACCTGAAGGAGAAGGAGCTGCGCCTGGAGGCCCTCAGGAAGGAAATGGAACTGCAGCGGGCCGAAATCAAAAAGATCAATGAGTTCGTGGAGCGTTTCCGCGCCAAGGCTACCAAAGCCAAGCAGGTGCAGAGCCGCCTCAAGATGCTGGATAAGTATGAAGTCTTGCAGCAGGGAGAGAAAACACGGGCGGTGACGATAAAATTCCCCCCTGCCGTCAAAAGTGGTCGGGATGTCCTGGTTGCCAGGGATCTTGGCAAAAGTTACGGTGCACAGGCGGTTTTCCGCAATCTTGATTTCACCGTCTATCGCGGCGAACGGATTGCCCTCGTCGGCGTGAATGGCGCGGGTAAGACCACCCTGACGCGCCTCGTCAGCAAAATGGAGTCGCCCACGGCGGGCGCCTTGCAATATGGTCTGAATGTCAAGATGGCCTTTTATTCCCAGGAGAGTGCGGAAAACCTGGATTATAAAAAAACGATCTGGGAAGAGATCAGTGAAGTGGGAACCAGGAGCAACGACCTGGAAAGGCGCAATCTGCTGGGGGCCTTTCTTTTTTCCGGTAACGATATTCACAAGGAGGTGTCCGTCCTTTCAGGGGGAGAGAAATCGCGTCTGGCTTTGCTGAAGATCATGCTCCAGGATGCCAATTTTTTGATCCTCGACGAGCCGACGAACCACCTGGACATCAAGACCAAGGACATCTTCCAGCATGCTCTGCTCAACTATCACGGCACTTTGGTCATTGTTTCTCATGACCGGTATTTCCTCGATTGTCTCGTTCAGCGGGTCATCGAAATTCGGCAGGGGAGGATTTATGAATATACGGGCAATTATTCATATTTCGTTGAAAAAAGACGGGCGCTTAGCAATGTGCTTCCTGCATCTGGCAGCGATGTCGCAATAGACGTCGGCCGAAAAGAGGCAGGGGGGGCGACGGCTAATAAAAGTGTTTATAAGACGAAGGAAGAAAAGCGCCGGGAGGCCGAAGTCAGAAACAGGCTTGCCGGGGCGCGCGGCGACTTGAAGCAAAAAGTTGCTGTCCTGGAGGAACGCGTCGCTCTCCTGGAAGGGCAAAGGGCAGCCAAAGAAAAAGAGCTTTGTGAACCGGCGGCATGCCGGGCGCCGGGGAAAATCAAGGCTCTGAACCAGGAATTAATCGCGATTTCCCGGAAACTGAATGCTTTCTACGATGACTGGCATGCTCTTACAGAGGAACTGGAAGGGTTCGATGTCACAATTGAACAAAATAATGCTTGACAAGCGCCGTTATGACAACTAAGTTGAAAATCATTATCACTTGAGGTGGCCATTTGAAGGCGCTGAAGAGAAAAACATTTAGGGAATTCATCGCAAAGCAGGGGCTCAAATCAACGCGGCAGCGTGATTTAATCCTGGAATTCTTTCTTGCGTCGCAGCAACATCTCAGCATCGAGGAACTCTACCTGAAATTGCGGGCCAAGCACCCCGGCATTGGTTATGCCACAGTTTGCCGCACGTTGAAGCTTTTTTCCCAGGCGGGGATTGCCCACGAGATTCATTTCGGCGATGGGCAAACGCGCTACGAACATGTGACCGCTGACGAGCATCATGACCATCTGGTCTGCACTTCCTGCGGCACGATCGAGGAATTTGAAAACAAGGCGATTGAAGAAATTCAGCTCGCTGTGGCCGACAGCCACGGTTTTCTGATCAACAGTCACAAACTGGAACTTTATGGCCGTTGCGCCAGGTGCCGCAAGTAAAAATTTTTTTGCCGGTAAAATGAAAATGATATTCATTAACAATCAATGGAATGAGAGTAAAACCATATGAAATTATTCGGTAGTAAGTCTTCCTGCCATGCACCTGCCGCCGCCGTTAAATGTGGGGCGAAGAAGGTGGCCCTGGTGGGTAATCCCAATGTGGGGAAGAGTGTCTTGTTCAATGTTCTGACGGGCAGCTATGTGACTGTTTCCAACTATCCCGGCACTTCCGTGGAAGTGGCGCGGGGTACGGCGGTGATCGAGGGCGAAAATTTCGAAATCATCGACACACCGGGAATGTATTCGCTTCTGCCCATGACCGAGGAGGAACGGGTGGCCCGGCGGATTATCCTCGACGAGCCGCTGGACGTCATTATCCACGTCGTGGATGCCCGGAATCTGGAACGGATGCTGACCATGACCTTGCAGTTGCTAGAGACCGGAAAGCCGGTGATCCTGGTGGTGAATATCATGGACGAAGCGGAGCGCCTGGGGATTAGCCTTGATATCCCGTTGCTTCGGCAGAGGCTGGGGATACCTGTTGTCGGGGCTGCAGTCGGAAAAAAGCGCGGGGTAGCCGAGATACGGGAAAGTCTTGTCCGGACGCGGGAGGCCAGCCGGACATTGCCCCCTTACAGTAAGCGTCTGGAGACTGATATTGCCGAGATTACCGAACTTTTGCAAAGCAGATTCAGTCTTGCGGCCAAGGCCGTTGCCCTGCTGCTCTTGCAGCGCGATCAAGAGATGACGGACATGGTCCGGGCGGCGGAAGGGGAAGGCTTTGCCGTGGTGGAGGCAAAGATCAAAGATAGGGCCTATGCCCGGCGGGAATCTTTTCACCTGGATCTTTCTCTGGAACGGAAGAAGATTGCGGAAATGCTGCTGGCGGGGGTCTTCCATGCTCCGGATAAACGCCGGGTGTTGCTTGGTGAGCAGCTTTCCCGCTGGACGGTGCAGCCTTGGACAGGTGTGCCGCTGCTGCTGTTTGTCCTTTATTTTGGCCTCTATGAGTTTGTGGGCGTTTTCGGTGCGGGAACGCTGGTCAACTTTCTGGAAGGGACGGTATTTGAAGGGCATTTCAATCCCTGGATTATCGGCGTTGTGAAGAGTTTGATCCCCTGGCCCGTCTGGCAGGAACTCTTTGTCGGGGAATACGGCGTCATTACCCTGGGGGTGCGTTATGCCGTGGCCATTATCCTGCCCATTGTGGCGACCTTTTTCCTGTTTTTTTCCGTCCTGGAAGATAGTGGCTATTTCCCCCGGTTGGCGCTGCTTGTGGATCGTCTGTTTAAAAAGATTGGTCTCTCAGGCCGGGCTGTCATTCCCATGGTGCTCGGCTTCGGCTGCGATACCATGGCGACGATGGTTACCCGCACCCTGGAAACAGTAAGGGAACGAATCATTGCCACGCTGCTTTTGGCACTGGCGATTCCCTGTTCCGCCCAGTTGGGGGTCATTATGGCGCTGCTTTCCCAGGAGCCGGGCGCCTTGCTGGTCTGGGTTGGCTGCCTGATCCTCGTCTTTCTGCTCGTTGGTGTACTTGCCGCCCGGCTTATCCCCGGTGAAACACCCATGTTTTATATGGAGTTGCCGCCCCTGCGCCTGCCGCAGTTGGGAAATATCCTGACCAAGACCTATACACGCATGCAGTGGTATTTCGTGGAGATTCTGCCGCTCTTCCTCCTGATTTCCGTGCTTCTCTGGATCGGCAAGATCACCTTCTTTTTTGAAAAAATGTCCTCCTGGATGGCGCCGGTCACGGCAAGCCTCGGCCTACCCAGGGAAGCAGCGGTGGCCTTCATTTTCGGCTTTTTCCGCCGTGATTACGGTGCTGCGGGCCTCTATGATCTGCATACCAAGGGGCTGCTTAATCCGCGGCAGTTGACGGTCGCGGCGGTTACTCTTACCTTGTTCCTGCCCTGCATAGCCCAGTTCCTCGTTGTGAAAAAGGAACGGGGGATGAAGGTTGCCGCCGCCATCGGGATTTTTGTGAGTTCCTTTGCCTTCGGGACCGGTTATCTGCTGAACAAGCTGCTTTTGGCGACGAGGTTCCTGTGATGCGTTGCGATTTTTGTGGTTATGAATTCCAGGAAGAGGAAGGCAACCGGGGCTGCAAAAGCTGTCCTGTCAGCGCCGGTTGCCGCATGGTGAAATGTCCCCGGTGCAACTACGAAATTCCTCCCGAACCCCGGTGGATCGGAAGGCTGAAAAAGCTGTTCAATAAATAGGATTTTTCATAGAGAAAGTGCTAACATCCAGGCCATGATTCCTGAACCCGATAACCTAAAGGTCACAGGTAAGCGGGATAAGCGCGTCGGCGTACTTGCTTTCCATCGGAAGGCAAGTACGCCGACTTACCAAAAGGAGTGACGTATGAAGCTGTCGGAAAAAGCGGAAGAGATTCTGGAAGCCATGTGGATTGCCGCCGAGGAGAAGGGGCAGGGATTTGCGGAGATTGAGCAAATTGGCATTGCGTCCAGTGACCCGGCCTATAAAGAGCTGAAGCAACTGGCCTTTATTGAAATAAAAGAGGGGCGGGTCTATTTCCGTCCGGAGGGGAAGGATGAGGGGCGGAGCACCATCCGACGCCACCGTCTGGCCGAGCGTTTGATGATGGATGTCCTGAATATCAGGGGAGAAAATGGTGACAGTAAAGCCTGTCAGTTCGAACACCTGCTGAACGAAGGGGTTGATGCCCGCGTCTGTGCGATGCTGAATCATCCCGCCACCTGCCCGCACGGCAAGGCCATCCCGCCCGGCGACTGCT
>JBAQLR010000036.1:0-18082 GCA_049302035.1 Syntrophales bacterium
CTATTTTTTGCGCATACGGAAAGATAAAGCGTTGTCTTTCCCCGGACCATAATCCGCTGAGATACTTTGAGCTTTTCCGGGGTGGGGATCAGACAATTTAAGATGGGATAGTTTATCGAATATCCAGCGATGAAAAATGCTGTTGACAAAAATTATAAAAAAATATAGCTAGGAACCGAGAAATCATTAGATGTTTAAAACAGTGGTCGGGATTATGGATTTTCAGGCTGAGGCAAAGAAAATGCGGATGGTAGCTGTGGAGCTTGCCGTAGTAGCGGTACAAAGGGGGGCCGCTGCCCGGTTTCTTTGCTAGGTTTAGAAAAGAAACTAAGAGCTGCGGGTCCCGTAAGCCTGCGGCGCTGTTACTTTGGGAAAGCCGCAAGCATGTTTGCGGCTTTCTTTGTTTTGGTGTATGAGGGGTGGCTAGTCGCCGCAGGATGTTCCGGCGACGGCGCAGGGGACGTGAGATTACAAGAGAGGTAACTTCTTATGCTTACAGGAGCGCAGGTTCTTTTTAAGGTTTTGGAACAGGAAAACGTGGATGTCATTTTTGGTTATCCCGGGGGTGTCGTTCTGGATATTTACGATGAGTTGTGCCGCCGTGAAATCACCCATATCCTGGTTCGCCATGAACAGGGCGCCATACATGCAGCCGACGGGTATGCCCGCGCCTCGGGCAAGGTCGGCGTCTGTCTGGTCACGTCCGGCCCCGGCGCCACCAACACGGTGACGGGCATTGCCAATGCCTACATGGATTCGATCCCGGTGGTCATTCTCACCGGCCAGGTAACCACGGGCGCGATCGGCAACGATGCTTTTCAAGAGGTTGATATCACCGGCATTACGAGACCATGCACCAAACATAACTTCCTTGTGAGAAATGTTAACGACTTGGCGCGCACCATCAAGGAGGCCTTCCATATCGCCCGATCGGGAAGACCCGGCCCTGTTTTGGTGGATCTGCCTAAGGATGTAATTCAGGGCCTTGCCGACGAGGCTACATTGGATTATCCGCTCCGTCTTTCCGAAGAAGCCGTGGAACCGATCGAAGCCAAATGTGCCGAGGCCTTGTCGATGATCAGGCAGGCTCAACGGCCTTTAATCTTTTCCGGAGGCGGCATACTTTTGGGGAAGGCCTGGGAGGAACTGCACACATTTGCCGTGGGGATCAAAGCTCCTTTGACTTCCTCCCTGATGGGCTTGGGCGGCTTTCCCGGCAGTAATCCTCTCTGGCTGGGCATGCCGGGCATGCATGGAACCTATTACGCCAATATGGCCATAAGCAATTGTGATTTATTAATTGCCGTGGGGGCGCGTTTTGATGATCGGGTAACGTCCAAGGTCGATGCCTTTGCACCGCACGCCCGGATTATCCATATCGACATCGATCCTGTTTCCATCGACAAAACCATCAAGGCCCATGTTTCTATCGTGAGCGACTGCAAACCCGTTCTCCAACTGCTTAACCAATGGTTGGCCAATGATGAGCCGTCGCGGGCGGAGGAGCGAACGCGGGCGTGGCTGGCGCAGATTGCACATTGGAAAGAAAAAGAGCCCCTGAACTATTGCAGCGGTGAAAAAATCAAACCGCAGTGCGTACTGGAAAAACTTTACGAACTTACGGGCGGAAAGGCGATCATTGCGACCGAAGTGGGGCAGAATCAGATGTGGACGGCCCAGTTCTATAAATTTGACGAGCCTAATCACTTCATTTCTTCCGGTGGCTTGGGGACGATGGGCTTTGGTTTGCCGGCGGCTATCGGCGCCCAGGTGGCTTTTCCCGATAAATTAGTGGTGGACATTGCCGGCGACGGCAGCATCCAGATGAACATCCAGGAAATGGCAACGGCAGTACAGTATAATCTTCCCGTGAAGATCGTTATCCTGAATAACGGATTTTTGGGGATGGTGCGCCAGTGGCAGGAATTATACTACAGTAAGCGTTATTCCCAAACACTGTTGAGTTATGCTCCTGATTTTGTCAAGTTGGCTGAGGCCTACGGCGGCACGGGGCTGCGTGCCACCAAACCGGAAGAGGTGGAAAAAGTGCTGAAGGAGGGCTTGGCAACGCCGGGTTTGGTGGTGATGGACATCCAGATAGAACCGGAAGAGGGAGTTTATCCCATGGTCAAGCCAGGCGCTCCTCTTACGGAAATGACTCTGCTGCAGAAGAATGAGATAGAAAGGTAAATTTTATTATGGATCCTAAAGAAAATACGATCTCCATTTTAGTGAACAACAAGCCCGATGTGATGGCCAGGATAGCGGGCACTTTCAGCGGGCGGGGATTCAACATCGAGACGATTTCCGTCAATGTTACTGATGATCCCCAGATATCCAGGATTGTCCTGACCATTTGGGGCAATCGGGATACGATCATCAAGATAGAAAAACAGTTAAACCGGATGGTTGACGTTATTCAGGTTGATGATTTAACGGGTGCGGATGCGGTGCGGCGGGAAATTATCCTGATCCGGGTCAAGGCGCCGGGTCAGACAGAAGCAGAGTTGGCGCAAAAGATTGACACTCAGGGTTGGAAGGTAGTAAGTAATGAGGGCGGTTACCTTATTGTGGAAGTCACGGGAGACCGGGAAGAGATTGAGAAAGCTCTCGCCACTCTGAGACCGTTCGGACTAGAGGACTTTACCAGGGCCGGCACAGTTGCTTTGTTGCGGCAGAATAAATAATAATGAGGGGGTAAAAGATGGCAAAGATCAATTTTGGCGGCACATGGGAAGAGGTGGTAACCTCGGAAGAGTATCCCGTGCAGAAAGCCCGGGAGGTTCTGAAGAAGGAAACGGTAGCCATCATCGGCTATGGCGTGCAGGGACCCGGCCAGGCTCTTAATATGAGGGATAACGGCATCTCGGTAATTGTGGGGCAGCGTGAGGGCGGTCCTTCCTGGGAAAAGGCGAAAGAGGACGGTTTTGTGCCAGGCCAGACGCTTTTTTCACCGGAAGAGGCGGCAAGCAAGGCCACCGTAATCCAGTATCTCCTTTCCGATGCCGGCCAAACCGCCATGTGGCCAGCTATTAAAGCCTGCCTCAAAGAGGGGGACGCTCTTTATTTTTCCCATGGCTTTTCCATTGTTTATAAAGAGCAGACGGGCATTGTGCCGCCGTCCAACGTGGACGTCATTTTGGTGGCCCCCAAGGGGTCCGGACTTACCGTGCGTACTAACTTCCTTAATGGCAGCGGTATCAACTCCAGCTATGCCGTTTTCCAGGATTATACGGGGCGGGCGCTGGAACGGACGCTGGCCCTTGGGGTGGCTATTGGTTCTGGCTATCTCTTCCACACGGATTTTGAAAAAGAAGTTTACAGCGATCTGACGGGGGAGAGGGGCGTTTTAATGGGTTGTCTGGCCGGTGTTATGGAGGCCCAGTATGCCTTGCTCCGGAAAAATGGGCACAGCCCCAGCGAGTCTTTCAACGAAACCGTGGAAGAGCTTACCCAAAGCTTGATCCGTCTGGTGGCGGAAAACGGTATGGATTGGATGTATGCCAATTGCAGTACCACTGCCCAGCGGGGTGCCCTGGACTGGAAAGGCCGGTTTAGGGAAGCGGTGGCGCCTGTCTTTGATGATTTGTATGAAAGTGTTACCTCTGGTAAGGAAACGGAGATAGTCCTCAGGGTAAACTCTAAGCCCGATTATCGGGAAAGCCTCAAGAAAGAATTGGATGTGATCAAAAACAGCGAGATGTGGCAGACGGGAGCCGCAGTGCGGGCGCTACGCCCCGAGCGGCGGAAGAAATAGCAAGAAAACGAGGTACTGAGGGGAAATTTATGCGCAGTGATGCCATGAAAAAGGGCCTGGAAAGAGCGCCCCACCGCTCTCTGTTCAAGGCAATGGGTTATACGGACGAGGAGATCGCCTGTCCCCTGATCGGGGTGGTCAATGCCGCGAACGAAATCATTCCGGGGCATATTCATCTGGACATCATTGCCGCCGATGTCAAAGCGGGTATCCGCATGGCAGGCGGCACCCCGGTGGAATTTCCCTCCATCGGCGTCTGCGACGGCATTGCCATGGGGCATACCGGCATGAAGTACTCCCTGGCCAGTCGGGAACTGATCGCCGATTCGGTTGAGGTCATGGTTATGGCGCATCCCTTTGATGCCTTGGTCATGATTCCCAACTGTGACAAGGTCGTTCCCGGTATGCTCATGGCTGCCTTGCGTTTAAACATCCCGACCATTTTCATTAGCGGCGGTCCCATGCTGGCCGGCGTCCTGCCGGGCAGGAAAGTTGATTTAATTACCGTCTTTGAAGGCGTCGGAGCCGTAAAGGCAGGCACCATGACGCCAAAAGAACTGAAATTGCTGGAAGATGCCGCTTGCCCCGGTTGTGGTTCCTGTTCCGGTATGTACACCGCCAATTCCATGAACTGTTTGACGGAGGCTATCGGTCTCGGTTTGCCGGGGCACGGGACAATTCCCGCCATCCAGGCGGCGCGCCGCCGCCTGGCCAAAGAGGCGGGCATGAAGATTATGTGTCTGCTCGGCAAGAATATCAGGCCGCGCGATATCGCTACGCCGGCCGCTTTCCGGAATGCCCTGGCGGTTGATATGGCCCTCGGCTGTTCAACCAACACGGCGCTCCATATACCTGCCATTGCCCACGAAGCGGGCATCGAGCTTGATCTGGAGGTTTTCAACGAAGTCAGCAGGCGAACTCCCCATCTTTGTCATTTGAGTCCGGCCGGTCCCCATCATATCGAAGAGCTGGACAGGGCGGGCGGTGTCCAGGGGGTAATGAAGGAAATCAACACCCTTGGTATTCTGGATTTGCAAGTAATGACGGTTACGGGCAAAACATTGGGCGACAACTTGAAGAAGGCCAAAATCTATGATCGCGAGATAATTCGTACCATAAAAAATCCCTATCATCGCGAAGGCGGGTTGGCCGTGCTGAAAGGCAACCTGGCCCCGGAGGGCGCCGTCGTCAAGCAGTCGGCGGTTGCTCCTGAGATGATGGTAAATGAGGGTGTTGCCCGTGTCTTTGACGGTGAGGAAGCGGCGATTGACGCCATTCTTGGTGGCAGGATACAGCCCGGCGACATCGTGGTGATCCGCTACGAAGGCCCCAAAGGCGGGCCGGGCATGCGGGAAATGCTGGGGCCAACTTCGGCGATTGCTGGAATGGGGTTGGATAAAACCGTGGCGCTTCTCACGGACGGCCGTTTCAGCGGCGGTTCCCGAGGTGCGGCGATTGGTCATATTTCCCCGGAGGCCGCAGAGGGAGGAACAATTGCCCTGGTTAAAGAAGGAGACACGATTAGTATTGACATCCCCAATAAACTACTGACTTTGAAAGTCAGCGACAAGGAACTGGCCCTCCGGCGGAGAAAATTCCTACCACGTCCCCCGGTCATCACCAGTGGCTATCTGGCTCGCTACGCCCGTCAGGTGACCTCGGCCAGCAGCGGGGCCGTTTTAAAAGACTGACACCCTTCCAACACAGCAGGCATGCTGCCCTTCGATGGCTATTTAGTCATAAAAACTTCCGTAATTTTCATTTTTTTTGTTGCACATCAATAGCAAGTAATATATAAGTCCAAAAAAATCATACTGTTCCTTAACGTGGTTTCCTGTTTTGCAGGGGGGGCCTTACCGATGAAAGTGGGCACGTGCCTGATCATTATTGCCTTGCTAGTGGGGTTGCTTGTTACTTTTGGCGACAGAGGCCTCGTCGACAATTTTCGGATGGAAGAACGTCTGCTCGCGCTGAAAAAGATTAACAGTGATTTAGTAAAAGAAAGCAACGAGTTGCAACGGAATAATTCTTTGCTGAGGGATAACTTGGCCTATATAGAGCTGGTGGCCAAGAGCGAACTGGGAATGGTGAAGAAGGGAACCGTGGTGTTTCAGTTTGATAATTAAATTCAGGTGTCCCCCGTGATTGATGTGGAAGAGTTGTTTTGGGGTCGCAAAAAACTGGTGGGCCTTGATATCGGTTCAAGTTCTCTCAAGCTTGTGGCACTGAAGGGAACGCCGAAGGGGTACATACTTAACCGCTTCTACCAATTGCCCCTTCCCCAGGGTGTCATTGTGGATGGCGCTTTGGTTGATCAAGAAAAGCTTAGCGCCAAGATCAAAGAACTCTTCAAATTTTCCAGTTGTCCTATAAAGAACATCGTCACCTCTCTTTCCGGCCATGCTGTTATTTCGAAGAAGGTTTCCCTGACCAACATGGACGAAGGGGAGTTGCGTGAATTAATTACTGAGGAAGCGACCAAGTATCTTCCCTTTGACAATATGGCCGAGGTTTATTTTGATTTTCAAGTCCTTGGCGCTAATGAATACAATTCAAATTTACTGGAAGTTCTCCTGGTTGCAGCCAAAAAAGAGATTGTTGACAGCTACACCGGAGCCATTACCGGCGCCGGTTTGACGCCGGTAATCGTGGATGTGGATTCCTTTGCGCTGGAAACCATGTACGAAGAGAACTATGATTTTGAAGAAACGGATGTGGTGATTCTGGTCAACATCGGGGCCAGCATCACGAACTTGAATGTGCTGAAAAACGGCGCTTCAATATTTACCAGAGATTTTACTCTGGGAGGCAACGCCGTCACGGAAGCAATCCGGCTGCGTCTGGGAGCCACTTTTGAAGAGGCGGAGGAAATCAAGCTGGCCGGCCCGGAAGGCAATGCCAAGCTGCGGGACGCCGGCGTTGAAGATCTGCTCAGCTTTGCCGAACCTGTTTGTCAGGAGATCGAACGATCGGTGGATTATTTCCGTTCCACCTTCGGTGGTGAAGACGTAAAACAGGTGCTTCTTTCCGGCGGCGGCGCATTAATCACCGGGATTACCGATGAACTGACCAGGCGACTCGGGATAGATACGGAAATCATTAATCCCTTCAGAAACATTGCCTACGAGAAGAAAGCAATCCAAGAGGACGACATTGGCGCGGTTGGTCCGATAGCCGCAGTGGCGGTGGGTTTGGCGCTGAGAAAAATAGGCGACAAATGATCAGAATAAATCTTCTTCCTTATCGTGAAGCTGCCAGGAAGGAAAACCTAAAAAAACAGATTACGGTTATAGCCGGGTCCTTTATCGTGTTTTTTCTTCTCATGGTATTGGGCAAAATTTCGTTAAGCTCCAGCGTCGGCGCCCTCGAAAAAAATGTTCAGCAAAAAGAGGATAGACTGGTTGTCTTGAAGAAGAAGCTGGGGGACATTGAGGGCTTAAAACGAGACACCAAGGAACTTGAGCAGAAGCTGGCGGTTATCAACCGGTTGGAAGAAAATAGGTTATTTCCCGTTCATCTCCTGAGGGAGATGGCGCGGCTTGTGCCCAATGACGACATATGGCTGGAGAAAGTCAGCGCCACCGGCGCAGAACTGCGGATCGAAGGGGTTGCCAGGAACAACGTGGTCGCGGCGCGTTATATGAAGCAATTGGAATTGTCAAAGCTGGTGTCTTCGGTGAGTCTTGTTTCCACCAGGCGGCGGGAGATTTCCGGTTACGAATTGCAGCAGTTTACCTTTTCCTGTGTATTGAAGAAGGGATAGCAAACGATGGCCCTTACCTTGGATGACATCAAGAAAATGTCCCCCCAGAAGAAGGGGCTTTTCGTCTTCCTCATCTGCCTTCTGCTTGGTTATTTCTATTATTTTTATTTTCTCCAGGCGGATATGGAAAAACGCGGTAATCTACAGGCGAAGCTTCAGGAACTGGAGCAGGAGGTGGCGACTAAGGAGCGTTTGGCCAGTGATGTCGAAAAACACGTCAAGGCCGTGCAAGCGCTGAAGGTGGCCTTCCAGGCGGCGTTGACCAAGCTTCCCATCCGTGAGGAAATCCCGGAGCTACTCCATGGTATAGCCCTGTCCGGACGAAACGCCGGCCTTAGCTTCCACCTTTTTGAACCCCAGCCAATGGCGAAAAAACAGATCGGCGGCAAGGAGGCGAATGAAAAGGAGGACGGCGCCGGGAAAGGTCCACCGCAACCTCAGGAGGAAGGGGATTTTTATGAGGAGATTCCCGTTAAAGTTATCTTCACCGGTTCTTATTACGACACTGCGGCTTTTTTTACCAAAGTGGCCCATCTTCCCCGGATCATCAATGTTGAGGAGATGACCATTGGCAATGCCAAGGTGGAGGGCAGCAAGAAACTGCTGCTCAACATATCAGGCGTTATTAAGACCTACATGTTTCTGCAGAAGAAGGACGGAGCTGGGAAGAAGGCCGATGAAAAAACCTCCTAAATTGCTGATGGCCGGGTTGCTGGTTTTGCTGCTATTTCCCGGTGGTTTCGATTGCTTTGCCGCAAAGAGGCCGTCAAAAAACACCAAGCGGTCCCCCACGAAAGACAGTCGCATAAAACCGTCAGCCGAAGCGGATCCATTTCTTTCTTTCGTTGAAAAAGAGCTGTGGCTGAAGGAAAGAGCAACGAAGGCGGCGAGAGTTTCCATTTTTCCTTTGCAGAAGGCGGGCATAGAGAAGTTCAAGCTGGTTGGCATTATCGGTGATGCCAAGCGCCGGCTTGCCATTGTGGAAACAGCTGACGGCAAGGGCAGGTGCTATCCCCTGGCTCTGGGCACGATTATCGGTTTGAACAAGGGGCGGGTTGTGCGGATAGAGGATGATTTAGTTGTGGTGGAAGAAGCAGTTCCGGGTCGTACCGGACAAATTGTGAAGACAGTTATTAAAAAACTTCATATAGACGAAGAAGAGGGCGCATCATGACGGGAAGCAGGACACTGAGGGGTTTCATAGCCGGTTTTGCGATGTTCATCGGCAGCATTTCCGGGATGAGTATAGGCATACTTTGGGCCGCGGATCCCGGTCACGATGAATCGGCGGCGTCACAGGCTAACGCAGGTTATCTGGAAAGCATTAACCTCAGCACCCCGGCGGGGAAGGAAAGGGTGACGGTGGCCGTTTCGCAGCTTGTCAGCGCCCAGGTAGAAAGTCAGAAGGCCGGAGTCGTGCTGATAAAGCTGGATAACATCTTTGTGCCCCAGGATTTGCGCCACCCCTTTGGCAAAGGCTCTCTAAGGCATGTCCTCCGGGTTGTGCCCAAACATGAAATCGTGGCAGGTCGCCCCCAGGCGTCGATAGCAATCGAATTAAAGTCGCCGGTTCCCTATAGCGTTCGTCAGGAGGGGCGAAACATTCTGATTGACTTCAATGTCGCGGTGGGCAGAGCAGAAAAAAACGCGGCAGCTTCAGCGCCGCCTGTAGCGGCATCCAGGGTGGAAGTGATCGAAACGGTCGCTGTTCCTGTGGAGAAACCCCCGGTAAGCGAACAGGTGGTGGAGGGAGGAAAAGCAGCCGCACCGCCGATCTCCATTGATTTTCAGGATGCCAACATCAAGAGTGTTTTGCGACTGCTGTCCGAGCTTTCCAAGGTAAACATCGTTTCTGGCGATGACGTAAAGGGCAACGTGACGATCCGGATGAAGGATGTCCCCTGGGAACAGGCCCTGGATACCATTCTTGCCATTACCGGCCTGGCCAAAAGGCAGGCCGGTAATGTGATCACCGTGATGACCATGGAACAGTTAAAAAAGGTGGAAGCGGAACAGGCCAGGCCGTCGGCGGAGCCTTTCATAACCCGTGTCGTCAATGTGCGTTACGCCGATGCCAAAAAACTGACGGAGAATCTCCTGGAGTTGCTGCCCAAAGACAAAGAAGGCAAGGTACTGGGGTCCGTAAAAGTCGATGAACACAGCAATGCCTTGATCATTCAGACCACGCGCCAGGAGATGACCAGGCTCTTTCCGATTATTGAGAAAATCGACAAACCGATTCCCCAGATCTTGATTAAAGCCAATATCGTGGAGACCACGAAGGATACGGCCCGCAACCTTGGCATCCAATGGGGCGGCATTAATGGGCAAAAGATCGGCAACCAGAGCTTGTACATTACGCCCGGGGGGGGAGCCGGTTCGGCCACGAATCCTGGTGGACCATTCGCCGGAGCCTTTACCCCGACCTCTGGTTTGAAAGGCGTTGCGGGGCAGGGTTTCGGAGTAAATTTCCCGGCGGCCGTGACAAGTTCGGCCTCGGCGTCCCTGGGGCTGATCTTCGGCACGATTGGAGAGAATGTCCTGGAGGTGCAATTGAGCGCCCTGCAGAAGGATGGAAAACTTAACATCCTGTCCAGTCCTTCTATTACCACCTTGGATAATCAAAAGGCCTTTACAGAAAACGGTCAGAAAATACCCTATGTTACTACGGAGGCCAGTGGAGGAGTATTGACCAAAACCGTCAAATTTGAAAATGCCGTGCTGCGTCTGGAAATTACCCCCCACGTTGTGGACGGAAAAAATTTGAAGATGAAAATCATGGTGCAAAAGGACGAGGTGGATACGAGCCGCAGTGTGGATAATAATCCTTTCATCATAAAAAAACAGACGGAGACTAATCTCATTGTGGCAGACGGTGACACGATCGTCATCTCTGGTTTGACGAAGCAAACAACATCCGAGGCCGTCAATGGCGTTCCCTGGTTAAAGGATATTCCCTTTTTCGGCTGGCTTTTCAAGGGGGAAAGCAAGTCAAACTTGATGGAAGAAGTGCTTATTTTTATTACTCCCACGATCATCAAGCCGGAGACTATCGCCGGCATTCAACAGGGTGGGCCTGAGGAGGGGTTACCTTGACGAGCCGCGAATTGAAGGAGAAAGACATTATGAAACATCGCGTCGCATCTTTTCTGATGCTCTTTATCGTTGTTGCTCTCTGCTTGGGAATGACGGGCTGTGTTTCGTCCAGTTATAAAAAAGGGATGAAAAATTATCGTCCGGAGGATGCCGCCGCCGCCGTTCGCGACCTGAAGCCCCTGGCCGAGCAGGGAGACGCGCAAGCCCAATTCAGCTTGGGATCCCTTTATTACCAGGGCCTGGGTGTGCCGCAGGATTATCCGGAGGCGGTGAAATGGTTAGCCAGGGCGGCCGAGCAGCGTTATCTTTACGCGGAGGTGACTTTGGGGGGTATTCTTAGTGACGGCGTCCAGGACGTTATCCCGAAGGATTATCCCCAGGCGCACATGTGGTTCAGTTTTGCCGCTGCTCAGGGTGACGCGGAGGCCCTCAAGTTACGTGACAGTCTGGCCATGAAAATGACGCCCGCCCAGATTGCGGCGGCGCAGAAGCTTGCACGGGAATTCAAACCGGTTAATGCCTATACAAAATTAATCCAGGAGTTGAAGCCGCTTGCCGAACAGGGGGACAGCGCCGCTCAATTCAAGTTGGCATTGTTGTTTTACAGCGGACACGGGGTGGCGCGTGATTACATCTTGGCCCTGGAATGGTTCAAGAAAGCGGCTCTGCAGGGGCATCCGCTGGCTCAATTTAACGCCGGCTATATGTATGAAAAGGGCGAAGGAACGCCCCAGGACTATGTGGAAGCGGCCAAATACTATCGCGAGTCAGCCGAACGGGGCAATCAGTTAGCCCAATACAATCTTGGCGAGATGTATGAAAAGGGGCAGGGCGTGCCGCAGGATGAAGTGCAGGCGTTGATGTGGTATAATCTGGCGGCCATCCGGGGGGAGAGCAAGGCAAAAACGGCCCGGGAACGCGTTACCATCTGGATGTCTCCCGAGCAGATCACCGAAGCCCAGCGCCTGGCGCGGGAGTTCAAGATAGTTGGAAAATAAGAACGACGAATCCGCAAAAATCGTCATTCCCGCGCAGGCGGGAACGACGGAAGCGGAAATAGTGGAGGATAATTGATGGCGAAAAGATATTTGAGGTTACTTGTAGGGGTTGTTTTATTTTCCATTGTCATGGTACTTACACTGTCTGGTTGCAGCAGTTGCAACAGGGAGGGCGACAAGGTCGTTGATAAGGTAGCCCCCACGGTGCCCAACGGCATCGCGATTACTGCTGTATCCACCTCGGAGATTAAAGTTTCCTGGAAACCGTCAGCTGATGATTCGGGAAAAGTAAAAGGTTATAAAGTTTACAGAAATGGTAAGTATTTCAAAACGGTGGAGACAACTTCGGTATCAGACGCGGGCTTGATTCCTAAAGTTAAATTCTGTTACCGCATTTCCGCGTTTGACGAGGCGGGAAACGAATCGGTACAGAGCACTGAGGTGTGCGCCCTTCTTTAAATAAAAGTATGATTATGCTCCAAAGGAGATGTCAGATGGGAAAATTGTTTTCTGCACTGAAAATAATGCTGGTTCAACTACTTCTCTTATCCATAATTTCAGGAACAATAGGATGCGGTACCGGCGGTCTTAGTGATGGTCAACCCCCGGGAACGACACCAGGAACGACACCCGGGACAACACCCGGGACGACACCGGGAACGACGACTACGGCTACGATAACCGGACGCGTTGTGGATGGGGCTATTGTAGGCGCAACGGTTCAGGCTTACCAGATCAATACCAATGGGACAAGAGGAGATGCCATTGGGGCATCGACCACCACAGACTTAAATGGAAACTATTCGCTGAGCCTGAACTATAATGGTCCAGTCCTCGTGGAAAGCGCCGGTGGCGCCTACACGGATTGGGCAACCGGCAACACGGTGACGCTGAGTGCCACCGACAAACTGAGCGCCGTCATGTCCAACGCCAAGGATGCAGTGACGATAAACATTACCCCGCTGACCCATATGGCCGCCCTCCGGGCAGAGCAGGATATGGCGGTGAACAAAACCGTTGTCGCCACGGCAATCGATACGGCCAACAGCAAGATCGGGGATTATTTTGGGGGTATCGATATTCTCAAAGCCACCCCGATAGATCCCACTGTAGGCAATTCAGCGAGTGGTGTTTCTCAGACCAGGATCGATCAGGCCCTGGTTTTGGCGGGAATTTCTCAAAACGCAAGGACCAATAACTTGAACCCGTTTTCCTTAGCTATTGCCCTGGCTAAGGATGCCAGCGACGGGATTTTCGACGGCAAGCAGGGAGCTGCACAACTTACGGTAGCGAATGCAACCGGCGGCGGTACGACCAATTTATCGGCTACAGCCGCCAAAGGCGACTTGAGTGCGAGCATCAATACTTTCCAGAACTCATCGACAAATAAATCCGGCGGCACGATAACTTCCAGCATCCCGTCGAGCCTCAGCAGTTCAACTAACACTGGCGTTATTGCCATAAAGCCGGATATCCCCCAAGGATTCACTGCATCTGTCATTTCTGCGACGCAAATCAACCTTTCCTGGTCTGCTTCCCCCGGAGCGGCGGGGTATAATGTCTTTAAAGGCGGCACCAAGCTTAAATCGGTAACCACGACAAGCAGCTCCGATGCGAGTTTAATATCCAATACGCAATATTGTTATACAGTCTCCGTTTTCGACGCCTACGGTAATGAGTCCGTACAGAGCAGTCAATTATGCGTGACGACCAATGTAGTCGCACTGCCTGCCGCTCCCACGGGCTTGACAGTAACGGCTGTTTCATCGTCCGGGATCGATCTGTCATGGACAGCCGCGGTGGGGGCGACGAGCTACAAGATTTATAAAGGGGGAGTATTGCTGAAGTCGGTGACGACGGCAGCGACGTCGGATACGGGTCTGTCGGCGAGTACCCAGTACTGCTATACCGTTTCCGCCATAGATGCCTCAGGCAATGAATCCGCCCAGAGCAGTGCCTCGTTGTGTGCTACCACCTATGGTCCGCCGCCGGCAGACCCGAGTAATTTGACCACCTTTGTCGAGACGCCTACGAAGGTTATCCTTAACTGGTCTGCGTCGGTGGGGGCAGCACAGTATTATATTTACAGGAATGGTGTGAAGATCGATACTAGTCTTGCGCCGGTAACAGGCACAACCTATACGGATATTGGTGCGACAGCGAATGCCCAGAACATTTATAAAGTGACGGCGATAGACGCAACCGGCAGCGAGTCTTCCGGTGTGTTGAACCAGGTTACTGTTAACACTGCCTTGACGGTTCCGACCATGAGTTCGGCAATGGCCAATACGTCGTCTCAGATTACGATTGGGTGGACGAATGCGGGCGCCGGGACGCAGGTCGCTGGTTACAAGATTTACAGGAATGGCAGTTTCATTCAGACGATCCCGTCGGCAGCGACGTTGACTTATACTGACAGCACCGGTCTGTCTGCGAGTACTCAGTACTGCTACCGAGTTTCCGCCCTGGATGCCTCCGAGAATGAATCCGCACAGAGCAGTACTTCGTTGTGCGCCACGACCTATGTTCCTCCGCCGTCTGATCCGGTTAATTTGACCACCTTTGTTGAGACGCCTACAAGGGTTATCCTTGGCTGGTCTGCGTCGGTTGGAGCAACTGAGTATTATATTTACAGAAATGGCACGAAGATCATTACTCCTGCGCCGATAACAGGGACAACCTACACAGATACGGCTGCGACAGCGAATGCACAGAACATTTATAAAGTAACAGCGATAAACGCTGCCGGCAGCGAGTCTTCCGGTTTGTTGAACCAGGTTATTGTTAACACTGCCTTGACGGTTCCGACCATGAGTTCGATAACGGCCAATACATCGTCTCAGATTACGATTGGCTGGACGAATGCCGGTGCCGGGACACAGGTAGCGGGTTACAAGATTTACAGGAATGGAATTTTAGTTCAGACAATACCGTCGGCAGGGACATTGACTTATGTTGACAGCACGGGTCTGTCTGCGAGTACTGAGTACTGCTACCGCGTTTCTGCCATAGATGCCTTAGTGAATGGGAATGAATCAGCACAGAGCAGCGCCTCGTTGTGCGCCACAACCCCGTCGCCGCCCGTGCCGGCGGTGATCGATCTGCTCGTCAGTAATCCCCAGATGAATTCCGCCGGGACCTCGACAGTCACCCTGACAGCCCTGGTAAAGGACGACAATAACCGCGTCATGTCCGGGCAGTCTGTCATATTCTGGGCCAGCTCGGGTGCCCTTGTGGTAACAAACCCGACGACGGACGCTTCCGGTCAGGCGACGGCAACCCTGAGTACGGGTGGAGATAAAAAGAATAGAACGATAGACCTTACGGCGACCACGGGTTCCCTCCCACCCGCCACTAACAGCGTGCAAGTGACTGGAACTACGGTTGAAATAAACGGTCAGGATGCCTTGGTTACAGGCGCCTCCTCAGTTTACACGATCATTCTCAAGGACTCGGCCGGCATTGGCATATCCAGTATGCCGGTGGCCCTCAGCAGTGTGCCCGCTGCTATTCTGGATAAACAGAGCGTAACAACAAACATCAACGGACAGGCTACCGTGACTCTGACGGCAACAGACACCGGCTCGCCAAACACCATCACGGCAAATGCTCTTAATACTGACGGTCTCACGTGGTATGCTACTAGTACAAAGTCCGTAACTGTGCAAACAGCGACCATCTTTACTTTCACAGATCCTGCTCCCAACACTGAGATTCCTATTAACACACTGAAAACCATGACTCTCCAATACTTTAGCAATTCCGCAGCAGTTCCTGACGGGACATTGGTTAACTTCACAACTACCCGCGGCACTATATCAGTGCCAACGACGACAACTGGTGGCTTTGCTACAGTAAATGTAAGTTCTGCGACCGTAGGTCAGGCAACCATCACCGCCTCCGTGACTAACGGCCCAACTGTCCAACTGTCCGTGGAGTTTGTGGCGACATTGCCTACATCCATGACGCTTCAGGCCGATCCGACGGTAATCGGTATTAACGCCGGATCATCTACAGCCCAGTATAGCACCATTACGGCGGTATTGCGTGACGCCAATAACAATCTGGTTAAAAACAAAAAGGTCATTTTTACTCTGGGTCCTGATCCGAGCGTGGGATACCTTTCGCCTGCCACAGATACGACAAAAAGTTCCGGCGCCGCCAGCGTCCAATATATTGCCGGTCCTGCGTCCAGCGGGACCAATGGTGTTACCATCACTGCCACAGTTGAAGGGATGGCTTTAAGTAATACTGTCACGTTGACCGTAGCCGGAACCTCCCTCTTTATTTCCGTGGGAACCGGCCCGATAATCCTTCAGGTTGATAATCAGACGTACAAGAAACAATATGACGTACTGGTGACCGATGCGGGTGGCAATCCTGTACAGGGCGCCACTGTAACGGCCCGGTTGATACCCGTTGCCTACGCGAAGGGATACTGGACAGGTGCTGACTGTAAGGGCGATGGTACGGCTAATTGTTGGGGACGGGTTCCAACGCTTACAACCACCCATCCCTGGCCCGCCTATACGGATACTACCGCCATAACTGAAAATTACTGTATGAATGAGGATTTGAGATACTGGGGAGATCCGACCCTCGCCCTCAACGGTATCCTTGATCTTGCTGGTACTGCTGGCAGTGAGGATTACAACGGAAACGATAAACTTGATCCCGGAACTGTTGCTGGAGTAACGCCTACGCTTGTTACAACGGACAGCAACGGGGTGGGCGTATTGAACATTGTTTATACCAAGACTTACGCAACGTGGGTTTATGTCAGGCTGGAAGTAACCGTCACTGTTTCGGGAACCGAGGGACATGCAAGTACCACTTTCCTGTTACCTTATGCTATTGATGATTATACTTACCCCACATTGAAACCGCCGGACAGTCGCTTCGGACAGTCGGCAACATGCACAGATACCCAATAGGGAAGAGAAAGTAGCAATAGGAGGGCGGTCCTTTTTTACCGGGAGCCGCCCTTTCTTTGTTTCCTGATGGTTTTTTTGATTTGGCCGCAGAGGGTGCAGCTACTTAATGCCCGGTCATTTTTTAATCAAGACCGGCTCGCCGTTCACGGTAAGTTCACCTTTCTTCAGGACGGCAACGATCTTCTTCACGGAAGTTTTTTTGTCGTTGAAGGTAATGCTGACCGTATTTCCCTCCGGCATCTCATATTTAATGACCCCATCTACTGTCTTGAGGATAGAACCTATCCTCTCACTCAGGCCTCAGGATGCGCAGCCGGGAATGTTCAGTTGCACAATTCTCTCGGCAGCGTAAACTGCCTGCGCAAAAAAGCAGGACAACAACACCAGGGAAACGAGGGTGGTGAATCGATATTTTCGGAACTTCATGGTTAAACTCCTCCTTATGAAGATTTCACGACAACTTAAATTAAAACACACCGATAAAACAAGATCATTTTATCAGTGCTCCGTTAAGGCAACTTATCTAATAAAGATGTTCTTGAGACGACACTGTCCTGTATCAAAATTTTGATAACACAAGAGCATCTTGACATTATTGGCAGTTTGATTAATAGTTAAATTAAGAGAATGTCTAACCCGTAAGGAGTGCTAAAGATGTTGAATTTACTCAAAGAAGCATCGATAGAAAGCATCAAGAGCTTGCCTGATGAATGTACTGCCGAGGACATAATGTATGAGGTCAACTTTATTGCCCAAGTGCTGGAAGGACTCAAAGACGCGGAGGCAGGGCGGGTGGTTACTACCGACGAGCTACTTAAAAGGGTAAGGCAATGGGCCAAATAAGATGGACGGAAAAGGCGAGCAGCCACCTTCATGCCATCTACGAATATATCGCGCAAGATTCCAAGGTCTATGCCTCGCGTTTTACAAAATCTCTCATCAAAGCTACGTCAAAACTTGAATATTTGCCCCTCTGTGGTCGCATTGTACCGGAACTTAAAGATGGCTGCTTTCGTGAAGTTATATATGAAAGCTATCGAATTGTTTACAGAATAACGAATAATGATAACATCGAAATCCTTGCCGTTCTTCACGGTGCCAGAGAGTTAATATCAGCCTTCCGTCAGGATTGGGATTTTTCTTGACTAAAGCTTTGCTCCGGGGCTGGTTCAAGCTTGCAGATTGAACCAAAGCATTAACAAATGGTTCAGGCTGCAAGCCTGAACCAACAAAGCTTAGAAACTTGATTCCCGCCTTTAGGCCCTCCGGGGTCCAGAAGCGTCGCGGGAATGACATAATTGGGCGTTTCGCAATTACAACATCAACAGAGTTCTCAGAGAAGGGGCGGCATCTGCTATTCTCCCGGCACGCAGGCGAATTATGCTTGACATTCTCCTTATGAAAAGTATAAATGCAAGCCATGGACACTTTATCTCTTCAACCTTTTCAAACCAGGCTGAGCGAAAAGCTCTCCGAGTCGTTGACGGCACCACTTCCCACCGGCACACCGCGACGGGTTTACGGGGCCGTGCAT
>JBAQLR010000037.1:0-12197 GCA_049302035.1 Syntrophales bacterium
ATCGTACAGGAAGTAACGGCGGAGGATTTTGGGGATGCTGAAGACGAAATGACGGTGAGGAATCTTCTTGAGGACATCCATGCACAGCCACTCCCCGAATTCCACCACGTGTTTCTGATGGCATGATGGGCAAAAATGACGGCGCTTGCAGGAGAATGCCAGGAGGTATTCGTGGCCGCAGTCTTTGCATTTCACACGGGCAAAGCCGTTAAGAGCGCTTTCCGAAATCTTCAGGGCCAAATTCAAAGATGAGATGACAAGGCAGGGGCTGCTTCACAAAATCGCCCCCTGCGTCTGGCAGATCGCCTGGAACGTCAACTGTCAACCCGTAGGCGACAGCGAGGCGACCCTGAAATACCTCGCACCTTATATCCTCCGGGTAGCCATCTCCAACTCCAGAATCGTGGCTGTCAAAGAGCGAAAGGTTATCTTCTCCTACCGCAAGAAAGGCAGCAACCGTGCCCGGCATGTCACTCTCGACCCCTGGAATTCATACGGCGCTTTCTCCAGCATGTTCTGCCCACAGGCTTCATGAAGGCGTTGGAATGGTTTATCCATGCAGTATCTATTAAGTGAGTGGTAGCCTCGATGCATTCTGTAAAGCATCGGATAGAAGGCTTTGATCGATCAGATTATTTCCTGGAGATCGTCCCGGGAGAGTTCGCAATCTCGCAAGATTTGAGCAAGAAGTCCACGCCCAATCGTCTCGCCACGGTGTCCCGGTATTACTGTGCTTCGGCCATCCGGATGACGCAAGAAATGGTGACTGCCTTTCGTACGAAGGACTTCAAAACCAAGTTTCCGAAGCGCTTTGATAAGTTGTGAACCAGTAACTGAGGAAAAGTTACTCATTGGGAGACTGCCACGCGCTGAATGCCAACGAATTCGTTTGATACGGGTTCCTCAATCTCGAGACAGAGCAGGATAGTTTCCTTCACTCGCTTCATTAACACATCAAGGGATTTAGCTTGTGTATGGCATCCTCGCAGCTCGGGAACAGAGGCAACAAAATAGCCGTCTTCATCCCTTTCAATTACCACATTGAACTCTCTGGTCATTTTTAAATACCTCCGTCATAATTCTATTGCAGTAATTATATCATGGGGTACGAATCATTTCATTTTTTATTTGGCGAACGCCCAAGCTCACTGGCGCGGATAATTGATAAGAATTTCCTTTTTCGTGGTGGAAGTATAGGTTGGCTGTTTTGGCTTGTCAATGGGTATTTTACTCTTGACATCCTGCAAAATATTCCTTGACAGGCAAAAACAGTTTTTCTTATACTCTCCCCACGAAAAAAGAAGTTCTTATCAAAATAACTGGATGAAAATGAGTATGAGTAGGGATAGCTTTAACAAGGAGATCGGGTTTCTAAGGCCATGGTGGTGGATAATTCACTTGGCGGGGATAGCAACGGTCTATATCCTTGGTCACTTACTTTGGAGGTAAGGTGATCAAATATTTCCTGAGATTTACGCTTGGATGGTGGATTCTTCATATCTTCATGATAGGGCTGACGTTCTACCTGGGGCACATGGTTAAATTCGTAATTCACACGAATTGATTTACCGTGAAAATCTCACCCTTGCCACCGGTAACGGGGGGTCGGGAGATTTTCATAACTCTGAATGTGACGAATACTTGGAGTAGCCGTCATGCCGGTTTGGGAGAGGATGGATGGATACTAAGGATATGCAATGGACAAGGAGGGTGCTCTTTTGGGCCCTTTTTCTGCTGGCGATTTCCGGGCTTTTGCTTCATTACAGAATCCATAACTTTATGGTCATGGCGCATGAGCCGTCGCAACCAGCATTTGACAGCACCCATTTTCTTGCTTTCCTCTTCCCATTGATTGATGCAGTCGTGGTCACTGCGCTTTTTGCATCGCGAAGGACCGCGGTTTTCGGGTACGTTCTAAACGGCATGATAGTCATATATGGTACCGTATTCATGGCACATTTCAGTATTGTAGAGCTGACAGCTAAATCTGCGCCA
Source organism: Syntrophales bacterium (assembly GCA_049302035.1). Taxonomy (GTDB): domain Bacteria; phylum Desulfobacterota; class Syntrophia; order Syntrophales; family JACQWR01; genus JAPLJV01. The sequence goes on from JBAQLR010000037.1 coordinate 1,996, forward strand.
ATCCAGGAGTGGCTGATAAAGTCAACATTGCCGGATATTGTGATAGCCTGGGGAGATTTTTTCATCGGAAAGGCTTTATATGATCTGAATAGGATTTAAGTTTTAGAAGAAAAAGGAGGTGAAGGGTATATGAAAAGGCTTACTGCTTTGCTGCTTGCGGAAGTCATTGCCTTGTCCATCGTGATAACGCCTGTATTCGCGGATATGAGCGAGGAAAAGGGCGGTATGATGGGTGGTGGCATGATGATGGAGCAGGGAAAAATGATGATGAAGGATCATCAGGGTATGTGTCAGGATGCGATGGGTATCCTTAAAGAGACAATGATTATCTTGAAAAATATGAATCATACCCCTTCTGCTGAGCAGAAAAAGAAACTGGAAGAGATGATAACTAAAATAGACGGCATCATGAGGAAGCACGAAGATATGATGAAGTACAGAAAGGAAAGAAGGGAAAAGATGGAAAAGAAGGGCGGATATTAATCCCCTGGCGTGCGCCTCCAGGGCTCAGGAGGTGTACGCCCATAATTCTGTCTTTAATAGCCATTATAAGCTACCTTTACCATATAACCAATTGATTATAAATAGATTTCCAAGGAGCACAGGCGCCTCGCAATGGCCGAAAATGAGTTTTTCAAAGGTCTCGCAGAGGAAGTATATATGGAAATAGAGCGCCGTCCCTGGGGGTATTTCGAAGTGCTGTCCGACAAGCCGGATCACAAGGTGAAAAGGATCGTCCTGTCCCCGGGAAAACGTTTAAGTCTGCAACGCCATCGTCAGCGGGTGGAACACTGGTACATCGTCTCCGGGGAAGGAATCGTCACCCTGGACGGCAAAAACCTGGAGCTGAAAGCCGGTGAGGCAATCGACATTGGCCGAGGGGCATTACACCGCATCGGGAATCCGGGAGCGGTGAATATGGCCTTTATAGAGATACAAACGGGGGAATACTTCGGCGAGGACGATATTGAGCGCTTTGAGGACGATTACGGCCGTGTCTGACCCCGGCGGATTCACTGAACGTCCTTTCCTGATCTGCCTTGGGCTACCACCCTTCGCCTTGATGGCCGCCTGGGCGGCAGCAATGCGGGCAATGGGAACCCGGTAAGGGGAACAGCTTACGTAGTCAAGACCCGCCTTAAAACAAAATTCTACAGACGCGGGGTCGCCCCTCTGTTCTCCGCAGATGCCCACCTTCAATCCGGCTCTGGTTTTCCTTCCTCTTTCCGTTGACATTTCGATCAACTGACCGATGCCATCCTGGTCAATAGTCTGGAAAGGATCGGCATCCAGTATGCCCTGTTTCAGATACTCCTCCATGAAACCGCCGATATCATCACGGCTGAAACCAAAGCCCATCTGAGTCAGGTCATTGGTGCCAAAGGAGAAGAACTCTGCAACCGTCGCCATGCGTTCCGCCAATAGCGCGGCACGGGGGATTTCTATCATCGTTCCGTACAGGTAGGCGAGGTCTTTACGGTTGAACTTTTGCATGGTCTCGCTGTGAATCCTGTCCACAATCTTTTTTGTCACCGCAAGTTCACGCACATCGCAGGGAACGGGCCAGTTCTTCCTGCTTTTCTTTGCTCTGGGGCACAAATTCGTGGAGCGGCGGATCGAGAAGTCTAACGGTCACCGGCAGTCCTTCCATCGCCGCCGGCGCCATAGAACATGTGCTCAGTTCGCAAGAGACCGATGCCCTCCGCTCCAAAGGAACGGGCAATCCTGGCCCTCCGCCGTGTCGGCATTGGTTCGGACACCCATGGTGCGGCTGCGGTCGACAATTTTCATAAATTCCTGGAAACGAGGATTTTCCGTGGCATCTATCATGGATAACTTCCCGGCGTGAACGTAACCGCGTGTGTGTCAAAAAGGAGGCCAAAATTGCCGGATAAAAAGAGGCCATCGAGTTGAAAAGATGCAAGTCGGCGTTTACGGTAATCTGCTGGATCGCCGTTTATAGCCTTGGCATGTTTCTGGTTAAAACACTCCAAGTATCGGTATTTACTTTTCAATCATCTATTTGTTTTGTTTTTGATCTTATTCGATAGCTGGGTCCTCCAAAGATAATAACTTCTGAGTTATGGACAAGGCGATCGGCGATTGCCGAGGCCACGATCGATTACCTGAAGGATTGAGATGTTCTGTTTTTCGGCCCGTTCCAGGATTTGCCGGATGTTGTCCGCAGAGGATTTAAGACGCAGGATTTTGAGCTTTTCCTTTACGGATTCAAGCAAGGTATTCGTTCGTTGTTGTCATTCTTCTTTCCTCCTTTTGAGGATGTAAGCGTCATAATCGGCCAGATAGTCTATTGCTTCCTGCCCCAGAGAGGAAAGCAGGGCGATATCTCTGTCCTGCCACAGTTTGCGGTGGAACTTTTCTACCTGTTCCCGATGGGCGGGCAGTTCAATTCGCTGTTTTCGTTCCCAGGTTCGCTGGTGGGCAGCGATTTGTTTTTGCTTATGGTAGAGCGTAAGCGTCGTCTGGTCTGCCTTGAGGGTGATATGCCTGCCGATGGTCCAGGGAGGCGCCGTGTAGCTGTTATCATCAAAGCGGCCGGCAAAGTCCTGATGCACCAGAAGAGATGCGGTTTCCCGATAGTCGGGCAACAATGAAAAACATACCCCTGCCGGGCTGCCACTTACGGCCGGTTATGTTTGAGCCGACCTCCAACAAATGGTCCGGCCAGGCCTGCGCCGGTTTCCAGATTCATGTGGCAGAACGCGGGGCATTTATGCCGTATCGCACCTCCCTGGCGCTTCTCCAGGCGGTTATGACCCTTTATAAAGATGACTTCCGTTATAAAGAACCGCCCTATGAGTATGAATGTGAAAAACTGCCCCTGGATTTAATCCTGGGCGCTTCCAGTCTCCGCCTGGCCCTTGAGTCGGGGGCCGATCTTCTGGAACTGGAAAATTCCTGGCAGGCTGAACTTGTGGAATATGATCAGCAACGGCGGAAGTATTTTCTATATGAACAAGTATAATGTCGCAGCTATATGAAAGAACTGATGGCCCGGTTGGGTCAGTGCTCTACGCTGCCTTATATCAATAATTTTACATTTTAGTTATTATATCCAATAAGCAATAAAATATAAATTACATAATTGTATTGTATTTTATTGACATCACTTAATACTGATCATCTAAAAACAACATTTTGTCTCGTTAATTCAGTATATTATCTAAAATCATGCCAAAGCTGTTATCCAATTGGCACGCCCATTGCTTTTATATTGTAACAAATCAGCTGGAGATGCAGGCAATCGGCGTTGTCGCAGTCGCCTGCCTGGAGATTCTTACACTGGTCAGCTTGCTGCGGGTATTGGACGGAGAAGATATCCCCATATACCTTGACCTTACCTCGCACAGCGACAGGATACAGCAGCATGTAATATAAGGGAACAATTTGCCGGGGGAGGATGAGACGGACATGGTCAAGCAAATACTTGCACTTCAGCACACCCACTGGGAAAGTCCGGGAGCGCTTCTTTTGCAAGCCGCCGAACGTCACCGGATCAGGCTTCTGGTGATAAAAGTATGGGAAGAATTCATTCCGGAGCTTAATGCCTTTGACGGACTCCTGGTTTTAGGAGGTGGCCCAAATGCTAACCAAGAAGAACTCTACCCGTTTCTCAAGGCTGAAAAAAAAGCCATCCGTCAGGCCCTGGCCATAGATATGCCCTACCTTGGCTTCTGCCTTGGTCATCAGTTACTGGCCGATGCTTTAGGCGCGAGCGTCGGTAAAAATTTCAGATCCTGCGTCGGGTTTGCGACCGGCTATCTCACGGCGAGCGGCAGGCGTCACCCGGTTTTTGCTCCAGGGCCAGGTCGGCAACCCCTGTTCAAATGGCATGACCAGGCGGTACTCGAACCAGTTCCCAAAAATATTGAAGTACTCATGACCTCGGAAGGCTGCCAGGTCGAAGCAATCAGCGTGACCGGCAGACCACACATCATTGGCGTGCAATCGGATAATCACGCAACCAGCGCCAGGGAAGTCATGGAATGGCTCGAACATGACCGAGCCTGGCTAGACTCGCTTCAAGATATCCACATCGACCGTGAGACAATTGTGCGTGAAGCAATCCTGTATGAGAGCGAGATTGCCGAAAATTTCGGACGTTTTTTCGACGAATTTGTAAATTTTTTATAACGAGTTGCCATCCTCGATTGCGCACGCCACCAAATAGTAACTGACCGCCTTAGGAGCCGTGCAGATATAATTTGGACAAATTACCACTACCCCTTACGGCTCCTTATACCGTCGCCGTGATGCTGATTGTTCAAGTTATTTCTGCTCGACGGCTTAACTGCACGCTCCAATTCTATGACGCTTAAAGGCCATCCCCATGAACCTTCATCGGACAAATCATCTGGAGTCAGGAAAATTTCCACCAAAAGCAGCCGTCGCCGGCACTGAAAGGCTGGAGCTTAAGGCCCTCTACGAAATCGCTCGCCTGGTCGGCTTGGCCATTAATCTTGATTCGACTCTGGCCGCCATCCTTCGCATCCTGCACGACACCCTGCGCATGGAACGAGCGACCGTGGTGCTGCTAGACGAGAACCGCAAACAGCTCTCGATCCGCTCGTCCTACGGACTGACCAGCGAGGAGGAAAGCCGCGGGGTATATGGCCTTGACGAGGGGGTGTGCGGCAAGATATTTCAGAGCATGTCGCCCTTTGTGGTGCCTGACGTGCATAGCGAACCACTTTTTTTGAACCGGACCGGTTCACGGACAAGAATCGACAAAGGCCGGATATCTTTTATCGGGGTACCTGTAGTCCGTGCTAATCGTCCGGTCGGTGTACTCACGGTCGACAGGCTGTTCGGAGATGCTGTCTCCTTTAAAGAAGATGTCCGTTTTCTAACGGTCGTCGCTATTCTCATAGGCCAGTTTCTGGAGTTACACCAGAATATCCTGCGCCAGGAGGCATCGCTGCGCGAGGAAAACATATCGCTCAAAGCCGAACTCAACTACCGGTTCAGCCATCACAATATCATCGGCCAGAGCAAGGTGATCCAGGATCTCTTCCGGGTCATTGACAAGGTTGCGCCTTCTGCCGCTACCGTGCTGCTGCTGGGCGAATCCGGAACCGGCAAGGAACTGGTGGCCAGGGCGCTTCATCAGGCAAGCCCTCGGTCAGGCGGGCCTTTTCTCAAGGTTAATTGCGCGGCTCTACCAGAAAACCTGCTCGAAAGTGAGCTCCTGGGGCATGAGAAAGGCGCTTTCACCGGCGCCATGAACACCAAAAAAGGCCGGTTCGAACTGGCCCACGGCGGCACCCTTTTCCTGGACGAGGTGGGCGAGTTGCCGTTGGCGCTCCAGGCCAAACTCTTGCGTGTGCTGCAGGAGCGGCAGTTCGAGCGGCTGGGCGGCACCAGGACAATCACCGTTGATGTCCGGCTGATCGCCGCCACCAACCGTAACCTTGAAAAAGAAGTTCTTGAAGGTGGCTTCCGTACCGATCTCTACTACCGCTTAAATGTTGTACCTGTCATGCTGCCGCCGCTCCGGGAAAGACGGGAGGACATCGGAGTGCTGATCGACCACTTTCTGCGCGAAAGCAATCTCAGAAACAACCGGCGGATTCGTTTCAGTAAGGAAGTTCTAGATTTTCTGCTTAATTATAAGTGGCCGGGGAATGTTCGCGAGTTACAGAACCTTGTCGAACGCCTGGTCATCATGGCGGATACAGAGCTGCTTCGCCTGGCAGACCTGCCGACATATATGACTGCGGTCAAGGAAGACGAAACATCTGCCGTTCCCCACGCCAACACTCGGCCCTCTCCCGGCATGGAGGCCAAACCTCTGACTCACAACCAGCTCATGGAGCTGGAACGGGCGCAGATTGAGACGGCGCTCAAGCGCTACGGCTGGGTACGGGCCAGGGCGGCCCGTGAATTGGGCTTGAGTCAACGCCAGATCGGCTACAAAATGGTCAAATACGGCATCTCCCCGCCCGATGGGTTTTAAGGACGCGAAAGACTCCGAACTTCGGCAGCGTTTAACGGCCTGCCAAGCTTGATGGCCTGCTCGCGGACATCACGAACAAGCTGCGGCAGGGCTTGGGTCGGCATGCTTAGCCCAAGTTGAGCAAGATAACCGGCCACCGCCCGGGCTCCGGATTTTGCGCCCAGCAGAATCGTCCGGCAGGCCTTGACCCTTTCCGGGGGAAAAGGCTCGTAGGAATCCGGATCGTTCAGGAGTCCCTGGACATGCAGGCCGGTTTCACTGGTAAAAATGGCCCTGCCGACCACAGGATGCTGGCACCCTATAGATCGCCTTGCCGCCTCCGCCACCAACTCGCACAACGAAGACAAGTTCTCCATTCGATACTTTTTCTTGCCTTTGAGCAACGTGAGGTAGGCGGCAAGTTCTTCGAGTCTGGCGCAACCGGCCCTTTCACCAAGACCCAAGACCGTTACATCGGCCCACTGCGCCCCGGCCTCCAAGGCCGCGAGGGCATTGGCGGTGGCAAGACCGAAATCGTTGTGGGCATGGAAGGCCAGTTCCAGCTCCGGAAACCGCTGCCGATATGAGCTGATCAGAACGTCTGTTGCACTCGGGGTCAGGATGCCCACCGTATCGGCAAAACGTATCCGCCACACCCCGGCGGATACAGCTACCTCAATCAATTCCGCCAGAAAATCCTGATCGGCCCGACTGGCATCTTCAAGTCCCAGGGAGATACTGTCAATTCCCAGTTCCCTGGCTAATTGCACCGAATCCCTGAGGCTGGCAAGCACCCAACTGCCGGTCTTGCCAAGGCGCTTGGCAATATGGCGCGCCGAGGCAGGCAATGACAAGGACAGGACATCCGGCCGCAAACCGGCCGCAAACCTGATATCTTCGTATCGACAGCGACTCCACAGGCCAAGGCGCGGACGCTCCTCAAGGTCTCGGCAGGCAGCCATCAGCTCCGGCAGTTCACTATCCAAGGGACTGGCAACACCCAACTCCAGTTCCTCGATGCCGACCGCAGCGACAGATCGGGCAATGGCTTTTTTTTGCACCAGGTTGAACATTACCCCGGCTGTCTGCGCTCCTTCGCGCAAGGTCGAATCGATTAAGTCCAACATGGTCGGCCAGCTCCCCTATTGAATATGGAAATTTTTTCGCGTGCATGCGCGCCTGCTTCCTGCCAATCATTTTTCATTATATATTCCTAATGCTTCATTTCATATGTGCTGCAAAGATTATGTCCAGATAAGCTTGCAGCCGGCGAGAACCATAACCACGGCCAGAACCTGCCTGATCAAAGGCACGGAAAATCGGTTACTGCCAAGATATGACCCCAGCCAGCCACCAGCCACGGCAGCCAGAGCGAGCGATGCGGCAACAAGGGGCATATCGTGGGTGGCGGCCAGATTGCCCATGAGTCCGGCACTTGAATTAACCAGGATAAAAAGGGCCGAAACACCGGAGGCCACCCGGGTGCGAGCCCAACCCATGAACAGCAGGAGCGGTGTCAGGAAAACCCCGCCGCCGGTGCCGGTCAACCCCGAGAGCAGACCAAGCCCGGCTCCTACGCCAAGGGAGGTGAGAATTGAAGGAGGTATGACTTTTTCCTCAGCCGGTTTGATAAAAAAACGTAACGCTGAAAACAAAAGGACAATCCCCACCGCCACGCGGAAGGCATGAGTCGGCAAATTGAGCGCTCCGCCTATAAAGGCAAATGGAACGGAAAGGACTGCAAAGGGCCAGAACAATCGCCAGGAGAAATTCCCGGCTCGCCGAAATTGCCAGACACCGAGGCTGGCGACCAAGATGTTCAAGGCCAGGGCAACCGGCTTGATCGTAACCGGGGCCAGGCCGAAGATAGCCATGACCGCGATATAACCCGAGGCCCCGGCATGTCCAACGGACGAGTAAAGAAAGGCGACAACCAGAACTGCCGCGATAAATAAATAGAGATGATCAGGCAACATGGCAATTCTCCTTAAAAAATTTTACATGCACCCGCCGCCTGTACCCGGACAACTCTTGTTGGCGCACGACAGACTGCGGCTTTTCAAGGCAGCCGGGTTCTTGCCTTCATAGACCACGGCCAGTCCGGTTTCGATAAAACCATTCATCTGAATTACTTTTATACCCTTCTTAGCAAGGGTTTCCCGGGGCGTCTCACCGATGCCGCTGGTCAGCACAGCCCGACAATCGTTTAGAATTTCAGCCAGTTTCAACCACCGCCGCAGACCGCCCCCGGCCTCCGGCGCCAAACGTTTTTCGACTAAACGGTAGCCGTCCGTCTGATTCTCCCATATCTCAAAAGATCGGGCCTCGCCCAGATGCAGGTTGACCAGGACGCCCTCCTGGCTGGCCACTGCCACGTATGGCCGTGCTTTGGCATCGTTTGAAAGAGAAGCGCAGGCGGACAGACATCCCCGGAACTCCTCGGTACGATCCTGGTCGAGCAGGCCCACCGCATCGGCCCGGCAGCGTGTGCAGTGCCGCATCTGCGGGATATACCTTTCCGCCCGTTTCCGCACTTCTTCCATCCGGACAGGGCTGGGTTGGGCAATCGCGGCGAACGGGGTGTCGACATTGGGGAACAGGGCCATGCAATTAAAAAGATCAGCATCCAGCTCCCGCATCCTCTCGGCCACCGCCTCAATATGATGGTCGTTTACCCCAGGAATGAGAATGGAGTTGATCTTGACCGTGATCTTGTGCCGCTTCAGTTCTGCGACAGCCGCCATCTGACGGGCCAGCAAAAGCTCGGCAGCGTTCCTGCCCTGATGAATAACCCGGCCGTCCCGCGCCCAGCCATAGATTCGGGCGCCAATTTCCGGATCAACGGCATTGATGGTTATCGTGACGTGGGAGACCTGCAGCCTGGCAAGCTCTTCGATATACGGGCTGATGTTCATGGCGTTTGAGGACAGACAGAGAAGTATCCCCGGAAAACGTTTCCTGAGCAGCCGTATGGTTTGCATGGTTTCGGGGGCATTGGCAAAGGGATCGCCTGGTCCGGCGATACCCGCCACCGAGATGCGCGGCTCTTTTGTCAGAACCCGGGCCGTGTATTCGACAGCCTGTTCCGGGGTCAAAACCGTGGATGTCACTCCCGGCCGGCTTTCGTTCACACAATCGTATTTGCGGTTACAGTAATTGCATTTAATATTGCACTTCGGGGCCACCGGCAGATGAATCCTGCCGAACTGTCCCTTGACGCCGACGTTGAAACAAGGATGTTTTGATATATCAAGTTGTGTTGTGTTCATGATAAACTCCCAGGTAATTTCGTTAGCACTTGTAGGGGCACCCGCAAGGGGTGCCCCTACGAAACAAACAAAAAATCGCGGGTTAACCAACAATCACATATAACTATATCCAACCGGCGACACCGACTGCTTCCGGTCGATGATCGTGTTGACGATTTCATCAAACAGCCGTTGCGCCCCCCGGTAGCCGAGATGGAGAATCCGCTGGCCACCCATGCGGTCATGGATCGGGAAACCCAACCGGATGAGGGGGGTGTCCAGTTTCCTGGCCAGGCTATAGCCCTTGCTGTGGCCAATGATCAAATCAGGCGCTAACGCCGTAGCCTCCTCTGTTATTTCGAAGAAATCAGTTCCTTCGCGGACGAGAGGGCTTTCATCAAGCAGGCCGTCGGTGACGGCGGCAATCGCCTCGGCAAAGTGGCCGCTTTTGCCGCCCGAGGCGCAGAGCACCGGCTTTACCCCGATCTCGGACAGAAACGAGACCAACCCGACCACCAGGTCTTCCTCGCCGTAGACCACCGCCCGCTTGCCAAATAGATATTTGTGGCCATCGACCAGCGAATCGATCAGCCGACCACGCTCGGCGCTGTGGCTGGCGGGCATGGCATCACGACCGCTCAATGAAGTCAAGACCTCGAAGAAGGCGTCGGTTTCCCGGATACCGATGGGTAATCCCAGGCAATAGCGGACCAGGCCGAAACGTTTGGCCAGCAGGCTGCCGCCGCTTGGAAACGCTGCCAGGGTCCGGCCGAACTCCAACACTGCCTGTCCGCCGCCGGTTTTTTTGATCGCGTCGATCGTCGTGCCCCCGGCCGGTATCTTTTCGTAGCGGCTCATGGCCGGGCCATCCAGGGTATCGGAGTAGTCGGGCAGGATGACGGCGGGCAACGCCAGGCTTGCCATGATCTCCTTTAGATGGCGCAGGTCGGCGGGCGACACCAGGCCGGGGAGGAGGGCAACAGTGTCGTTCGCCGGAC